>NZ_CP043504.1:2238157-2557894 GCF_008365275.1 Protaetiibacter larvae | reverse complement strand
CCATGATCGCCGCCGTGCTCTGGTTCGGGGCGGTGTTCGCCCTCACCCCCGAGGGGGTTTCGCGGCGCGGTCTGCGGCGGTTCGTCTGGCTCACGATCGGCGTGCTCGTGCTGCTGCCGTGGCCGTTCCTGCTGGGGGCGTTCTCGTGAGCGCGACCGACGGCATCCCCGAGCCCGCTCTCGACGCTGCGGCGACTCCGGCGCAGCACGAGCGTCGTGACCCGAGCTGGCCGGTGCCCGCGATCGTGCTCGCGATCGTCTTCGGGGTGCTCTTCGCCTGGTTCCTGTACCAGGCGATCGGCAACCTCGTGAACGTGCCGCACGCCTACGCGGCGGTCGGGATGGCGGACCGCGTGCCGTGGGTGCTCCTGATCGGCGGGATCGCGCTGCCCGTGGTGTTCTACGTCGGGGCGGCGCTCATCGGCGTGCGGCAGACGCTGGCGAACCGGGTGCTGCTGTTCGCGGCGGGCCTCGCCGCGACGTCCGCGACGGCGCTCGCCCTCTACGCGGCCTCCGCGTTCCTCGCCTCCCGGGCCTGACGGCCCCTCACGAGGATGCCGACGGCCGCGACGCGGGCGGCATACGGGTTCCGGTAGGCTGCCTGTGCCGCGCCAGCGCACGCCTCGGCGCCTTTCCTCGCGGCCGCATCGGCCGCCACCCCCGCACGAAGGAACATCTGTGGCCAAGCCGGTCGTCCTGATCGCCGAAGAACTGTCCCCCGCCACCGTCGAGGCGCTCGGCCCCGACTTCGAGATCCGCTCCGTCGACGGCACCGACCGCCCGGCGCTGCTCGCGGCACTCGCCGAGGCGAACGCGGTGCTCATCCGCTCCGCGACCCAGATCGACGCCGAGGCGCTCGCCGCCACGAAGACCCTCAAGGTGGTCGCGCGCGCCGGCGTCGGACTCGACAACGTCGACATCAAGGCCGCCACCGAGGCGGGCGTCATGGTCGTCAACGCGCCGACCTCGAACATCATCAGCGCCGCCGAGCTCACCATCGGCCACATCCTGAGCCTCGCCCGCCACATCCCGGCGGCCAACGCGAGCCTCGCGGCGGGGGAGTGGAAGCGCTCCAAGTACACGGGTGTCGAGCTCTACGAGAAGACGGTCGGCATCATCGGCCTCGGCCGTATCGGTGCGCTCATCACGAGCCGCCTGCAGGCCTTCGGGATGGACGTCATCGCCTACGACCCCTACGTGAGCCCGGCCCGCGCCCAGCAGCTCGGGGTGCGGCTCGCGACCCTCGACGAGGTGCTCGAGCAGTCCGACTTCATCACCATCCACATGCCCAAGACCCCCGAGACCACGGGCATGATCTCCACGCCGCAGCTCGCGAAGATGAAGAAGACGGCCTACATCGTCAACGTCGCGCGCGGCGGTCTCATCGACGAGGACGCGCTCTACGAGGCGCTCACGGCGGGCACCATCGCCGGCGCGGGTCTCGACGTCTTCAACGCGGAGCCGCCCGTCGACAAGAAGCTCCTGCCCCTGCCGAACGTCGTCGTCACGCCCCACCTCGGCGCGTCGACCGACGAAGCCCAGGAGAAGGCGGGCGTCTCGGTCGCCCGCAGCGTGCGTCTCGCCCTCGAGGGCGAACTGGTCCCGGATGCGGTGAACGTCGCGGGCGGCATCATCGACCCCTTCGTGCGCCCGGGTATCGCCCTCGTCGAGAAGCTCGGTCAGGTGCTCGCGGCGGTCGCCGGCCACGGCGCCCTCACCGACCTCGAGGTCGACGTGCGCGGCGAGCTCGCCGCCTACGACGTGAGCGTCTACCGACTCGCCGCACTCAAGGGCTACTTCACCAACCTCGTCACCGAGAACGTCTCCTACGTGAACGCGCCGCTGCTCGCCGAGCAGCGCGGCATCGCCTCGAGCCTCAACGTCTCCGAGGAGAGCAAGGACTACCGCAACACGACGACGCTGCGCGGGGTGCTCTCCGACGGCACCTCGGTCGAGGTCGCCGGCACGCTCTCGGGCACGAAGCTCACCGAGAAGATCATCGGCCTCAACGGCTACGACATCGAGGTGCCGATCGCCGAGCACCACATCGTGATGTTCTACACGGACCGGCCGGGCATCGTCGCCGTGTACGGCAAGGAGTTCGGCGAGGCCGGGATCAACATCGCCGGCATGCAGATCGCGCGCCGCAGCGCCGGGGGGCAGGCCCTCAGCATCATCACGGTCGACTCGCCGGTGCCGGATGACGTGCTCGAGCGCGTGCGCGCGGCGATCCAGGCCGACGAGGTCCGCGAGATCGACATCGTCGCCAGCTGACGCTCGATACCCTGAGGACATGACCCGCACCATCGACCTCGCCGTCATCGCCGGAGACGGCATCGGACCCGAAGTCACCGCCGAGGCCGTCAAGGTGCTGCGTGCCGCCCTCGCCGGCGAGGCCGAGCTCGTCACGAGCAACTACGGCTTCGGGGCCGCGCACTACCTGGAGACCGGCCGCATCCTCGACGACGCCGATCTCGCGTCGCTGCGCGGGCATGACGCGATCCTGCTGGGGGCGGTCGGCGGCGACCCGCGCGACCCCCGGCTCGCGGGCGGCATCATCGAGCGCGGCCTGCTGCTGAAGCTGCGCTTCGCCTTCGACCACTACGTCAACCTGCGGCCCACGGTGCTGCACCCGAGCGTCACGAGTCCGCTGCGCGACCCCGGCGAGGTGGACTTCGTGGTGGTGCGGGAGGGCACCGAAGGCCCGTACGTCGGCAACGGGGGCAGCATCCGCACCGGCACCCCGCACGAGATCGCCAACGAGGTGAGCGTCAACACCGCCTACGGCATCGAGCGCGTGGTGCGCTACGCCTTCGCGCTCGCCGAGAGGCGCCGGAAGAAGCTCACCCTCGTGCACAAGACCAACGTGCTCACCCACGCCGGCAAGCTGTGGGCGCGGCTCGTGGAGGCGGAGGCGGCCAATCACCCGGACGTGGCGTGGGATTACCTCCACGTGGATGCCGCGACCATCTTCCTCGTCACCGACCCTGCTAGGTTCGACGTCATCGTCACCGACAATCTCTTCGGCGACATCCTCACCGATCTGGCCGGCGCCATCAGCGGCGGCATCGGACTGGCGGCCTCGGGCAACATCAACCCGGATGGCACGTTCCCCAGCATGTTCGAGCCGGTTCACGGATCCGCGCCCGACATCGCCGGTCTCCAGAAGGCCGACCCCACGGCTGCGATCCTGTCGACCGCGCTCCTGCTCGACCATCTCGAGCTTCCGGATGCGGCCCGCCGGGTCGAGGCGGCCGTGGCGGCCGATCTCGCCGAGAGAGGATCCACCCCGCGCACGACCGCCGAGGTCGGCGCCGCGATCGCGGCCCGGCTCGGCTGAACCGTGCGGCGAGGCGCACAATAGAACTCACGACTTCGAGAAGACGAGCAGCCA
Organism: Protaetiibacter larvae; assembly: GCF_008365275.1. Taxonomy (GTDB): domain Bacteria; phylum Actinomycetota; class Actinomycetes; order Actinomycetales; family Microbacteriaceae; genus Homoserinibacter; species Homoserinibacter larvae. Next base: position 2,554,501 of record NZ_CP043504.1, on the reverse strand, counting down.
TGACCCTCAACCTCCTCCCCATGGCCACCCAGGACCTGCTGTTCCAGGTGACCCGCAACGAGAACGCCAAGACCCCCGAGGAGCGCGCCGCGATCCTCGAGAACCCGGGGTTCGGCAACTACTTCACCGACCACATGGTCGACATCTGCTGGTCGGAGCGCGGCGGATGGCACCGCCCGCGCGTGCAGCCCTACGGCCCGATCTCGCTCGACCCGGCGGCCGCCGTGCTGCACTACGGGCAGGAGATCTTCGAAGGGCTGAAGGCCTACCGTCACGCGGATGGATCGATCTGGACCTTCCGTCCCGAGGCGAATGCGGCCCGCCTGCAGCGCTCGGCGAAGCGGCTCGCGCTGCCGGAGCTGCCCACCGAGTACTTCCTCGACTCGCTGCACCAGCTGCTCGCGGTCGACGCGGACTGGGTGCCGACGCAGCCGGAGACGAGCCTCTACCTGCGGCCCTTCATGTTCGCGAAGGAGGCCTTCCTCGGGGTGCGCCCCGCCAAGAAGGTCAACTACTACCTGATCGCCTCGCCCGCCGGAGCCTACTTCACGGGCGGTGTCGCCCCCGTCTCGATCTGGCTGTCGACCCGGTTCACGCGTGCCGGACACGGCGGCATGGGACAGGCGAAGACCGGCGGCAACTACGCCGCATCGCTCGTCGCCCAGCAGGAGGCGTACGAGAACGACTGCGCGCAGGTGCTGTTCCTTGACGCGCAGGAGGGCAAGTACCTCGAGGAGCTCGGCGGCATGAACGTCGTGCTCGTGACGCGTGACAAGAAGCTCATCACGCCCGACTCCGACTCGATCCTCGAGGGGATCACCCTCGACTCGGTGCTGCAGCTGGGTCGCGACCGCGGCTACACGGTGGAGCAGCGTCCCGTGACGATCGACGAGTGGCGCGAGGGGGTGGCCTCCGGCGAGATCGTGGAGGCGTTCGCGTGCGGCACGGCCGCGGTCATCACGCCGATCTCCGAGATCAAGTCGGATGCCTTCGGCATCTGGATGCCCGAGGTCGAGGATCGCGTGTCGCTGTCGCTGCGCGACGAGCTCACCGACATCCAGTACGGCCGGGTGGCCGACCGCCACGGCTGGCTGCACCGCCTGGACGCCTGACCGCCCGCAGATCTCGAGACGCGTCCGCTTCGCCGGCGCTCCTCGATCACCTGAGTGGTGAGGTGGTCGAGGAGCGCCGCCGCAGGCGACGCGTCTCGAGACCACCGGGTCACGCCACGAACGCGGCCACCGCATCCGCGGCGTGCGCGAGGTTGTCGGCGAGGGTGCGTCCCGAGGCCTTGAGCGGTCGGAGGTCGTGGTCGCCGTCGGGCGTCCACGCGATCCGGATGGCGGGGGAGAGCGCGTACCCGGCCACCTCGGCGCGGGATCCCATGGCGTCGCGCTCGCCCTGTGCGATGAGCGCGGGTGCGGAGAGGGACGCGAGGTGGGTCGTGCGCTGCTGCTCCGGCTTGCCGAGCGGGTGGAACGGGTAGCCGAGGCAGACCAGGCCGCGGATGCCGCCTGCGGCATACAGCTCGTCCGCCACAAGGCTCGCCACCCGTCCGCCGAAGGACTTGCCGCCGATGACCGGCACGGCATCCGTCTCGCGCCGCAGCAGCGCCACCACGGACCGGTACTCGTCGAGCACCTTCTCGGCGAGCGGCGCTGGGCGTCGTCTGCCGTCGACGCGCCGGAGCGCCATGTAGGCGAACTCGAAGCGCGCCACCCGCACCCCGCGTTCCCCGAGCAGCCCGGCGACCATCGTCATCCACTCCGAGTCCATGGGCGCGCCCGCCCCGTGGGCGAGCACGAGCACCCGGTCCGAGTCGTCGGGTCCCGTCCACAGCAACTCGGTCACCGCTCCAGTATCGCGAGTCGTCCGGGCGCTCCTCGATCACCGCGACGGGGTGGCTAGGGTGGAGCCGTGAGAGTCGCGCGCTTCAGCACGGGAGGCGACCCGCGGTACGGCATCGTCGACGACGATGAGCTCGTGGTGCTGAACGGCGACCCGATGTTCGTCGGCTACGACCCCACCGGTGAGCGCGTGCCCCTCGCGGATGCCCGGCTGCTCGCCCCCGTCATCCCGCGCTCCAAGGTGGTGTGCGTCGGCCTCAACTACGCCGAGCACCGCGCCGACCTGAAAGGCGTCGACGCCCCCGAGAACCCGCTCATCTTCCTGAAGCCCAACACCGCCGTGATCGGCCCGGGCGACCCGATCCGCATCCCGCCCGTCGAGGGCCGCATCGTGCACGAGGGCGAGCTCGTGGTCGTGATCGGGCGGATCGCGAAACAGGTGCGTGAGGCGGATTGGGCCGACTACGTGTTCGGCTACACGATCGGAAACGACGTCTCGGCGCGCGACCAGATGTTCGCCGACGGCCAGTGGGCGCGCGCGAAAGGCTACGACACCTTCGCGCCGCTCGGCCCGTGGATCGAGACCGAGCTCGACCCCGACGGCCTCGAGATCCGCACCTTCGTCGACGGGGAGCCGCGGCGGCACGGCAACACGCACGACCTCATCCACAAGGTGCCGGAGCTCATCGCCTACATCTCGGACGTCTGGACCCTGCTGCCGGGCGACGTCATCATGACGGGGACCCCGTCCGGCCTCGGCGGGTTCGTGCACGGGCAGACCGTCGACATCGAGATCGACGGCATCGGCACCCTGAGCAACCCGGCCCTGAGTCGCGACGAGCGCCCCGCGTGAGGCCGGGCACGCGGCTCGCCGGACTCGCGGTCGCGGCGGGCGGCGCCGCGCTCGCGTGGATCATCCATGTGCTGCTGCCCGATGTGCCGTGGCTCACGGCCGCCTTCCTGATCGGCTTGGTGCTCGAGTGCGTCATCCCGCTGCGGCCCCTGCTCGACGGGGTCTTCGCTCCCGGGCTCGGCTTCTCGGCACGCAGCCTGCTGCGACTCGGGATCGTGCTGCTCGGGCTGGATCTGTCGCTCAGCTCCCTCGCCGCGCTCGGCTGGTGGGGGCTGCTGGCGATCGCGGCGCTGGTCGTCGTCGCGTTCGCCGTCACCTACCTCATCGCCCGCGCGTTCCGGCTGCCGGGGGATGAGCCCGTGCTGCTGGCGGCCGGTTTCTCGATCTGCGGCGTCTCGGCGATCGGCGCGATGGCGGCCGCCCGGCGGCGCCCCGCATCCGGAACCCCCGCATCCGGGACCCCCGCATCCGGAACCCCCGGCCCAGAAATGCAGGAGAGTTCGACGCCGACGGCCCTCGTCACCTTGTTCGGCACCGCTGCCATCGTCGTTCTTCCTGCATTTCTGGCCTGGGGGGAGGGGCTCGGCATCCGGATGACGCCCGGGTTCTTCGGCGCCTGGGTGGGCGCGAGCGTGCACGATGTGGGTCAGGTGGTGGCGACCGCGCAGACCGCGGGTGCTGCGGCGCTCGCCGTGGCGGTGGTCGTGAAGCTCACGCGGGTGCTCGCGCTCGCCCCGATGGTCGCGATCGCGTCGCTGCGCACTCGCCGGATCGCTCGCGCGGAGGGCGTGGAGCGGGGCGCGCTGCCCCCCGTGGTGCCGCTGTTCATCGTCGGCTTCGTGGCGCTCATCCTGGTGCGCACCTTCGTGGCGGTGCCGGACGACGTGGTCGCGGTCGCCGATCAGCTGCGCAACGCGCTTCTCGCGGCAGCGCTCGTCGCGATCGGCGCGAAGCTCCGGCTGGAGCAGCTGCTGAGGACCGGCGGGCGCGCGCTCGCCGCGGCCGCCCTGTCGTGGCTCGTCATCCTCGTGCTGGGCTGGGGCGTCGCGGTCGTCGTGATGGCATAGCGCTCACGCGCGCCCCGCGAACGCGGGCTTTCGTCGTTTCCCGCCGCCTCGGTAGCGTCGCCGCGAGGAGACACGCGTATGACGTTCGGCGGTTTCGGCACCACCACCCGCTCCACCGCTCCACCCGCATTCATGACGACCGCGTTCGACGGCTTCGCGGTGATCGACGTCGAGACCACGGGGCTCTCGGCCCGCGGGGATCGCGTGATCGAGCTCGCGGTCGTGCACGTCGACCCCATGGGCGTCGAGACCGGCCGCTGGGAGACGCTGCTGAATCCGGGGCGCGATCTCGGTCCGCAGCGCATCCACGGCATCCGTGCCGCCGACGTGCTGGGCGCGCCCGGATTCGCGGACATCGCCGTGCGGCTCATCGGATTGCTCGACGGCCGCGTGCCGGTCGCCCACAACGCCGCCTTCGATTCGCGGTTCCTGTTCGCCGAGTTCGAGCGGGCCGGGATCGGCGTGTGGTCGCGCCCCGAGTTCCTGTGCACCATGCGGCTCGCCCGCACCTTCCTGCCCGGCGCCGGACGCTCGCTCGGCGACTGCTGCGCTGCCTACGACATCCCCCTCGACGGCGCCCACCGGGCGATCGCGGATGCGGTGGCCACCTCGCGCCTGCTCGCGGCCTACCTGACGGATGCGCGCCGCGACCCCGAGATCGCCGGGCCGTTCACGGGGCTCGTGGGCGGTCGCTGGCCGGCGGCGGTCACGGGGGGCCGACCCATCCCGTGGAAGCCGCGCCCCCTCGCCGTCGCGCCGACCACGGTGTCGGCGTTCCTCGGCGGGCTCGCCAGCCGCATGCCGCCGGTCGAGGCGGGCCCCGCCGAGTCGGAGGAGTACCTCGCCCTGCTGGATCGCGCGTTGCTGGATCGGGTGCTCTCGGCGCACGAGGCCGCCGAGCTGCTCGCGTGCGCCGAACGCCTGGGGCTGGATCGCGGCGCGGTCGAGGGGCTGCACCTCGACTACTTCTCGGCGCTCACGCGCGTCGCGTGGGCGGACGGGATCCTCACCGAGCAGGAGGTGGATGAACTGCTCGCCGTGGCGGAACTGCTCGCCCTGCCCACTGCCGCGATCGAACGCGCGCTTGACCCGCACCGCGCGGCGCGGATCGTGCTTGAGCCGCGCGCGGTCACCATGCCGTCGCGCAGCTTCGCCCTCGCGCCGGGGGATGTGGTGGTGCTGACGGGCGAGATGTCGCGAGCCCGGATCTCGTGGGAGACGGAGCTCACGGCTGCCGGCCTGGTCGTGGGCGCCGCGGTCACCAAGGCCACCCGACTGCTCGTCGCGGCCGACCCCGACTCGGCGAGCGGCAAGGCGCGCAAGGCACGCGACTACGGCATCCCGATCGTCAACGAGGCGGCCCTTTCGGGTCTGCTCGCCCCGCTCAGCGGGACGAGTTGACGGTGCGTCCCCGCACGATGCCGATGAAGGTCTCGAGCCGCGGATCCTCGTTCGTGCGCAGCCAGGCGAGGCCGATTCCGGTGTCGGGTGCGTCGCGGAGAGGGCGTGCCACGACGTCGCGCCGCGCGTGCAGGCGCGCGAGCGACTGGGGCATGATCGCCACCCCCACCCCCGCGGCCACGAGTTCGACGGCCGCCGCATCCTGACCGTCCTGCCGGGGCTCGCCGTCGAGGTCGCGCAGGTCGACCGTGTCGAGCGCGGAGGCCGGATGCTCCTTCGCGACCACCACGACCGGCTGCTCGCGGTACAGGGGGATCACGTGCAGCTCGTCGTCGGCCGGCACCTCGCGCACGAGGGCCATCTGCACCTCGCCCGTGCGGAGCGCCGCGAGCGCCTCCGGCTGGGGGAGCGGGCGCACCTCGATCGGCTGGCGCCGCATCCGCTCCTCCCAGATGCGCACCCACTTGCCGGGCGTCACTCCGGGAACGAAGGCGACGACGAAGGGTGCGCTCACGCGTTCGAGGCTACCCTCGAAGCATGACCGACTCCGAGGCCCGCGAGGACCGCCGCCAGCAGCCGAAGCCGCCGAAGCCGCAGTACCTCTCCGCGCAGTCGGCGGCGAAGAAGCTCGGCATCTACCTTCCGGCCGCCCCGGAGGCGTTCCGCGAGGCGCAGCACTCCCGCGACGAGCTCGCCGAACTGCAGGCGAACCCGCCGGAGTGGCTGTCGACGTTGCGCCGCGAGGGTCCGCATCCGCGGGCCGAGGTGTCGCGTCGGCTCGGCATCACCAACTCCGGGCTGGCGCGTGCGGGTGCCTCGGACGCCATGACGACGGCCGAGATCCAGGCGCTCATCGCCGATCCGCCGGAGTGGCTCATCGCCGAGCGGCGTCGCGCGAACCCGTAGCGGCCCGCGGCCGCGCGCGATCCGACGTAGGCTCGTCGGGTGGCGGAGTGCATCCACGGGTTCGATGAAGGTCTCTGCGATATCTGCTACCCGCGGACAGCGCCCGAACCCGTGCGGGCCGTGCGGACGTCCACGATTCGGGAGACGCGGACCACGCGGGCGAGCACCCCGAGGGTGGCGGGCGTCGTGTCGGCGCCGCCGTCGCTCAAGCTGCCCGGGCGTCGCGTCTTCCATGTGACGCATGTGCGCACCCTCGAGTCGATCGCGCTCGATGGCGCGCTGCGCGCGGATGCGGTGCCGGATGTCGACGTGAGCTCGGCGACCACGCGCGAGCTGCGCGCGACCGCGACGGTGCCGGATGGGCGCGCGGTGGCGGAGTTCGTGGCGTTCGCGCTCGCCCAGGATTCGACCCGTTGGGAGCAACTGCGGGATGGGGCGGAGGGCGCGCACTGGTCGGATGCGGCACGTGCGGCGCGCCCGACCGAGTTCGTGCTGCTCGCCGTGCCCGTCGACGCGCTCGGCGCCGACCTCGTGTTCGCGGACGGCGACTCGGGGGCCTCCGGCACCCGGTTCGCGGCGGGCCTCGATGCCGGAACCGCGGCGCTGCGGAGGCTGCACGCGAGCGATCCCGACTTCCGGGATGCCGAGCTGCTGGCCGCCGGTCCGGTGCCGCTCGACGCGGTCGCCATCGTGACGGTGGCCAACGACAGGGTGCGCGACGAGGTGCGCACCCTGTTCGCGAACGCGGGGCTGCCCGCGCCGCGCATCGCCGTGTATCCGCCGCTCTTCCAGTCCGCGTAGCCGCTCCCCAGCGCGCTCCCTCCACAGATCCGGCTCCTGCCCCGAATGCCGCAGATGCAGCGACCCATGATCGGGGCATGACCGCACCCCACTACGACGACGTCCGTGACCTTCCGCTGATCTCCGACGAGCAGGTGCTCGAGCGCGCCTCGCTGCTGCTCGGCCACGCCATCCGTCGGCAGGTGTGGCTCATGTTCCTCGACGAGAGCGAACGGCAGCTTCCCCTGCTGATCCCGTCGTATGTGCCCCGCCGTCCCTCGCCGGGGCACCGGGAGAACTACTCGCGCGTGCTCGGCGTGCTGTTCGAGGATGCCGAGGCCGACAGCCTCGTGGTCGCCTACGAGCGTCGCGGGAGCGACGAGCTCGGCGACACCGATCGCGAGTGGCTCGCGCTCATCCGCGACGCCTGCGACGAGGCGGCGATTCGGATGCGCGGGCCGATCCTCGTGCACGACGACGGCCTGCGGTGGGTCGCCCCGGAGGACATCCCGTAGCACGCGCCACGGCGTCGGCCGCATCCGCTTGGATAGGGCCATGATCGTTCTCGTCGGCCTCGCGAGCGCGATCATCTACGGGGTCTCCGACTTCTACGGCGGCATCGGATCGCGGCGGCTCCCGCCGATCCTGGTGAGCTTCGTGAGCTTCGCCGTGGCGATCGTGCCGATCGCGATCGCGACCCCGCTGTTCGGCTCGGTCTGGTCCTCCGAGGCGGTCTGGCTCGGCGCGATCGCCGGCGTCGCGGGGGCCGTCTCGATCTGGGCGTTCTACGCCGCCCTGGCGATCGCGCCGATGAGCGTCATCTCGCCGACCGTCGCGGCGCTCGCCGCGAGCATTCCCGCGGTCGTGGGCATCGCGCGCGGTGAGCGCTTCACCCCCATCGGCTACCTCGCGCTCGTGGTGCTCGTCGTGGCGGCGGCACTGCTGGGCATCACGCGCGAAGCCGGTGGCGGTCGCGTGGGCGTCAAGGCCATCGGGCTCGCGGTGCTCTCCGCGATCGGCTTCGGCGGCTACAACGTGGTGATCGAGCTCACCCCGCCCGAGTCGCAGCTCTCACCGCTGCTCGTGGATCTCGTGGTCGGTGCCGCGCTCTACGCGATCGTCGTCGCTGTGATCCGCGCGCGGCGCGGTGCGGCGTTCCCGGTGATCGGGGCGGATCGCCGCGGTCTCGGCTACGCCGTCGTCGCGGGCGTCACCCTCGCGATCGCCAACGCCCTGCTCGTCTGGGGCCTGCATCAGGGGCAGCTCGCGATCATGGGGGTGCTGAGCGCGCTCTATCCGCTCGGCACCGTGCTGCTCGCGCTCACGGTGCTGCGCGAACGGCTCACGGCGGTTCAGATCGTGGGTGTCGTGCTGGCGCTCGGGGCGTCGGTCGCGCTCGTGTTCGGCTGATCGGACGCCTCTGTAGGATCGACAGCGATGTCGCTCCCCTTCTCCACGGCGACCGGCGCGGATGTGCGCGTCAGGTTCTGCCCGTCTCCCACCGGCACCCCCCACGTCGGGATGGTGCGCACCGCGCTCTTCAACTGGGCCTACGCCCGGCACACCGGCGGCAAGCTCGTGTTCCGCATCGAGGACACCGATGCCGCCCGGGACAGCGAGGAGAGCTACCTGCAGCTCATCGACGCGCTCAGCTGGCTCGGCATCGACTGGGATGAGGGCATCGAGAAGGGCGGACCGCACGCCCCGTACCGCCAGTCGCAGCGCACCCAGATCTACCTGGACCTCGTGGAGCGGCTGACGGCATCCGGTCACCTCTACGAGTCGTTCGTGACGCCGGAGGAGATGGAGGCGCGCAACCTCGCCGCCGGCCGCGACCCGCGACAGGGCTACGACAACTTCGAGCGCGAGCTCACCGACGAGCAGCGCGCCGCGTTCCGCGCCGAAGGGCGCCGGCCGAGCCTGCGGCTGCGGGTGCCCGACACCGAGCTGAGCTTCCACGACCTGATCCGCGGCGACATCACCTTCCCGGCCGGCAGCTTCACCGACTTCGTCGTCGTGCGGCCGAACGGCGCCCCGCTCTACACCTTCGTGAACCCGGTCGACGACGCGCTCATGGGGGTGACGCACGTGTTCCGCGGGGAGGACATCCTCTCGTCCACCCCGCGCCAGATCGCCCTCTACCTCGCGCTCATCGAGATCGGGGTGACCGACTTCATCCCCCAGTACGCCCACATGCCGCTCGTCTACGGCGAGGGCTCGAAGAAGCTCAGCAAGCGCGACCCCGAGTCGAACCTGTTCCACCACCGCGACCGCGGCTTCATCCCCGAGGGGCTGCTCAACTACCTCGCCCTGCTCGGCTGGTCGATCGGGCCCGACCGCGACGTGTTCACGCAGGACGAGTTCGTGGCGGCTTTCGACATCCGTGACGTGAACCCCAACCCGGCCCGCTTCGACCAGAAGAAGGCCGACGCGATCAACGGCGACCACATCCGCATGCTGGAGGCCGCCGACTTCACCGAGCGCATCGTGCCGTACCTCGAGGGCTTTCTCGCCGATCCGCCGACCGAGGCGGAGCGCGCGATCCTGCGGGAGGCGGCGCCGCTCGTGCAGGAGCGCGTCACGGTGCTCGGCGAGGCGCGCGGCATGCTCGGCTTCCTCTTCACCGACGACGACGCCCTCGAGTTCGAGGCGGATGCGCTGCCCAAGGATGTCGACGAGGCGCGCCTCGTGCTCGACGCCTCGGAGGCGGCGCTCGAGCAGCTCGACGAGTTCGGCCGGGTCGAGATCGAGGAGGCGCTGCGCGCCGCCCTGTTGACGCCGGCGGAGCAGGGCGGACCGGGACTCAAGCCCCGCACCGCGTTCGGCCCGCTGCGCACCGCCGTCTCGGGGCGCCGGGTGAGCCCGCCGCTGTTCGAGTCGATGGAGATCCTGGGCAAGGCGTCGACGCTGGCGCGCATCGAGAGGCTTCGGCAGGCACTGTGACGGTGCGCGTCGACGTCGCGGTGATCGGCGCCGGGCCTGCGGGGCTCGCCGCCGCGCTCGGCATCGTGCGGGCGCGTCGGAGCGTGATCGTGCTCGATTCCGCGCGTCCCCGCAACGCGGCGACCCTCGCCTCGCACGGCTTCATCACGCGCGACGGCATCTCGCCGCTCGAGCTGCGCAAGCTGGGCGCCGAGGAGCTCGCCGGTTACGGGGTCGCCGTCGAGCGGACCGTGGTGACGTCGCTCTCGCCGCTCGAGTCGGGGGAGTTCGTCGTGCAGGCGGAGACGCGGGGCGCCGGGGTCGGAACCGAGGTGGTCGCGCGCGCGGTCGTGCTCGCGACGGGGCTCGCCGAGACGCTTCCCGCGCTGCCGACGCTGCGCGCCTTCTACGGCACGGCCCTGCACAGTTGCGTCGACTGCGACGGCTGGGAGAAGCGCACCGCGCCGCTCGCCCTCATCGGCGAGACCGACGACCTGGCCGAGCGCGCCCGCTTCCTCGCGAACTGGTCCGACGACCTCGTGGTGTTCACGAACGGCGTGGCTGAGGTGTCGGATGCCGACGAGGCGGAGCTCGCGTCGCGCGGCATCCGCGTGGAGCGGCGGGTGATCGCCGACATCGCCGGCACGGGCCGCGAGGGGATGACGGGGGTGACGCTCGCGGACGGCGAGACCGTCCCGCGCACCGCCGGCTTCGTGCGGCCGGTGTGGACGCCGTCGCTCGCCTTCGCCGACGACCTGGGGCTCGCACGCGATGCGGACGGGTACATCTCGACGGATGGCGCCGGTCGCACGAGCGTCGCCGGGATCTACGCGGCGGGCGACATCGTCTCCGGGCCGCAGCAGCTGCTCATCGCGGCGGGCGACGGGGCGCGCGTCGCGGGCTCGGTCATCCGCGACACCCTCGAGACCACCGCCCGAGTTCGGAGAGCCCCCGCGCGTGCGGTAGAGTAGGCAGTCGGTTCGGCTTCGGCTGACACCGGTGGGGTATGGTGTAATTGGCAACACGGTTGATTCTGGTTCAATTGTTCTTGGTTCGAGTCCAGGTACCCCAGCAAGGAAAAACCCCCGCTCACGCGGGGGTTTCGTGTTTCCGGCATCTGCCGCTCAGGGCACCGTGTAGCCGGCGGCGCGGAACAGCTCGTACCATTCGGCGCGGGTGAGGCGCAGCTCGGAGCCCTGGGCCGCCGCGGCGACGCGCTCGGGGCTCGTGGTGCCGAGCACGACCTGCATGTCGGCGGGGTGCCGGGTGATCCAGGCGGTCGCGATGGCGAGCGCCGGCACGTCGTAGGCGGCGGCGAGGCGGTCGATCGCCGCGTTGAGCTCCGGGTAGTCGGGGTTGTCGAGGAAGACGCCCGTGAAGAAGCCGGCCTGGAAGGGCGACCACGCCTGGATGGTGATGTCGTTGAGGCGGCAGTAGTCGACGATCCCGCCGCCGTCGATCGTGAACGACTGGTCGAGTCCGTGCATGTTGGTGGCGACGCCCTGCGCGATGATCGGCGCGTGCGTGATCGACAGCTGCAGCTGGTTGGCCACGAGCGGCTGCTCGACGCTGCGCATGAGCAGCTCGATCTGCCGCGGGGTGTGGTTGGAGACGCCGAAGGCCTTCACCTTGCCGGCCGCGTGCAGCTCCGAGAAGGCGCGCGCCACCTCGTCGGGCTCGACGAGCGCGTCGGGGCGGTGCAGCAGCAGGATGTCGAGGTAGTCGGTGCCGAGCGCCGTGAGCGAGCCTTCGGCCGAGGCCACGATGTGCTCGTACGAGTAGTCGAAGTACGGGCCTTCGCGCACGATGCCGGCCTTGGTCTGCAGGGTGATCTCGTCGCGCTGCGCGGGGCTCAGCTTGAGCGCCTCGGCGAAGCGGCGCTCGCAGCCGTGCAGCTCGCTGCCGTAGACGTCCGCATGGTCGAAGAAGTCGATGCCGGCGTCGCGCGCGGTGCCGTACAGGGTCTGCACCTCGGCGTCGTCGAGCGCCTGGATGCGCATGACGCCGAGCACGACGTTGGGGGCGGGGTGGGCGATGCCGGGGATGTCGATGGTCTTCATGGTGTTGCCGTCTTTCGGAATCGGGGGTCAGGATGCGGACAGTTCGGCGATCTCGGCGTCGCTCAGCACGAGCTCGGCGGCGCGCACCGAGTCGCGGATGCTCTCGGGGCGTGAGGCGCCGGGGATGGGGATCACGACGGGGGCGAGCGCGAGCTCCCAGGCGAGGGTGACCTGCTGCGGGCTCACACCGTGGGCGTCGGCGATCCGGCCGAACGCCGCGTGGCGCTCGCCGACCGCGCCCGCGCGGCCGATGCCGCCGAGCGGCGACCAGGGCAGGAAGGCGATGCCGTGGGCGGCGCAGTGCTCGAGCTCGGCGAGGGTGGAGCGGAGGGCGGGGGAGAACTGGTTCTGCACCGACACGAGCCGGCCGCCGAGGATCTCCTGGGCGAGCTCGATCTGCGCGACGCTCGCGTTGGAGATGCCGGCGAGCTCGATGAGCCCGTCGTCGAGGAGGTCCCGGATGGCGCCGATCGAGTCGGCGTAGGGCACCGCGGGGTCGGGCCGGTGGAACTGGTACAGGCCGATCGCGTCCACGCCGAGCCGCTTCGCCGACGCCTTCGCGGCCTCCTTCAGGTACTCGGGGTGCCCGTTCTGCGTCCAGGTGCCGTCGCCGGGGCGCAGGTGACCGCCCTTGGTGGCCACGAGCACGTGCGAGGTGTCGGCACCGTAGCTGCGCAAGGCTGCGGCGATGAGCTCCTCGTTGTGGCCGACCTCGCCGGGCAGCAGGTGGTAGGCGTCGGCGGTGTCGATGAGGGTGACACCGGCGTCGAGGGCCGCGTGGATGGTGGCGATGGAGCGTTCCGCATCCGGCCTCCCCTCGATCGACATCGGCATGCCGCCGAGTCCGATCGCACTGACCTGCCGATTTCCGATGCTCCGTTGCGTCACGCGTGACCCTTTCTCTTGCCTTCGACGCTACGCCGCGCAAAACTACAAGTCCAACAGCATGATGCGATCGCATTCATCACCAGGAGGCATGAATGGAGCACCGTCAGCTCGAGCACTTCGTGGCGCTCATCGACGAGCAGCAGTTCACGCGTGCCGCCGAGCGCTGCCGCATCTCGCAGTCCGGGCTGTCGTCGTCGATCCGTCGGCTCGAGGCGGAGCTCGGCGCGCCGCTGTTCGAGCGCACCACCCGATCCGTGGTCCCGACCCCGGCCGGACTCGCCCTCGTGCCGCACGCGCGCGAGCTCATCGCACGCGCATCCGCCGCGCGAGACGCCGTGGTGCGCTCCTCTCATCAGCTCGCCGGATCGCTGCGGGTGGGCGCCGAGCAGTGCCTCGGCGCGGTCGACGTGAACCTCCTGCTCGAGCGCTTCCATCGTCGCTACCCGGCCGTCGACATCCAGTTCACCCAGGCCGGCTCCCACCAGCTGCTCGGGCTCGTGCAGGACGGCGAGCTCGACGTGGCCTTCGTCGCGGCCGCCGAGGTTCCGAGCGCCCTCGTCACCCACGAGCTCGGGCGCCGGCCGGTCGTGCTGCTGTGCCCCGACGACCATCCGCTCGCGAACCGCGCCACCGTGTCGCTCGACGAGCTCACCGACGACGACTTCGTCGACTTCCGTCCGTCGTGGGGCGTGCGCACCCTCACCGACGCCGCGTTCGCCGCGCAGGGGATCGAGCGCGCGGTGCGCTGCAGCGTCGACGACGTGCACACCCTCATCGATCTCGTGCGGCGGGGGCTCGGCATCGCCCTCGTGCCGCAGCATGTGGCCTTCAAGCCCGAGGCGGCCACGTTGCGCGCCGTCGAGCTCGCGGCCGGAGAGGCGCCCGAGTGGATCGTGTCGGCCGTGCTCGCCGACGCCCGCTCGCTCGCGCCCCGCCTCCTCGCGATCGCCGAGGGCGACGGCGCACCGCAGCCCTCCGACGAGATCGCGGCCTGAGGGCACCGACGCGCTAGGGTCGGAGCGTTCGGGGGAGGGGGCCCATGGAAGCGTTCGGGATCCTCCTGCCGCTCGGTGTGGGCGTCGCCTTCAGCAGCGTGCCGATCATGGCCGTGCTCGTGATCCTGCTGTCGGAGCGCGGCCGCACCTCCGGGCTCGCCTACCTCATCGGCTACGCGATCGGCCTGGCCGGGGTCACCGTGGCGTTCACGGCGGGCATCCGCGCCATCCCGGAGCGGGTGGATGTGCCGCAGCCGGCCACCGGGATCGCCGAGATCGTGCTCGGGGTGGGCTGCATGGTGTTCGCGATCTGGTCGTTCGTGATCGCGCGCCGGCGGGGCCCGGAGGCGGAGCCGCGGATGCCCGCCTGGTTGCGCCGGCTCGGAACCCTCGGGCCGATTCCCGCCTTCGGCGTGGGCGTCATCCTCAACCTGCGCCCGAAGGCGCTCGTGCTGCTCGCCGCGGCGGCACTCGCGATCAACTCCGGTGCCGTCACGCCGGTGACGTGGACGATCGAGACCGCGGTGTTCCTCGCCCTCGGCATCTCGACGATCGCGGTGCCGGTGATCCTGGTGCGCCGCGACGGGCCGCGCGCGCGGGCCGCCCTCGAACGCGCACGCGATTGGATCGAGCGCAACAGCTACATCGTGAGCTCGGTCGTCGTCGTGATGGTCGGGGTGGTGCTCGTCGGCTCCGGCCTCAGCGGCCTGTGACGGCGCCCATGCTCCGGAGTCGGGTTCAGTAGCGCCGCATCCCGGGGTCGAGCTCCTCGGCCCACGCGTCGATGCCGCCGGCCAGGTGGCGCACCTCGAAGCCGATGCCCTCCAGGTAGGCGGCGGCCTGCGCCGAGCGGATGCCGTGGTGGCAGTACGTCACCACGAGCCGGTCCGGGTCGAGCGCCTCCGTGAGCTCCGGCAGCCGACCGAGCGGCAGCACGAGCGCCCCCGGCAGCACGGCGAGCTCGGTCTCCCAGGTCTCGCGCACGTCCACCAGCTGGAGGTCGTCGCCGGCCTCGATCAGTGCGTGGAGCTCGCCCGGGGTGACCTCGTCAGGTCCGCTCACCAGTCGATCGACTCGCCGGGCTCGAGCACCTGGAAGGTGCCGCCGCCCTGCTCGGTGGCCCACTTCAGCCGGTCGGCGGCCATGCCGCGTCCTGCCGCCGAGAGGGTCATGTCGTGGATGGGGAAGGCGTGCCGGGGCTTCACCTCGAGCACGTAGTCGATGGCCTCGCCGATCTTGAGCCACGGGGCGCCGATCGGCGCCGCCAGCAGCTCGACGGGCGCATCCGGCACGGTGTACGAGTCGCCGCCGTAGTAGAACGCGTCGTCGACGAGCACCCCCACGTTGTCGATCACCGGGATCGAGGAGTGGATGACGCTGTGCGTCGCGCCGAAGAACCGCAGGGTGAACGGCTCGACGGTGATCGCGTCGCCGTGACCGACGGCCTCGACCTCGATGCCGTCCTTCGCCGCCGCCGCGACCACCCCCGGAGGGCCGAACACGCGGGCGTCGGGGCTCGCCGCCAGAATGTCGCGCACCCGGTCGGCGGAGTAGTGGTCGCCGTGCTCGTGGGTGATGACGACGGCGACGACGCCCGAGGCGTCGGGCAGGGTGGCGAGGAAGACGCCCGGGTCGATGACGAGGCGTGCGTCGCCCTTCGAGACGACGAGGCAGGCGTGCTCGTACTTGGTCACGTTCATGCTGCCGACACTACGCCGGGTGCCTCGGTAGGGTGTGCTCGACCCGAGGAGGAGCCATGCTCGTCGACCTGCCCGAAGCCGAACTGCACGCCTACCGGAGCGCGCAGACCGACCCCGCCGACTTCGACGCCTTCTGGGCGGACACCCTCGCGGAGAGCCGAGCGGCCGCGCCCGAGGGCCTGGTCGTGCTCGAGCCGGTCGAGGCGGGGCTGCGCACCCTCGAGGTGTACGACGTGACCTTCCCCGGGTTCGCCGGCGAGCCGATCAAGGCATGGCTGCGCGTGCCGCGCACCGCGAGCGGGCCGCTGCCGACCGTCGTGCAGTATCAGGGCTACGGCGGCGGTCGCGGACGCCCCACCGAGAATCTGCTCTATGCCTCCGCCGGGTTCGCGCACCTCTTCGTCGACTCCCGCGGGCAAGGGTCGGGATGGTCGCTCGGCGACACCGGGGACGCCGGCGCCACCGGGCCGCAGATCCCCGGGGTCATGACCCGCGGCATCGACTCGCGGGCGAGCTACTACTACCGGCGGCTGTTCACGGATGCCGTGCGGGCGGTCGACGCGGCGCGCTCGCTGCCCGTGGTGGATGCCGAGCGGATCGCGGTGCTCGGCGCCAGTCAGGGCGGCGGGATCACCCTCGCCGTCGCGGGCCTCGTGCCGGGGCTCGCCGCGGTGCTGCCGTGGGTGCCGTTCCTGTGCGACTTCCCGCGGGCGCTCGCCATCCATGACTCCGACCCGTACCACGAGGTGGTGCGCTACCTCGCGCAGCACCGCGGGAAGGTGGCGTCGGTGCTCGAGACGCTGTCGTACTTCGACGGTGTCAACTTCGCCCGCCGGGCGACGGCTCCGGCGTGGTTCACGGCGGCGCTCATGGACGACATCTGCAAGCCCTCGACGGTGTTCGGCGCCTACAACGCCTACGCCGGGCCGAAGTCGATCGAGGTGTTCCCCTTCAACGGGCACGAGGGCGGTGGGGCGCAGACCGAGGGCGACAGCATCCGGATCCTGCGCGAGGCGCTGGGGGAGTAGCCTGGCGCCAAATACCCCCTAGGGGTATCATGGCCGCATGATCGCCGACATCAAGAAGCGCGCACTGCATCGCGCCCGCATCCTGGAGGGCCAGCTGCGCGGGGTCGAGAAGATGATCGATGACGAGGCGTACTGCGTCGACATCATCACCCAGACCCTCGCCATCCAGAAGTCGCTGCGCAGTCTCAACAAGCTGCTCGTCGAGAACCACCTGCGCACCCATGTGTCGCACATGTTCGACGAGGGCGGCGCTACGCGCGACGCCGCCGTGGAGGAGCTGCTGACCGTGTTCGAGCTGCAGCAGAACCGGGGGGCGTGATGAGCGGGCACGAGCACCACCACGACCACGCCGGGCACGACCACGACGCGCACCACCACGGTGATCTCGATACGCCGCCTGCGGCGGCTCCTCGATCGGCGGGGGGTGGCCACGCGCACCACGACCACTCGGACCGAGGGCCGGGACGGCCCTCGGCGCTGGCGTCGCAGCATGGGCCAGAAATGGCGCATGCTCATAGCTCCAGCGCGCACGACCACAGCGCGCACGATCCCGCTCGCTTCCGCAGGCTGTTCTGGATCAGCCTCGCCTTGACCGTCCCGACGGTGGTGTTCTCGACGGGCCTGCAGGACATCCTGGGGCTCGCGGGCCCCCGGTTCCCCGGCAGCGAGTGGATTCCCGCGGTGTTCGGCGCCGCGATCGCGGCGATCGGCGGCCGAATCTTCCTGCAGGGCGCCTGGGCGGAGCTGCGCGGGCGCGCGCCCGGCATGATGACGCTCATCTCGCTCGCCATCGTGGTGGCGTTCGGCTACTCGGTCGCCGTCATGTTCGGGCTGCCCGGCATGGACTTCTGGTGGGAGCTCGCGACGCTCATCACGATCATGCTGCTGGGTCACTGGATCGAGATGGCGGCCGTGCACGGCGCCCAGAACGCGCTCGGCGAGCTGGCGAAGCTGCTGCCGGACGAGGCCGAGGTGCTGCGGCACGGGGAGCCCGTGCGCGTGGCACGCGCCGAGCTCGCGGCGGGGGACCAGGTGCTCGTGCGCCCAGGGTCGGCGATCCCCGCGGACGGCGTCGTCCTCGAGGGTGCGTCCGAGGTCGACGAGTCCCTGCTGACCGGCGAGTCGACGCCTGTCGACAAGGCGGAGGGCGACCCGGTCGTGGCGGGATCCATCTCCTCCGGATCGCTCACCGTGCGGGTCGCCCGCACGGGTGGCGACACGGCGCTCGCGGGCATCATGCGGCTCGTCGCCGAGGCGCAGGCGAGCCGTTCGCCCGCCCAGCTGCTCGCGGATCGGGCGGCGGCGCTGCTGTTCTATGTGGCGATCGGCGCGGCCGTGATCACCCTCGGCGTGTGGTGGCTGCTGCGGCCCGACGATCCGGCGTTCGTGATCGAGCGGGTGGTGGCGGTGCTCGTGATCGCCTGCCCGCACGCGCTCGGGCTGGCGATCCCGCTCGTCGCCCAGCTGTCGACCGCGATCGGCGCGCGGCGTGGCATCCTGATCCGCGACCGGGCCGCCCTCGAGGACGCCAAGGATCTCGACGTGGTGCTGTTCGACAAGACCGGAACCCTCACCGAGGGGCGTCAGGCGCTCGCCGGGCTCGTGGCCGCACCGGGTGTGGGAGCGGATGACGCGCTCGCGCTCGCGGCCGCCGTGGAGGCGCGCAGCGAGCATCCGATCGGACGGGCACTCGTCGACGCGGCGCGCGAGGGCGGGCTCGCGGTGCCGCGGGCGTCCGGGTTCCGGGCGCTCGCCGGTCGCGGCGCGGAGGCGACGGTCGACGGCCGGGCGCTCGCGGTGGCGAGCTCCCGCTACGTGACCGAGCACGGCATCCGGCTCGACACCGAGCTCGTGCACGCGGGGCGCGAGGCGGGCGCCGACGGCGCGACGACCGTGTTCCTCGTGGAGACGGCGGACGGGGCGGAGCGGGTGCTCGCGCTCTTCGCGATCGCCGACCGGGTGCGCGCGGAATCGGCGGAGGCGGTGGCCGCCTTGCGCGCCCGCGGCATCCGTGTGGCGATGCTGACGGGCGACTCGCACGCGGTGGCGGGACGGGTGGCCGCCGAGCTCGGGATCGAGGAGGTGCGCGCCGAGGTGCTGCCCGGGCAGAAGGCCGAGGTGGTGGCCGCCCTGCAGGACGAGGGCGCCGCGCGCGTCGCGATGGTGGGCGACGGCATCAACGACGCGCCCGCCCTGGCGCGCGCCGACCTCGGCATCGCGATCGGCGCCGGGACGGATGTGGCGATCGAGTCGGCCGGCGTGGTGCTCGCGTCGTCGGATCCGCGGGGCGTGGCCGACACCGTGACGCTCAGCCGGGCGAGCTACCGCAAGATGCTGCAGAACCTGTGGTGGGCGGCCGGCTACAACACGGTCGGCATCCCGCTCGCCGCGGGCGTGCTGGCCGGTGTCGGCTTCCTCATGCCTCCGGCGCTCGCGGCCGGCCTCATGTCGGTCTCGACGATCGTCGTGGCCCTCAACGCCCAGCTGCTGCGCCGCATCCGCTTCCGTCGCTAGTCCCCGAAAGTACGTGCTTCTGGGGCTTCTGAGCCGCGAAAACCCCCAGAAGTACGTACTCTCGCGGAGATGGCTCGGAGGTGAGGGCGTGCCCGGGGATGGGATGATGGCGGGATGACGACGAGGCCGAAGCGGGTTGTCGTCGCCATCAACCCCTCGGCGTCGTTCGGATCCAGCCGCGACGTCGGCCCGGCGGTCGTGCAGACGCTGCGGGCACTCGGTCACGAGGTGACCTCGCTCACCGAACCCGACTTCGACTCGCTCATGGTCTCGGCCCGTGCCGCGGTGACGTCGCGCCCCGACGCGCTCGTCGTGGTCGGCGGCGACGGCATGGTCAACCTCGGCACGAACCTCCTGGTCGGTACGAAGGTGCCGCTCGGCATCGTGCCCTCGGGCACCGGCAACGACATGGCGCGCGGCCTCGGCATCCCCTTCGACGACACGGAGGCCGCCATCCGGCACCTGGATGCGGCGCTGCAACGCAGCCCCCGGGTGATCGACGCCGCGCGCATCCGCTGGACGGATGCCGACGGCTCGGCATCCGAACGCTGGTTCGCCTGCGCCCTCTCGGCCGGCTTCGACGCGATCGTCAACGAGCGCGCCAACCTCATGCAGCACCCGAAGGGCCCGAGCCGCTACATCCTCGCGCTGCTCGCCGAGCTGGTCGGGCTCACACCGCACCGCTACCGCGTGGAACTCGACGGCGAGGCGCTCGAGCTGGACGCCCTCATGGTGTCGGTGGGCAACAGCGTCTCGCTCGGCGGGGGCATGAAGATCACCCCGGATGCCGCGCTCGACGACGGCCTGCTCGACGTGATGATCGTGAAGCCGCTGTCGCGCCTCTCGTTCCTGCGGATCTTCCCGCGGGTGTTCCAGGGCACCCATACGAGCGATCCGCGGGTCGTCATGCGCCGCGCGAAACGCGTCCGCATCGAGGTGGACACCGAGATCGTGGCCTACGCCGACGGCGAGCGGATCGCGCCGCTACCGCTCGAGGTCGAGGTCGAACCGGGCGCCTTGCGCGTGCTGGCGTAGGCCCGGTCGACTCGTTTTGGAGGGCGCCGCGCACTATGGCATAATCGTCAAGTTGTCGCGAAACGGCCCCATCGTATAGCGGCCTAGTACGCCGCCCTCTCACGGCGGTAACGCGGGTTCGAATCCCGCTGGGGTCACCCAGACGAAGAGCCCGGCCTCTGGCCGGGCTCTTCGCGTTCCCGGGCGGCGCATTCCGTCGCGATCACGCGGGCCGTACACTCGCCCACATGGCGAAGAAGACGATCACCGTGCTCACCGACGACCTCGACGGCGAGGAGCTTCCGGCCGGAACGCGCAGTACGCGGTTCAGCCTCGACGGCGCGGAGTACGAGATCGACCTGAGCGCGGCGAATGCCCGCGCCCTCGCCGACGCGCTCGCACCCTATGTGGCGGCCGGCCGCCGGGTCGGCGGAGCCCCGACGCGCGCGGCCGCCCGCCCCCGCGCGAAGGGTTCGGACGCCGAGCGGCTCGCCGCCATCCGCTCCTGGGCGCAGGGCAACGGCTACGCGGTCGGCGATCGCGGGCGCATCAAGGCCGAGGTGGTCGACGCCTACGATGCGGCGCACTGATCCGCTGTCGGATGCTCGCGGGATGATGCCCGCATGTGCGGACGATTCGCGAACGACGCCGAGACCAACGAGCTGATCGAGGAGTTCGTCGCTGCCGGCAACGACTTCCGCGACTGGCGTCCGCAGTTCTCGATCGCACCCACCGAGCTCGTGCCGATCGTGCGCGAGCGCCGCGACAGCGCGACGGGCGAGGTGGAGCGTCGCGTCGTGGCAGCCGAGTGGGACTTCCATCCGCCGTTTCTCACCGCGAAGACCCGGCCCCAGTTCAACGCCCGCCTCGAGACGATCGCCGTGAACGGCCTGTGGAAGGCGGCGTTCGCGAGCACCCGCTGCATCGTGCCGATGCGCGGCTACTTCGAGTGGACCGGCGAGGCGGGCGACAAGCAGCCGCACTTCCTGCACGGTGCGCACCCCATCCTGGCCGCCGCCGGGCTCGCGACGGCACGCAAGGTCGACGGCGACTGGGCCGTCTCCTGCGTCATCATCACGCGCGAGGCGCGCGACGCATCCGGTGAGGTGCACGACCGGATGCCGGCCTTCCTCACGCGCGACGCCTACGACGAGTGGCTCGCTCCGGTGAAGCTCGAGTCGGATGCCGACAAGGAGCGCACGCTCGCCCTGCTCGACGCGGCCTCCGCCGAGGTCGCCGCGACTCTCACCGGGTACGAGGTCGATCGCCGCGTCAACAACTCCCGTGCGGTCGACCCGCGCGACCCGGCCCTCATCGAGCCGCTCGCGAGCTGAGCTCGCTCAGTGTGCGGCGCTCGGCAGCGCCGGCTCGAGCGGCTGCTCGGCGATCGCCTTCGCGATGTGCGCCTTGACCGACCAACGGTCGATGAGGGCGAGCGCCACCGCCGAGACGATGAAGGTCAGGTGGATCATCACCTGCCAGAACACGCCCTCGCCGGTGTAGACGGCGCCCGTCTCCGACTCGCCGCGCGGGGATCCGAGGTCGCCCACCTCGATGAAGGTCTTCAGCAGGTGGATGGAGGAGATGCCGATGATCGCCATCGCGAGCTTCACCTTGAGCACGTTGGCGTTCACGTGGCTGAGCCACTCGGGCTGGTCGGGGTGGCCGTCGACCTTGATGCGCGAGACGAAGGTCTCGTAGCCGCCGATGATCACCATGATGAGCAGGTTCGCGATCATGACGACGTCGATGAGGCCGAGCACGGCCAGCATCACGTCCGACTCCTCGAGCGCGTAATGCCCGTCGCCGGGGTGCAGGAACGAGCCCACGACCTTCTCGCCGAGGTGCCACAGCTCCGTCATGAACACCACGACGTAGATCGCCTGGGCGACGATGAGGCCGAGGTAGAGCGGCGCCTGCAGCCAGCGGCTGAAGAAGATGAAGTAGCCCACCGCGCTCACCCACGGGGTCTGCGGCTTGTACTGGCGGGTCTCGATCGGGGTCGGGGTCTGCGGCTCGGTCATGAGGTGCTCCTGGCTCGGGTCGTCCCGCTAGACTAACCGCGCGAAGGGGAGTATCCCACCTCGTCGCGACCGTCATCACGGGCTCCGATGCCGCAGCCCCGGTCGCGACCGCGGCATCCGCACCGTTGGACGGTGCAGGATCCGCGCGGGAGAGACGTTCGAGGAACATCCATCCCCGAAAGGATCCCCTTGCTGGCACTCCCGCTCTGGTTCGAGATCGGCACCTACGTCGTTCTGGGCCTCATCCTCGCCTTCGACCTGATCCTCGCCTACCGGCGCCCGCACGTCCCGTCCACCCGGGAGTCGGCGCTGTGGATCGGCTTCTACGTGGCGCTCGCCCTCGTCTTCGCGGGCCTCATGCTGTGGCTCGGCGACGCCGAGCACGCGGGCCAGTTCGTGGCGGGCTGGCTCACCGAGTACAGCCTGTCGATCGACAACCTGTTCGTGTTCCTGCTGATCATGGCCCGATTCCAGGTGCCGCGCCGCTACCAGCAGGAGATCCTCATGGTGGGCATCATCCTGGCGCTCGTGTTCCGCGGCATCTTCATCCTGCTGGGCGCTGCGCTCATCGAGAACTTCAGCTGGGTGTTCTACATCTTCGGCGCGTTCCTCGTGTACACCGCCATCCAGCAGGTGCGGACGGGGCATGAGGACGAGGTGGAGCGCGAGAGCCGCCTGCTCGGCTGGTTCCGCAAGCGCGTCGCCATCACCGACACCTTCGACGGCTCGAAGGTGCGCACCGTGATCGACGGCCGCAAGGTGTTCACCCCGGTGCTCATGGTGTTCGTGGCGCTCGGCACGACCGATCTGGTGTTCGCGCTCGACTCGATCCCGGCGATCTTCGGCATCACCCGCAGCCCGTTCATCGTGTTCACCGCCAACGTCTTCGCGCTCATGGGCCTTCGCCAGCTGTACTTCCTGCTGGGCGATCTGGTCGAGAAGCTCGTCTACCTCAAGTACGGGATCGCGTTCATCCTGGCCTTCATCGGCGTGAAGCTCGTGCTGCACGCCCTGCACGAGAACGAGCTGCCGTTCATCAACGGCGGGCACGGCGTCGAGTGGGCGCCGGAGATCTCCACCTGGGTGTCGTTGGGCGTGATCGTGGTCGCGATGACGGTCGCCGTGGTGGCGAGTCTCGTCAAGATGAGGATTTCGCCACGCGAGTCGACGGCAGACGGCCACGACGCTTGACGCGGTCGCCTCGCCCGGAAATGATTCAGGCATGGATGAGCGTCCGCCCGGGTACTTCCCGCCTGATCAGCCGGTGCTGCGTCCGCCGTGGCTGCAGGGCGGCGACCTCGAGCCGGGCCTGATCGACACCCGCACGAAGCTCGTCGGCCGCGGGATCCCGCCGCGCGACCCCTCCGAACCGGTGTTCTTCCCGGGTGGGCCGCCGCGCCACGTGTCGGCCGGCTGGGTGCTGCTGCTCGCCGACGGCGATCGGGTGAGCGTCGACGGCGCGATCGTCGTGGGTCGCAAGCCTTTCGAGGTGGACGGCTTCCCGGGCGCGAAGCTCGTGACGGTCGAGGATGCCGGAAAGACGGTGTCGAAGAATCACGCGATCGTGCTGCCCTACGACGGCGGACTGTTCGTGCTGGACCTCAATTCGACGAACGGGGTCGCGGTCGTCGCGAACCGTCGTCGCACGATCGTGACCTCGACGGAGTTCTCGCCCGTGCCGGATGGCGCGGTCATCGAGCTCGGCTCCTATCTGCTCGGCGCCGACCACCTGCCGCCCGCCGAGTGAGGTGCCGGCCGCCGGCGCGGCATGGGGAGCAGTCCCCGTTCGGGGCGGTACAACTCGCCCGCGGGAGGTTGCTAGGTTTGCTCAGACCGCGTAGGGACGGGGGAGTGTCGGTGGAGAGCCGCGAGGAGTTCGCGATCGGCGATGTCGTCGTGCAGCTGCGGCATGCCGGTCACAGCGACGTCGGCTCGGTGCGCGCGGCCAACGAGGACAGCTTTCTCGCGGCGGCCCCGTTCTGGGTGGTCGCGGACGGCATGGGCGGGCACGCCCACGGCGATCTCGCGAGCCGTGCCGCGGTGTCGGCGTTCGCCGAGGCGCGGACCGGGAGCCCGGCGACGGCCCGCGCGGTGCTGGAGGCGATCCGCGCGGCGAACGCGGCGGTGACCGCGTTGCGCGACGACGCGCTCTCGGGTACCACGCTCACGGGCGTCGCCCTCGTCGACATCGAGGGCGCCGGCCCGCACTGGATGGCGTTCAACGTGGGCGACTCGCGCACCTACAGCTGGGACGGCCGCCAGCTGGAGCAGCAGAGCGTCGACCACTCGGCCGTCCAGGAGCTCATCGATGCGGGCCTCATCCTGCCCGTCGACGCCGTCACGCACCCGCAGCGCAACGTGGTGACCCGCGCTCTCGGCGCGGACGCCGAGGTGGAGCCCGACATCTGGCTGCTGCCGGTCCGCGGGCGTCAGAGCTTCCTGCTGTGCAGCGACGGGCTCACCAAGGAGCTCGACGACGACGAGATCGCCCGCATCATCGTGTTCCACGACCAGCAGGCCGCGCGGGAGCCGGACGGGCCGACCCTCGCGGAGCGCCTCGTGGGCGCGGCGATCGCCGCGGGCGGCCGCGACAACGTGACGGTCGTCGTCGTGGAGTCGGAGCTGACCGGCGAGACCCCCGATCCTGAAGAGACCATCGACCGCGACCGCCGTCTTCTCGAAGACACGATGCCGAGGGCTTGACCGTGACCCACCGCTACGCAGCCGCTTCGAGCGGCTGGCTCGCCTTCATCACCCCGGCGCGCCAACTCTTCGTCGACGCCGCACTCGGCGCCGAGGCCATCGACCGGCTGTGGGTGCGGGTGCGTGACGAGCGCGGCCCCTCCGGGGTGCTCGAGAACCTCGCGGCGGGCGGCCTGTTCGCGACTCCCTCGTTCGCCTTCGTCGAGGCGGCGGACGGCGGCGTGAACGTCATCGTGCGCGGCGATGCCGTGGTGCGGGTGGGCGCGGAGCAGGTGTCGGGCTCGGGGGCCACGACGTGGATCGAGCGTCGACTGCCGGGGGGCGTGATCGCCGTGGCGCTGCCGGGCGCCGGCGCCGCCGAGCTGCCGCTCGAGGCGGGGGTCGTGCGGGCATCCGCGTTCGCGACGGGGGCGACGGCGGAGGCGATCGTGTCGCCCGCGCCGCTGCCGCCGGCACCCGCGCAGCCGCAGCCGATCGCGGCGCCGCCCGTGGTCGATGCGCCCGTGGTGGATGCGCCCGTCGTCGAGCTGCCCGAGGCGACGGCGATCCCGGAGGCGACGGCGATCCCGGAGGCGACGGCCGTTCCCGAGGCGACCGCGATTACCGAGGTGACCGTGCCGCCGGCGGCCGAGATCCCGGCGCCGCCGCCTCCGCCCCCGGCGCCCGTCGAGACCCCGGCCGAGTCGGCGGCCGACGGCGGGTACGACTACCTGTTCGGCGAGACGATGTACCGCTCCGTGCAGGACGCCGCCGTGCGACCCGCGGAGGACGCCGACGAAGAGACGGCCGCGCCCGCCGGGTCCGCCGACGACGAGGGCGACCACGACGGCAGCACGGTGCTCGTCTCGTCGCTCGGCCGACGGCGCGGTGATCGCGCAGCGCGCGCGGCCGCGGCACCGCCGCCCCCTCCGCCCCCCTCCGTCGTGGTGGTGCTTCCGAACGGCACCCGCGAGGTGCTCGACCAGGCGCTCGTGATCGGCCGTTCGCCGAGCGTGTCGGGCGTGCCCGCCGGTCAGCTGCCGCGGCTCGTCACGGTCACCGGCGGGGACCAGGACATCTCCCGTTCGCACGTGCGGATCGCCCTCGAGGGCGGAACGGCCGTCGTCACGGACCTGCATTCCCGCAACGGCACGAGTCTCGTGCTGCCCACCGGCGAGACGCAGCGGCTGCGCGCGGGCGAGCCCGTGCCGGTCATCGTCGGCACCTCGGTGGATCTCGGCGGCGGCGTGGTGCTGCGCGTCGAGGAGGTCTGATGCGCCGCACGGCATCGACGCCGCCGGAGCTCCGCGGCTACAGCTACGTGCGGCTGCTCGGCTCGGGCGGCTTCTCGGATGTGTTCCTCTATGACCAGCAGCTGCCGAAGCGGCGCGTCGCGGTCAAGGTGCTGCTGCTCGACGAGCTGACCCCGGCGAACCGGGCCGCGTTCGTCGCCGAGGCGAACCTCATGGCGCAGCTGTCCGCGCATCCTTACATCGTCACGATTTACCACGCCGATGTGGCGGATGACGACCGGCCGTACTTCGTCATGGAGTACTGCTCGGGCCCGAGCCTCGCCGAGCGGTACAAGCAGGCGCCGCTCGCCGTCGCGGACGCTCTGCGCACCGGGGTGCGTCTCTCGAGCGCCGTGCACACGGCGCACGGCGCGGGCATCCTGCACCGCGACATCAAGCCCGCGAATGTGCTCAGCAACGACTACGGCTGGCCCGCGCTCACCGACTTCGGCATCTCCTCCGCGGTCGACGACGCGATCCCCGCCCACACGACGACGGTCGCCGGCGCGGTCGCCGACACGAGCACGGGCGGCACGAGCGGCCAGGTGGGCCTCTCGGTGCCGTGGTCGCCGCCCGAGATGTTCGAGGACGACCCGAATCCGGATGTGCGCAGCGACGTGTTCTCGCTCGCCGCGACGATCTGGACGGTGCTCGCCGGCCAGACGCCCTTCGAGGTGCGGGGCCGCTCGAACGGCACCCTCGACCTCATCGGCCGCATCGAGCGCGGCGCGATCACCCCGATGGATCGCACCGACATCCCGCGCTCGCTCATCGCCGTGCTGCAGAAGGGCATGGCGACCGAGCGCGAGGACCGCTTCGCGACGGCCCTCGACTTCGGGCGGGCTCTGCAGCGCGTCGAGATGGAGCTCGGCTACGCGCGCACCGAGCTCGAGGTGCCGAATCTGCATCTCGAGGCGCCGCAGCGTCCGGCGGACACGGGCGGCGACGACGAGACCCGGGTGCGCCAGGTGGCGACGATCGAGGCGCAGCCGCTTCCGGCGGCACCATCCGCGCCGAGCCCGGCCCCGAGCCCGGCCCCGAGTGCTGACGAGACACGCGTGCGCTCGTCGACCACGATCCAGGCCCAGCCCGCCGCACCTGCTGCCGAACCCGCTGCCGTCGCCGAGCAGACCGTCGTCCGCCCGCGGGGGGCCGCCGCGCCCGCGGATGCGCCGGTCGCCGAGCCCGCCGCCGCGGAACCGCGTTCCCGGCGCGGGGTGATCGTCGGCATCGTGGTCGGCGTCGTGGCTGCGATCGTCGTCGCGGCGGTCGTGGTGGGCGTCGTGCTATTCGGCGGCACCCCGACCGAACCCGATCCGGGCCCCACGACGCGGCCGAGCGCCGACGCCGTCGTGCCGCAGGCGCTCCCCGTCCCCGAACTCTCCGGGACGCCGACGGCCGATGCGGGCACCGTCACGTTCCCCGTCATGATCCCCGACCCCGAGGACGACGACCAGCTCGTCTGGAAGCTCGACCGTGCCGACGAGCCCCAGCTGCATCCCGTCTCGGGCGACGCGGTCGTGGTCGACGGCTACGTCGAGGGCACGCCGCTGTGCGTGCAGATCATGGTGCTGCGCTCGGGCAAGACCTCCGAACCGCTCGTCACCTGCTACCCGCCGGCGTGACCGTGACGAGCGCACTGCGGGTCGAGTTCTGCGGGGAGCGGTACACCGCCGTCGCGGGGACCGACTTCGTGATCGGGCGCGAGGGCGACCTCGAGATCGACGACAACCCGTACCTGCACCGACGCTTCCTGCTGCTCACCGAGGATCGCGGGCTGTGGTGGATCGCGAACGTCGGCAGCCTGCTCTCGGCGACGATCACCGACGGCTCCGGGGGCGTCCAGGCCTGGCTGCCTCCGGGCGCGCGGCTTCCGATCGTGTTCCCGCTCGTGCAGGTGCTGTTCAGCGCGGGATCCACCACCTACGACTTCACGATCGAGAACGACGAGCAGTACTTCTCGACCACGATGATCCACGCGGGCGCCTCCGGGACGACCACGATCGGCGTCGTGCCGCTCACGAGCTCGCAGCGGCTCCTCGTGCTCGCCCTCTCCGAGCAGGTGCTGAACCAGGACTCGCCCGGCCGTGGCGAGATCCCGAGTTCGGCGCAGGCCGCCGAGCGGCTCGGTTGGCCGCTCACGACCTTCAACCGCAAGCTCGACAACGTCTGCGAGAAGCTCGACAAGGTGGGGGTGCGGGGGCTGCGCGGCGGTCGCGGCAAGCTCGCCACCAACCGTCGTTCGCGCCTCGTCGAGTACGCCGTCGCGAGCCGGCTGGTGAGCCGCGAGGACCTCGTGCTGCTCGAGCGCAATGCGGCCGCCGGGTCGGCTCCTCCGCCCGCGGAGGATGGGGAGTAGTCCCCGTTTACGGGGCGAAAACGAAGTCGCCTCGCATGTTAGCCTGTTCCGGCTTGACCCCCGGAGCGGGGCGGAACGAGGGGGAGAGGGAGCGGATGGGGGTGCTGGCGCGGGGCTGGTGGCGTGCACGCCGCAAGACCGTCGCCACCGTCGCCACGATCTCGCTCGTCGCCGGCGGCACCCTCACGGTGGCCGCCCTGCACCCCGGCTTCCCGGTCACCGATGTCGAGCTCACCTCGCGCGACGTGTGGGTCACCAACGGCGAGCTGCTGCGCGGCGGGCGACTCAACAAGCAGATCGACGAGCTCAACGGCTCGGTCATGGCGTCGTCGCCCGACTTCGACGTGCTGCAGGACGGCGACTCGACCTTCCTCGTCGACCCCGACAACGACCGCCTCGAGTCGGTCGATGCGGCGTCCACCACGGTCACGAGCTCCGTCGACCTGCCGCCCGACGCCGAGGTGAGCTACGGAGGCGAGGTCATCGCGGTCGTGTCGCGCGGCCAGCTCTGGGCGCTCTCCGCGGTGGGCGACCTGCAGCTCAACTTCGTCTCCACGCCGCCGCTGCTCGAGCTCGGTGAGGGCGGCCACGCCGTCGTGACGCCGTCCGGCGCGATCGTCGCGGTCTCGCCTCACGACAAGACGCTCTACCGCATCCCGACTCTGGCGGACGTGCCGATCGAGTCGGCCTTCCCGGGGATCGGCGAGTTCCAGCTCGCCGCCATCGGCGAGCGTGTCGTGGCCCTCGACGAGTCGACCAACTCGCTCGTCGACCAGGACGGCACGGTGCGCGAGCTCGGCGACGATCGTGCCCTGCGCCTCCAGCAGAGCGGCCCGGTCTCGGGCTTCGCCGTGCTGGCCACCGGATCCGGACTGCTGCGCGTCGACCTCGGGTCGGGCGCGGTCGAGGCGATCGACGCCGAGACGGGTGCCTCGACGAGCGACCCGGAGGACGTCGCGGCCCCCGTGAACGTCGCGGGCTGCGCGCACGGCGCGTGGGCGCACGCGCAGCGCTACCTGATCGCCTGCGAAGGCAGCGCCCCGCAGGGCCAGGACATCGACCAGCCGACCGCGGGCAGCCGCCTCGAGTTCCGCGTGAACCGCAGCGTCATCGTGCTCAACGACCTCAGCAACGGCAACGTCTGGCTGCCGGCCGAGAACATGCGTCTCGTCGACAACTGGGACGACGTGATCCCGCCCGAGCAGGAGGAGAACGAGGAGGAGGGAGACGACCAGTCGGCCCTGCAGTCCTTCGAGGACACCCTCGCGCAGCGCACCGACCAGAACCGCCCGCCGACCGCGGTCGACGACGACTTCGGCATCCGTCCCGGCCGCACGACGATCCTCTCGGTGCTCGACAACGACTCCGACCCGGACGGCGACGTGCTCGTCATCTCCGACCACGGCGCCGTCACCGAGTCGACGGGACGACTCGACCTCATCGACGGGGGTCGCGCCCTGCAGTTCACCCCCGATCCGTCGTACTCGGGCGGCGTCGGCTTCGACTACACGATCGACGACGGGCGCGGCGGGACGACGACCGCGCGCGTGAGCCTGCGGGTCGTCCCGGACGGCGTGAACGCGCTGCCGGTCGAGCTGCGCACCTCGGCCACGAGCGTCGAGGCGAACCAGACCGTCGCCTACAACGTGCTCGCCAACTGGCGCGACCCCGACGGCGACGACCTCTACCTCTCGGGCGCCGCCCCCACCTCGGGCGACCTCGTGCGCTTCACCCCCGACGGCGTCGTCACCTTCACCCACCAGACCTCCGAGCTCGGCGAGAAGGAGGTGCAGTTCCAGGTGACCGACGGCTCCGGTGACGCGGTCACGGGAACGCTCATCGTCGACGTGCAGCCTGCGGGGGCGCTCAAGCCGGTCGGCACCCCCGACTTCGCGAGCGCGTTCACCGGTGAGCAGGTCACCATCAAGCCGCTCGAGAACGACCTCTCGCCGGGCGGCGCCGCACTCGCGATCGCGAGCATCGACGACCCGGGCGACGGTGCGACGATCTCCCTCGACAGCGAGCAGAACGTCGTCCAGTTCTCGGCGGGCACGGCGGGCGTCTACTACGTCGAGTACTCGGTGACCGCGGGAGGGGTGCCCAGCACGGGCATCATCCGCATCGACGTCAAGGATCCTCCCGTCGACGACGTGCTGCCGCCGGTCGCCGTCAAGGACACCGCCTACCTGCGCGCCGACGAGCCCACCACGGTCTCAGTGCTCAGCAACGATGTGAGCCCGAGCGGGCGCATCCTCGCCGTCCAGTCGATCTCGGTGCCCGCCGACGTGCAGGCCAAGGGCGTCGTGGTCGAGCTGCTCGAGGCGACGCTCATCCGGGTGACCTCGCCGCAGGCGCTCACCTCGCAGATCGGCTTCACCTACACGATCTCGGACGGCTCCGCGACGGCGTCGGCGGGCGTCACCATCGTGCCGGTGCCCCCGCTCACGAAGCACCAGCCGCCGATCGCCCGCGACGACCTCGTGACCGTGCGCGCGGGCGACATCGTGACGGTGAAGGTGCTCGCCAACGACGAGCACCCCGACGACGCGCGGATGTTCCTCGCCGACGAGCTCGTCACCGAGCCGACCGCCGGCATCGCCTTCGTCAACGACGACACCGTGCGTTTCCAGGCCCCCGACGAGCCCGGCCAGTACCAGGCCGCCTACCGGGTGCTGGACGCCTACGGCGAGAGCGCCGCGGCCACCGTGGTGTTCACGGTGACCCGCGTCGAGGAGGAGTCCAACCGCGAACCGAAGCCGGTCCCGGTGATCGCCCGGGTGCTCGCGGGCGGCACCATCCGCGTCGACCTGCCGCTGCAGCGCATCGACCCCGACGGCGACTCGGTGCAGCTGCTGCGCACCCCCACCGGCCCGTCGATGGGGTCGCTCGACGAGCTCGGCACCGACTACCTCGTCTACACGGCCTTCCCGGGCGTCGCGGGCACCGACACCTTCTCGTACCAGGTGTTCGACGCCTTCGGCGCGACCGGCACCGCCGAGATCCGCATCGCCGTCATCCAGCCCCCGGATGCCGCGCAGAACCCCAGCGCGGTGCCCGACAGCATCTCGGTGCGACCCGGAAAGATCGCCCAGGTCGACCTGACCGCGAACGACTCCGACCCGCAGGGCTCGCGCATCCACGTCGACAAGAAGCTCGTCGAGGTGCCGGAGGGCATCGAGGCGGAGGTCGTCGACGAGCGCTACCTCGTGGTGACCGCGCCGAAGGAGGAGGGCACCTTCGCCATCCGCTACCGGCTCGTCAACGAGCTCGGCGGCTCGACCAACAGCTACGCCATGGTGCAGGTGACCCCGGAGGCGCCGCTCATGCCGCCGTCGGCGAAGGACCTCGCGCTCACCCTCAAGCAGATCGCCGGCAAGAAGACGGTCACGGTCGACATCTTCGACGGCTCGGCGTTCAACCCCGCGGGGCGCAACTCCGACCTCGTCGTCTCGCTCGAAGGTCCGAACGCCTCCTCGGGCGAGGTCGACGCCGATCGCATCGGCAAGATCACCGTGACGCCGGGCGAGAAGCGCCAGGCGATCGCCTACCGGGTGACGAACGAGACCGACGGACTGTCGGCGACCGCGTTCATCCTCGTGCCGGCGGCGGTCGACGACAGCTTCGACGACCCGCCGCTCATCGACCCCGCGCTGCCGATCCAGTACGTGCCGATGAACGAGTCGCGCGAGTGGAAGCTCTCCGACATCCTCAAGGTGCCCTCGGGGCGCGACGCCTGGATCCCGGACGCCTCAAGCGTGACCGCGCTGCAGAGCGACGGTTCGAAGAACTTCGTCGACAAGGAGACGATCCGCTACCAGGGACCGCAGAACTACCGCGGCCCCGCGTCGATCACCTTCACGGTGACCGACGGGGCGTCCGCCGACGACCCCAAGGGCAATTACGCGACCCTGACCCTGCCGATCGTGGTCGGCGATCCCGAGTTCCGCGACACCCCGCCGACCTTCACGACCCCGCAGCTGCAGGTCGAGGTCGGCGAGACGGCCACGATCGACCTGCGGGCGGCGACGGGGCACCCGAACCCCGAGATCCTGCAGCAGGTGACCTATTCGGAGCTCGCAGGGACCGGTCCCAAGCTCACCGGGAGCCTGGACGGCTCGCAGCTCACGGTGTCGACGCCGCGCAACACCCCGAAGGGCACCGCCTTCGACCTCGCGGTGACGCTGCGCTGGGACAAGTTCACGGTGCCCGGCACCGTCCACGTGATCGTGGTGGGCTCGACGCGCCCTCCCGCCCTCGCGGTCGATGACGCCTACGAGACCCAGCGCGGCGACGGCGTGGTCATCACGAGCCCGCTCGTGAACGACTTCAACCCCTACGCGGCGACCGGCGAGGCGCTCACGATCGTGAACGCGAAGGTGCAGAACGACGGCGAGCCGGCGGGCGTGAGCTTCACGGCAGACCAGATCCGGGTGACGCCCAACCCCGCCCTCAAGTCCGGCACGATCAACATCGTCTACACGATCCACGACGCCACCGAGGATCCGGATCGCGCGGTCAACGGTCTCATCACGGTCGTCGTGAGCGACGTGCCGGATCAGACGCAGAAGCCCACGGTTCCGGGGCAGGGCGACGAGGGCGCCGTCACGATCGGATTCCAGGCGCCGGCCTCCAACGGCAAGCCGATCACCTCGTACGAGGTGCGCTCGACCCCCGCCGTCGCCGTGCCCGCCGACTGCGTTCCGCCCGCCTGCGAGATCACGGGCCTCACCAACGGCACGAGCTACCAGTTCTCGGTGCGTGCCGTCAACGAGCACGGCCCGGGCGAATGGTCGGCGTGGAGCAACGGGGTGATCCCCTACGGCACGCCGGCCACCCCCGCGCCGTCGATCACGACGGTCGACCCCTGGGCGCCCAACGCGGTCATCCGCGCCAGCTGGGCCGGCGTCGCCGCGAACGGCGGCTCGGTCGAGTACGAGTGGCGGATCGACGGCGGCGGCTGGACGCGCACGCCCGCCCTGAACACGGGCGACGTCACCGTGCAGGCAGGCGGCCACAGCATCGAGGTGCGTGCCGTGAACTCCGGCGGCAAGACGAGCGCCGTCGCGGCGGCCTCGATCTCCATCACCGCGCAGGCGGTCCCGCCGACCCCGGGCGGACTGGGGGTTTCGGGGTCCGGCAACACCGCGCCCGCCACGCTCACCTGGAGCTGGGGTGCGGTGACCGCGAACCCGGGCGGCGGCGCGGGCCTCCGCTACGAGGTGAGCACCAACTCGGGCGGCTCGTGGATCAACGTGAACTCGAACACCTCGTACAGCCGATCCGGGCTGGGTGCGGGCAGCTACACGCTGCAGGTGCGGGCCGTGAACAAGGCGGGGGCGTCCGCGCCCACCGGCAACGTGAGCGGAACGGTCGCGGCGCCCGCTCCCACCTCCTGGACGGTCACGACGACGAGCGGCACCTGCCCCGAGCGGACCACCTCGTTCGGCAACTACGACGGCACGAACTGCGCCAACGGCTTCATCCCGAGGTCGACGAGCCTGGTCGTCTCGTGCTACTCCGAGCGCAACGCCACCAGCTACCAGCTGTGGTACACGATCGTCAGCGGTTCGCCGAAGGCGCTCTACAACGGCGGCGGCTGGCAGGTCGCTGCCGGTACGACCGACATGCCGAGCCGGCCCTCGGGCATGCCGCGCTGTTAGCGCACCGACCCCACCCGAACGAGAAGAGAGAGACATGCCCGTCACCCAGGAGCAGGCGACCTGGTTCGCCGACGCCTTCCAGAAGCTCGTCGCCAATGTCGACAAGGCGATCGTCGGCAAGGACCACGTCATCAAGCTCGTGCTGACCGCGCTCATCTCCGACGGGCACGTGCTGCTCGAGGACTACCCCGGCACGGGCAAGACGGTGCTCGCGAAGTCGCTCGCCAACACCCTCGACGGCACGACGAGCCGCATCCAGTTCACCCCCGACCTGCTGCCCTCGGATGTCACGGGCGTGCAGATCTACGACCAGGGCAAGGGCCGATTCCAGTTCCACCCCGGCCCGATCTTCGCCTCGATCGTGCTCGCCGACGAGATCAACCGCGCCTCCCCGAAGACCCAGTCCGCGCTGCTCGAGGTCATGGAGGAGGGCGTCGTCACGATCGACGGCGAGGGCCACTCGGTGGGCGCGCCGTTCCTCGTGATCGCCACCCAGAACCCCGTCGAGCAGGCCGGAACCTACAAGCTCCCCGAGGCCCAGCTCGACCGCTTCCTCATCAAGACGAGCCTCGGCTACCCGGACGCCAAGACGGCGGTCGGTCTGCTCATGGACTCCTCCAACCGCGCCCGCGCCTCGCTCGTGACGCCCATCATCAAGCCCGAGTCGATCCTCGCCATGGCGGCGCTCGCCTCCGAGGTGCATGTCGACGAGTCGGTCATGCAGTACCTCGCCGACATCGTGGACGCCACCCGCAAGCACCGGGACGTCGTGCTCGGGGTGAGCATGCGCGGTGCGATGGCGCTCGCCCGCGCCGTGAAGACCTGGGCGATCGCGAAGGGCCGCAGCTACGTGACGCCGGACGACGTGCGCGAGCTCGCCATCCCCGTGCTCGCCCACCGTCTCGTGATCGACCCGGAGTCGGACTTCGCCGGCGTGACCGCCGAGGACGTGGTCTCGCGCATCCTCGTCGACATCGAGCCGCCCGCCTACCGCGCCGCCTGAACCCATGACCGCCGCCCGACTCGAGCCTCCCGCCGCGCTGCTGCGCCCGGCGGGCGACCGCGCGCGTCGGTTCGCGACGGCGGTCGGCAACGTGCTCGCGCCGATCGGGCGGGGCATCCGGCGCGTCGCCGGACCGGTGCTGCGCGTCATCACCCCCGTCGGCTGGATCGTGCTCGGGCTCGGGGTGCTCGCCGTCGTGCTGAGCGTCGCATTCGGCTGGCAGGAGTTCACCTTCCTCGGGATGGTGCTGCTCGCCGCGGTGCTCGTGTCGACGCTCTTCCTCATCGGCCGGTCGAGCTACGGGGTGCTCATCGAGCTCAACCCGCGCCGGGTCGTCGTGGGGGACCGCGCGATGGGGCGGATGGTCGTCACCAACACCGGCTCCCGCAAGCTCGCCCCCACGCGCATGGAGCTCCCGGTCGGCCGCGGCGTCGCCGAGTTCCCGCTTCCGGGCATGGCGCCCAAGCAGGAGCAGGAGGAGCTCTTCCAGGTGCCGACGAATCGGCGCGCGGTGATCGTCGCGGGCCCCGCCGAGTCGATCCGCGGCGACCAGCTCGGGCTGTTGCGCCGGGCCGTGAAATGGGCTGAGCCGGTCGAGCTGTTCGTGCATCCGCGAACCGTGCGCCTCGCCTCCTCCGCGGCCGGCCTCGTGCGCGACCTCGAGGGGCAGGTGTCGGCGAAGATCACCAACAACGACCTCGCCTTCCACGCGCTGCGCCCCTACGTGCCCGGCGACGACCGCCGCTACGTGCACTGGCGCACCTCGGCGCGCATCGGGCAGCTCATGGTGCGGCAGTTCCAGGAGACCCGCCGTTCGCAGATCATCGTCGTGCTCCCGACGAACGCGGCGTTCTACGCGAGCGAGGAGGAGTTCGAGCTCGCGGTGTCGTGCGCAGCCTCGATCGCCGCGCAGATCATCCGCGACGGCACGCAGCTCGATGTGGTGAGCGAGCGCGGTGCCTGGCGTACGCGCTCGGTCAGCTCGATGCTCGACTCGTCCTGTCGTCTCGAGTACGGCGAGACCGAGGGCTTCGGAGGCTTCCGCGAGTTCGTGCGCGAGCGCACCCGACGCCTGCCCGCGCCGAGTGTCGTCGTGACGGTCGGCGGATCGCGGCTCGGCCCGGGCGAGATCCGCAGCGTGCAGACCCTGTTCGGCGCCGACACGACCCACCTCGGCATCGTCGTCGAGGAGGGGGAGCCCGCCCGACTCGGCGCGGTCGGCGGCATGCAGTTGCTGACGGTCGGCCGCCTGGAGGATCTGCCGGGCCTGTTCCGGGGGTTGAGCTCGTGACCGCCGCATCCGTGGCCACCCCCGTCGCCGCACCGGGCGCCGCACCGGCCACCGCGCCGACCCGTCGTGCCGCGCTCGAGCTGCCGAGCGGTCGCACCTGGTTCGACATCGCGATCCTGATGGTGCTCGCGGTGCTCGGCGTGCTCGGCTTCACCCCGTCCTACGGCGGGTACAGCTTCCTCGCGGCGGGCCTCGGCGGGCTCGCCCTGGGGCTCGCCACCGGGCTGCTCACCACGATGCTGCGCCTGGGCGGCCTGCTGACCTTCGCCGTCGCGATCGTCGGCTACTTCCTGGTGGGTCCCGCCGTCGCGGTGCCCAGCCAGACCGTGTTCGGGGTCGTGCCGACCCTCCGCTCGCTCGCGAGCCTCGCGCTCGGCACCGTCGACGGCTGGTCCGACCTGCTCACGCTCTCGACCCCGGTCGGCGCGCCCGCCTACATCGCCGTCGTGCCGTACGCCTCGGCGTGGCTCGTCGCGCTCAGCTCGACCCTGCTCGCCGCCCGCTGGCTGGCCCGCCGCCCGCGCACCGCGTGGCGTTTCGGCGTGACCCTCATCCCGGCCGTCGTGCTCTACCTCGCGGGCATCCTGCTCGGCACCCAGGAGGCCTACCAGGCCGGCATCCGGGGTGTCGCGTT
Source organism: Protaetiibacter larvae (assembly GCF_008365275.1). Classification (GTDB taxonomy): domain Bacteria; phylum Actinomycetota; class Actinomycetes; order Actinomycetales; family Microbacteriaceae; genus Homoserinibacter; species Homoserinibacter larvae. Next base: position 2,517,581 of record NZ_CP043504.1, on the reverse strand, counting down.
CGCGGTGCTCGCCCTCGTCTGGCTCGGCTGGCGCCAGCCGGTCGGCGGTGTCGCGGCGCGCACCGACGGCGCCCTGCTGCGCCGGAAGGTCGTCGGAACGGTCACGGTCGTGCTCGTCGCGGTCGTGGTGGGCGGCGGCGCGGCCTACTGGTTCTCGCCCGCGCAGGATCAGCGTTTCGTGCTGCGCGACGAGATCGAGCCCCCGTTCGACCCGCTCGACTACCCGAGCCCGCTCGCCGGCTTCCGCCACTTCTCGAAGCAGACCGTCGACGACGCCCAGTTCACGGTGACCGGCCTGCAGCCGGGCGACCGCATCCGGATGGCGACGCTCGACTCCTTCACGGGCAAGCTCTGGAACGTCACGGGGGCCGCCGCGAGCACCTCGGGCTCCGGCTCCTTCGAGCTCGTCGGTCGCAGCATCCCGCACGCCCCGCTCGCCACCACCACCTCGCACCCCGAGGTCGAGGTGACGATCTCGGGCTACCAGGATGTCTGGGTGCCGGGCGTCGGCTACCCGACCGACTTCGAGCTGACCGGGGGAGAGGCGGCCGGGCATTCCGACGATCTGCGCTACAACGCCGCCACCGGCAGCATGGTGCTCACCACCGGGCTGCACGAGGGCGACAGCTACCGCATCGACGCCGTCACCCAGGAGGCGCCGTCCGTGCAGGAGCTCTCGACCGTGCCGGTGGCGCATGTCGAGCTGCCGCCGGTCGAGAAGGTGCCGGATGTCGTCGCGAAGAAGGCGCAGGAGTGGGCGGGCGCCGAGACCTCGCCGGTCGAGCAGCTCGAGGCGATCCGCCTCGTGCTGACACGCGACGGCTACCTCAGCCACGGGCGCAGCTCCGACGTCGTCCCCTCGCGTGCCGGTCACGGCGCGGACCGCATCAGCGAGCTGCTCGAGGGCCGGCAGATGATCGGCGACGAGGAGCAGTACAGCTCGGCGTTCGCGCTCATGGCGCGCAGCCTCGGCTACCCGGCTCGTGTCGTCATGGGGTTCGCCCCCGAGGTCTCCGAGGGCTCCGGCGCGATCACGGTCACCGGCCGGGACGCCACCGCGTGGGTCGAGGTCGCCTTCGAGGGCGTCGGCTGGGTGCCGTTCGACCCGACCCCCGACGAGACCGACATCCCGCAGGATCAGGTGCCGAAGCCGCAGAGCGAACCGCAGCCGCAGGTGCGGCAGCCTCCGCGTGCTGACAAGGAGCCCGAGAACCTGCTCACCCCCGTGCAGCTCGACCAGCAGGACGACGACGAGGACGACGCGCCGTTCACGATCCCCGGATGGGTGTATCCGGTGGGTGCCGGAGTGCTCGGACTCGCGGCGCTCGTGTTCGTGCCGATGATCGTGGTCGCCGCCATCAAGTCGCGCCGACTGCGCCGCCGCCGTCGCGCGGCGCGGGTGGCCGACCAGGCCGCCGGCGCCTGGGCGGAGCTCGTCGACCGCTACTCCGAACTCGGCTACCAGGTGCCCGCGCGACTGACGCGCGGCATGCTCGCCGCGCGACTCGAGGCGCAGTTCCCGGCGAGCGAGCAGCAGGCTCCGCCGCGGCTGCGCGTGCTCGCCGCCGACGCGGACGAGCTGGTCTTCTCCGCGCGTGACGCGGAGACGGCCGAGGGCGACGCCGTCTGGGCATCCGCCCTCGACGCCGTCCACCTCGCGCGGACGCAGTCGACCGCGCGCGTGCGCCTGCTCAGCCGCTACCGCGTGCGCGCCGGCCGCGACCTCGTCTCGCGACTCACCACCACCGCACCGCGAAGGAGCGACCGCTGAAACTGAAGCTGACCCTCCGGCGGCACTCCGGCCCCGAGGCGGACATCGTCGTCACCGCGGACGCCGGTGCGACGGTCGGCGACGTCGCGGCGGGCATCCGCGGTCGCGACCCCTACTTGGCCAAGCTCGGGGGCGCCGCGGACGCGCCGGTGACGCTGAGCGTGACGGACGCGGGCGGCACCGCCGCCCGGGTGCTCGCGAGCGACTTCGCGATCGCCGAGGCGGGCATCGGATCCGGTGCAGCGATCGCGATCGTGCCCGAGGGCACCGTGGCGGCGCCTGCGGCCGCAGCCCCCGCGGCGCGGCTCGTCGTGGTCGACGGCCCCGACACCGGCACGGAGTTCGCGGTGAAGCCCGGGACGGTCTTCATCGGACGCGACGCCTCGATGTCGGACCTCACCCTGAGCGACACCCTCGTGTCGAAGCGCCATGCGCGCGTCGACGTCTTCAGCCACGCGATCCGGCTGGTCGACCAGAACTCGGCCAACGGTCTCGAAGTCGACGGCGGACTCGTGACACGCGTCGACCTCGAGGACGGCGACACCGTCCGCCTCGGCGACACCGTGCTGCGCGCCGTGATCGCAGCCCCCGCCGCCGCACCCGTGGAGCCCGCCGCGGTCGGCCCCATCGCGTTCAACCGCTCCCCGAGGGTCGAGTCCCGCTACCCGGGTGCCGAGTTCACGGCGCCCGCGCCGCCCTCCGAGCAGGACGCCCAGCCGTTCCCGTGGCTCGCGCTCGTCGCGCCGCTCGCGATCGGCGTCGTGGGCATCTTCTTCATGCAGCGCAACCCCGCGATGCTGCTGCTCGTCCTCGCGTCGCCCGTGCTCATGCTGGGCACCTGGTGGACGACGCGCTCGACACGCAAGCGCAAGCGCAAGCTCGACATCGCGAACTTCGACGCCCGGGCCGCAGCTCTCGAGACCACGCTCGCCGCGGAGGCGGAGCGCGAGCGCGCCGTCCGCCGCGCCGAGAGCCCCTCGACCGGCGAGGTCTACGCGCAGGCGCTCGAGCTCGGCCCCCTGCTGTGGACGCGCCGCCCCGAGCACTGGCAGTTCCTCTCCGTGAACCTCGGGCTCGGCTCGATGGAGTCCCGCAACACCGTCACGAGCACGAAGGAGGAGACCGGCCTCCCCGAGTACGTCGAGCGCGTCAAGGCCACCCAGGACGCCTTCCGCCGCATCGACGAGGTGCCGGTCACCGAGAACCTCTACTTCTCGGGGGCGCTCGGCATCGCCGGACCGCAGGCGCTCGCAGCGGATGCCGCCCGCGGCGTGCTCGTGCAGCTCACCGGGCTGCACTCGCCCGCCGAGCTCGTCGTCGCGGCCATCGTCTCGAACACCTGGACGGGCGAGTTCGAGTGGCTCAAGTGGCTGCCGCACACGGCGTCCCCGCACAGCCCCCTCGAGGCCGTCCACCTCGCCAACAGCCAGGCGACCGGCGGGGCGCTGCTCTCGGCCATCGAGGAGCTCATCGCCGTGCGCACCAAGCAGCAGGAGGTGCGTGGCGCGCGGATGCTCGAGTCCTCGGCCCTCGTGGCGGGCGCCGCCGTCGGCGACGGCGCCGAGGAGGTCGCGCCGCCGCCCGCGGCGACCCCCGCGGTCGTGCTGCTCATCTCCGACGACGCGCCCGTCGATCGCGCCCGGCTCGTGCAGCTCGCGGAGCGCGCCGCGGATGCCGGCGTGTACCCGATCTGGGTCTCGCCCACGCAGGAGCAGCTTCCCGCGGTCGCACGCACCTTCGTCGTGGTCGACACCGACAGCAGCGCCCGGGTGGGGCTCGTGCGGCTCGGCGACGCCATCACCTCGGTGCGCACCGAGCCCGTCACCCGCGACCAGGCCCTGTGGTTCGCACGGCGACTCGCCCCCGTGACCGACGCCGGCGCCGCCGTCGCCGACTCGAGCGACCTGCCCCGTTCGGTCACCCTGCTCTCGCTCGTCGGGCCGGCCCTGGCGACCACCCCCTCGGCGGCGGTCGGCCGTTGGCGTGAGAACGACTCCATCCACGACCGCTCCGGCGGCCCGCTCGTGCGCCGCCGCCCCGGCAAGCTGCGCGCCATCGTCGGCTCGGCCGGCGTCGACGCGATGCACCTCGACCTGCGCACCCAGGGACCGCACGCGCTCGTGGGCGGCACCACCGGATCCGGCAAGTCCGAGTTCCTGCAGGCCTGGGTGCTCGGGATGGCCGCCGAGTACAGCCCGGATCGGGTCACCTTCCTGTTCGTCGACTACAAGGGCGGTTCGGCCTTCGCCGACTGCGTGCACCTGCCGCACTGCGTCGGCCTCGTGACCGACCTGAGCCCGCATCTGGTGCGTCGCGCCCTCACCTCGCTGCGCGCCGAGCTGCACCACCGGGAGCACCTCTTCAACCGCAAGAAGGCCAAGGACCTGCTCGACCTCGAGAAGCGCGGCGACCCGGAGACCCCGCCCGCGCTCGTGCTCGTGATCGACGAGTTCGCCGCCCTCGCGGGGGAGGTGCCGGAGTTCGTGGACGGCGTGGTCGACATCGCCCAGCGCGGTCGCTCGCTCGGCATCCACCTGATCATGGCCACCCAGCGTCCCGCGGGCGTCATCAAGGACAACCTGCGCGCCAACACCAACCTGCGCATCGCGTTGCGCATGGCCGACGAGTCGGACTCGATGGATGTCGTGGGCGACAAGGTGGCCGGCACCTTCGACCCGTCCATCCCGGGACGCGGCATCGCGAAGACCGGCCCGGGGCGCCTCACGCCCTTCCAGTCCGCCTACGCGGGCGGCTGGACGAGCGACACCCCCGCCGCCCCCAGCGTCGAGGTGGCGGAACTGCGTTTCGGCGCCGAGCACGTCTGGGAGCTGCCCGGCAAGGACGAGCAGTCGGCGGCCGAGAGCCAGGCCGATCCCGGACCCACCGACCAGGCGCGGCTCGTGGCGAACCTCGTGGCGGCGGCAGGCGAGGCCCGCATCCCGGCGCCGCGGCGTCCGTGGCTCGACGAGCTCGCCCCGGTGTTCGATCTCACCCGCCTCCACCAGCGCACCGACACCGAGCTCGTGCTCGGCGTGGCCGACCTGCCGCAGCTGCAGAAGCAGCAGGAGGTCGTGTTCCGGCCCGACATCGACGGCAACATCGCCTACTTCGGTGCGGGCGGCGCGGGCAAGACGGTCGCGCTGCGCTCGCTCGCGGCGGCGGCCGGCATCACCCCTCGCGGCGGCCCCGTCGACGTGTACGGGCTCGACTTCGGCACCGGGGGGCTCCGGATGCTCGAGGCGCTGCCGCACGTCGGCTCCATCGTGGCGGGCGACGACACCGAGCGCGTCGTGCGGCTGCTGCGGATGCTCCGCGACGAGCTCGAGCGCCGCAGCGCCGCCTACACGGCGGTCGACGCGGGCTCGATCGTCGACTACCGGCGGATCGCGAACGCGCCAGACGAGCGCCGCATCCTGCTGCTCGTGGACAACTTCCCCACCTTCAAGAACGAGTTTGAGATCGGCGCCACCCGCGCCCCGTGGTACGGCGTGTTCCAGCAGATCCTGGCCGAGGGGCGCGCGCTCGGGATGCACGTGGCGATCACCGCGGACCGGCCGGGCAGCGTGCCGACCGGCGTCTCCTCCGCGTTCCAGCGCCGGGTCGCGCTGCGGCTCGCCGACGAGGGCGGCTACCTGCTGCTCGACGCGCCCGCCGACATCCTCTCGCCCGCATCGCCCCCCGGGCGCGCCGTGATCGACGGCGCCGAAGCCCAGCTGGCGATCGTCGGCGGTGTGCAGGGGGTCGCCGAGCAGGCGAAGGCCATCGCGGCGCTCGCCGAGGCCATCCGTCGCACGGGACGGGCGGAGGCGGTCGAGGTGGGCTCGCTCGGCACCGAGATCCCCGCAGCCGCGCTCCCCGCGACCGTCGACGGCCTGCCCGCCCTCGGCATCTCCGACGACACCCTCGCCCCGGTCGGCTTCGAGCCCTCGGGAGCCATCGTGCTCGCCGGTCCGCCCGCATCGGGCCGCAGCAACGCGCTGCGCTGGCTCATCGCCTCGGTCGGCCGATCGCATCCGAAGCTCACCCGCTACTACTTCGGGTCGCCGCGCTCGGTGATCGGGCAGCAGCCGGGCTGGGAGGCCAAGGCGCTCACCGTCGAGGATGCCGCCTCCCTCGCGAAGGAGGTCACCGCGACCGTCGCGGAGACCGGCGGCGGCGAGAAGATCCTCGTGATCATCGAGCAGATCGGCGACTTCCTCTCCACCTCCGCCGACTCGGCTCTCGTCGAGATGATCAAGGCGATCAAGCGCAGCGATCACCTGCTCATCGCCGAGAACGAGAGCGGGGGATGGGGCTCCTCCTGGCCGCTGCTGCAGGAGGTGAAGGCGGCCCGCACCGGCTTCCTGCTGCAGCCGGAGTCGATGGAGGGCGACACGATCCTCAAGACCTCGCTGCCGCGGGTTTCGCGCGGCGACTTCCCGCCCGGTCGCGGCTTCTTCATCGCCCGCGGAAAGGCCGTCCGAGTCCAGCTGCCGCTCGTCCCGTAGCGACATGGGGAGTCATCCCCATCGACCGATCCTCAACAAGTCAATACAGTCACAACCACCAGCCCCCGTGCTACGCGGGAACCATCAGAAGGAGCATCATGGCCAACCTCAACGTCACCTACGACGAGCTTCGCGACGCCGCCCGCCGTCTGCAGGCCGGCAAGGACGACCTGCACTCGAAGCTCACCGAGCTCTCGAACCTCGTGCAGCAGCTCACCGCGTCCGGATTCCAGGCCGAGCAGTCCTCCGCCGCCTACCGCGACTCGTTCGAGCAGTTCCGCACCGGCACCTCGCAGGCCATCGACGGCCTCGACGGTCTCGCCAACTTCCTCGTGTCGGCGGCCGACGCGCTGCAGCAGACCGACGAGGGTCTCGCCAACGCCATCCGCGGCTAGTCCGCGGCCGGCCGGCGTCGACGGCGCCGGCCGGCTCCCGCACTCCGCCCACCCGACCCGGAAGGATCCCGCATGGCCGATCTGAGAGTCGACTACGACCGACTCGGCGAGCTGCACCGCAACCTCGAGCTGGCCGTGACCGCCATGTCGCGGGAGACCGAGACCTCGATCGACGTCGCGATCGCCGTCGGCGACGCGCGCCTCGGCGTCGCCGCCAACTCCTTCCGGGACTCCTGGGACAAGCACCGGCTCGACATCCGCGACCGGCTCCAGTGGCTGCGCGACTCCGTCGGCAACATCCACGATCAGCTCTCCGGCACCGACACCGAGCTCGCCAAGGGCCTGACCGCCCCTCCGGCGTCCGGCGCCTCGAACCGACCCCAGGCGGTGTGACCATGTGCATCCTGTGCGACGACCCCCTGCCCGACCACCTTCCCGGGGATGCCGGACGCGTGCGTTCCCTCGCCCGGGCGTACGACAACACCGCCGAGGCCCTGCGCGAGGCGGCACGCGAACTGCGTGCCCTGGCGAACGAGAACCTCACGATCGGCGAGGCGATCGACGCCGTGCGCGAGCAGGCGGAGGATGTCCACGCTGACGCGGCCAAGGTCGCGGTGCGCTACCAGGGCGCGGCCGACACCTTCGAGTCGTATTCCTCCGCCCTCTCCGACGCCCAGTCGCGCGCGACCACGGCGCGCAACCACATCGACACCAACAACCACAACGCCCGGTACTGGCGCCACCGCCACCGCGAACTCGAGGAGCAGCGCTGGCTGCACAACGCAGATCCGGAGTTCCTCGCCGATCTCGCCGAAGCCGCACAGAGGGCCTCGCAGTACGACCGCCACTACGCGACGTACCTCGGCGCCTACCAGGCGGCGGTCGAGGCGCGCGACGCCGCCGTCAACGCGGCCATCGCCGGCCTCGGTGCCGCCGCCGAGGCCGCGGGGATCAACGACGGATGGTTCGACGGGTTCATCGGCGACCTCCAGAACGCCTGGGATCTCATCTCCCGCTATGTCGGCCCGATCCTCGAGGCGCTGCGGGACGTGCTCGAGGTGATCAAACAGATCGTCGACGTGCTCGCGCTGGTCTTCGCGGTGCTCGCCATCTTCTTCCCCGCGTTCGCCGCGATCGCGACGGCCCTGACGGCGCTGTCCGCCATTCTCGGCATCGCGATCTTCGCGTGCTCGGCGCTGCTGTTCCTCATGGGCCGGGAGACCCTCGGGCGCGTGCTCAGCGACGGCATCATGGCCGTCGTCGGTGTCGTGACCGCGAAGCTCGGCCCCGGTGCGAACGCCTGGGCCAAGGAGTCCCTCGGCACGATGGTCAAGTCCGGCGCGTCCACCGCGGCGTCGCTCGCCAGCGGCGGCACGACCGTCGTCCGTGCGGTCAGTCCGGGCGCGGAGCTGCTCGAGTTCGTCGCCGACAATGCGATCGACTCGGTCGTGGAGGCCAATGGCGACGTGATCGACTTCGCCTTCAGCAGCGCGCTCGACTTCGACATCCACGGTCCGACCGCCGGGTCCGACCTCAGCTTCGGCGGCGGTGACCCGGGGGAGCTCATCCTCTCGCTCGTCGACCCCATCACCCTCGGCACCCTCGGCAAGGTGGAGACCGCGATCGACGGCGTCGGACTCCTGGCCGACGGCTTCGGGGCCGTGGTGGATGTCGTGCGGCCGGTCGTGGAGCTCGGCTACGCACCTGATCTGTCGAACCCGGCGGTCTGCGCGGCGGGTTCCCGGTGACCGGTTTGTCGAGGTCGTCGTGAAGGCGACGCTCTCCGAGACCGAGAAGCGCACCCTCGCCGAGCGGATCATGTGGCATCTCAACTTCCACAGCACTCGCATGGAGCTGCCGGTGTTCTACCAGTTCGCCCTGCCGGACGGCGCGCTGATGCTCGTGGGCGACTCCCGCAAGGGGGAGCGCCGCTCGCTCGTGTGCTGGTCGGCGACCGGGAACGCGCAGGCGTTGACAGTCGCGATCATCAACCGTGCCCGGGGCTCGTCGCTCACCGAGCCGTGGTTCGTCGACCTCACGCCGAAGCAGCACGAGAAGGTCGTCGGCAAGCTCACGACGGCGATCGAGTACGTCCACCGCAATCGCGACGCCAACTGGGTGCGTCGCGGCGATGCCGCGTACGTCGACACCATGAGCGACCCCGCGCCGCTCCCGCAGCCGACCGGCGAACGCCCTGCGTTCGGGTTCTTCGCCTGATGATCGAGAGAGCAGACATGTCCCCCGAATCCGAGGTTCTCGAATTCGCCCTCGATGCCGAGTGGATCGAGCTTCCGAGCCCTGAGGCCACCGACGACGACACCTGGGTGGAGGCCGCCCTCGACTCGTTCGAGCTCGACGGACCGGTCAGGGGGATGCTCGCGGAGGGGCTGCGGGGCATGCTCGACCTCGCCCGAAAGCTGTCCCCCGGGTCGCGGCGGTCGTTCGCACTCGTCGCACACCCCGAGCTGGGGCGCGTGGACGCGCTGCTCAGCTTCCGCCTGGCCCGCGTGACGGCGTCGGGTTACGCGGACTACCTGCGCGCGGCACAGGGCTTCGTGCCCGCGGGCGGCGGGGAGGCGCTCAACCGTCGAGTCGAGGAACTCGCGCTGCCGGCGGGTCCGGCCGTGCTCAGCACGGACATCCTGGTGCCGCCGGCCGACGAACCGCTCGCCCCGCCGGCGACGGAGCGGGTGTTCCTCGGCGTCTTCCCCCGCGGGTGGGGTGCGATCGCCGAGTTCACGCTCGTCACCGAGGATCTCGCGGCCTTCGAGAACGCGGCGGACTACGTCGTCGCCCTGGCCTCCGGGGGAACGCCGGTACGTATCGGAGAGGACATCGCGTGATCGACGCGCCACGATTCGAGCTTCCCGGCCGCTGGGGGCGCATCGACCTGAGCACCGACGCCAGCATCCTGCGGTCGATCCGCAAGATCCTCAGCGAGGTCACCCACCGGCGCGACGACCTCGCCGAGCTGCGCGCCGAGCTGCGCGGACGGTTCGAGAAGGCGGCCGCCGAAGCCAAACGCGGAGGGGCGACGGACTTCTACGTCGCGCTCAGCCTCACGCCGCGGGTGCCGCTGCCCGCCTGGCTGGCGGTGTTCGTCCTCTCCGTCGAATCGACGGATTTCGCGGCCCTCGGCCTGCAGGACCTCGAGAGGTTCCTCCTCGCCGAGACCCGCTCATGGGGCCCCGACGGAAGCGGCGGCAGCCGGCCCGTGGTCGCCGACCCGGAGGCGCTGCAGGCCGTGCGCTACTCGTGGCGCCGCGTGCGGGACGTCGTAGAGGCGGGCGTCGAGAGGTCGTTCGAGTTCATCGAGGCCGACTACTGGCTCGCGGCGCGCGATCCGAACCGCATCGCGCTCCTCACCTTCTCGACCGCGCTCGCCGAGTACGAGGAGGAGATGCTGGCCCTCTTCGACGCGGTCGTCTCGACCATCCGCTGGCCCGCACCCGTCACCGCGACGGCGGGAGGCTGAGCATGGCCGACCTCCGCTTCGACCTCGATCGCCTGCTGCGCGCTCACTACGCGCTCGACTTCGTCTCCACCCGGCTGGTCGGCATGGGGGAGGCGTACCGTCGACTCCCCGATGCGGCGGGCCACGACAAGCTCGCCGGCGCGCTCGGCGCGTTCCGTGATGCCTGGAGCGTGCATCGCGAGGACCTCGTCACGGAGCTGAACTTCCTGCGCGACGCCAACAAGGCGATCCACGACACCTTCACCGAGCTCGATCAGGATCTCGAGAACCGCGCTCGTCAGTTCCTCGATCCGGCGAACCTCCACACCCCGGGGGAGTCCTGATGCGTTCGCACCTCCCGGGTGACGTGGCCGTTCTCGCGGACGACGCCGTCGAGCTGAGCGCCACCGCGCAGCTGCTGCTCGATCTGGCGCGCGACCTCGACCGCATCGCCGCCGACGATGCGTCGATCGGCCAGAGCGCGGACGCGATCCGCGATCGCACCAGCGATGCGGCGCGATCGCTGCGCACCGCCGAGCCGCGATTCTCGACCACGGGGAGCGCGGTGCGCGAGTTCGCGGTGCGGCTCGCCGAACTGCAGGGCGAGCATCGCCGAGCGATCACCGATGTCGAGGACGCGCGCACCAAGGTGCGCTACTACGACCACGAGCTCGGCGAGCTCCAGCGGCGCAAGCTCCTGCTGATGGTCTCCGCACCCGACCCGGAGGAGGCCGACGAGCTGGCGCGGCGCATGGCCTGGCTCACCCGTGAGAAGGCGCACGCCGAGACGCTGCTCGCTCACGCCGAGTCGCGCGCGATCGACGCCGAATACGAGTGGGATCTCGCCGCGCGGACCGCAGCCGACCGGATCCGCCCCGTGCTCGACGCCCTGAACGACTCCCTCCTGGACAAGGTGGGTGCCGCGCTCAAGGACATGGGGTCCTTCCTGCTCGCCGTCGGCGAGTGGGTCGCGCGCATCCTCGACACGGTGCTGACGGGGGTGCTGCTGGCCGTCATGGTGGTCGTGGCGCTCGTCGTCATCCTCACGGCGCTCGCGATCCTCATCCCGACCTTCCTCATCCTGCTGGCGACGGGCACCTCGCCCGACGACCTCGTCGAGATCCTGATCGGCATCGCCATCGCCGTGGTGCCCCTGCTGACGCCCGTCGTCGCCGCGCTCATGCTGCGGGAGGCGGCGACGCCGACACCCACCGTCGTGCCGACGAAGCCCCTCGGCGGGCAGTTGGTCCAGAAGGAACCCGCCGAGCGCTACGAGTACCTGTTCACCAACAACAACGTGATCGACAAGGCCGGCGGCGACAGCTCGACGGTGGTGGAGATCGTCCAGGTGCTCAACCCGGATGGCACCCCCGCCCTCGACGAGAACGGCAAGCCGATCTGGCGGGTCACCCTGCCGAGCACCCAGGACTGGCAGGTTCCCGGCGGCGACCACGGAGCGGTCAACGACCTCGGCTCCAACCTCGCGCTCATCCTCACCCCCGACATGCAGGCCGCGTACGAGCGGGCGGTGACCGAGGCCATGCGGCAGGCGGGCATCGGCCCGGAGGACTCGGTGATGCTCGTCGGGTGGAGCCAGGGCGGCATCCTGGCCGGTGCCATCGCGTCGAACCCCGACTCGGGCTTCACGATCCGGGCGATCGCCGTCGCGGGTGCCCCGATCGACCACATGCGGATCCCCGACGACGTCTCGGTGCTCGCCTTCCAGCACGACGGTGACCACGTGCCGCGACTCGACGGCGTTCCGCCGCACCAGGGCGCGAACTGGGTGACCGTGAACACCGAGGCCGCAGGATCCGGCTATCCGCATGATGCGACGAAGTACGCGGCGACGGCCAAGCACGTCACCACCGGCACGGTCGATCCCCGGGTGCAGCACGTGATGGACGAGCAGTCCATGTTCTTCTCGCCCGCCGAGATCGCCTACCGGTACACCTTCCACGAACAGGACACCTCGGTGATATGAGCAACCTCGAACGCATCGTGTCGTCGGCAGCAGCGGTCGCGCTGGGTGCGGGCGTCCTCGTCGGGTGCGCCGCGTCGCCGGCCGCGTTCGAAGAGTCTGTGCCCCCGGCGCTTCTCGCTGCCGATGCGAACATCGTCGACAGCTACCTCTCGTTCTCGCAGGGGCCGGCCGGTGTGGGCTTCTGGTTGCGGATCTACGTCACCGACACGGACGACGCGGCCGTGGCGCAGGCGGTCGAGGCGGCTTTCGCTGCCGCCTTCCGCGCCTCGCCCGCCCGGCCGACCGACATCGTGCTCGATGTGGCCCAGGCGCCCCGCCCGAGCGAGGTCGAACTGTTCGTGGGGAGCATCGACCTCGGCGGAGCCGCCGAGGTCCTGGGCCTCTCCGACAAGGTCATCGACGACCGGATCACGCTGAGCGGCGACGAGCTGGCGGAACGCTATGGCGAGTGGACGGCTGCGGGATGACCGCGACCGAGGAGCTTCCGCAGCTTCGCTTCCGGCTGCCGGGCGACTGGTGGGCGGTCGAGCTGCACGACCGGGACCGCGCCGTCGCCGCCGCGCATCGCCTGGTGCGTCACCGGGTCGGCGCCCACGACGATCGTGCCCTGCTGCGGGCGCGGCTGACGCGCGAGTTCACCGAGACCGTCGACGCCGCCATCCGCGCCGGCGGGCAGAGCATGTTCATCGCCGTGCAGATCCTCGACGGGGTGCCCCTGCCGATCTCGTTCACGGTGTACCTCCCCGAGCTGGGGATGACCCCCGCGATCGGCACCGCTCCCGACGGCGTGCTCGACATCCTCGATCGGGGCCTCGAGCACATCGTCGCCGAGGGTCACGCGGATCCAGGCGACCCCGTGGATCGGGTGAGGATCGCGCTGCCCGCGACGAAGGCGACCCGTCTGCATCGGGTGCGTGTCATCGACGTCGGGTCCGGCGACGACAGCGGGACCCTCGAGACGCTCATCGTGGACTACTGGGTCGCCATCCCGGGCACCAAGCGGGTGCTGCTCGTGACCTTCACGACCTCGCTGGCGGCCCTGCAGGAGCAACTGCTGCAGTTCTTCGATGCGGTCATGCGCGCCGCGGCATGGGATGCCCCGGGCCCGCCGGAGTCCCCGTCGGCCACGCTGCCGGGCTGAGCACCTTCTGGGCTACTCTCGTTGCGGGCGAGCATGTCTCACACGGGAGGGCGGTCGATGGCGGACACCGACGACGACGGCTTCATCACGCTGCCGCCGGGCATCTTCGACACGAGCACCTTCAAGACGCCGCCGAAGCCGGAGCGCCCGCGCGTCGAGCGCGAGGAGATCGTCTTCGTGCCGGCGACCCCCGGCGTTCCGGTTCCGCCGCCCGCGCCGCCTTCGCCGCCCGCGCCCGCACAGGTCTCCTACGACACCCGCCGCGAGCCGCTCGACGCCGAGGAGGCGGCGATCCTCGCCGCGCAGGCGCCGGTGACCGCCGAGGTGCCGATCATCCCGGCCGCGGTCCCGGCTCCGGTGCTGTGGCGCCTCGTGCTGCCGGACGGGGCGGAGGCGATCGTGCGCACCGTCGCGCTCATCGGCCGCAACCCGGCGCCCTCCGACGCCTACCCGGGCGCCGAGCTCATCGCCGTCGACGACACCACCCACTCGGTGTCGAAGACCCACGCCGTGTTCGAAGTCGACGAGCAGGGGCTGTGGGTGCACGACCTCAACTCCACCAACGGCGTCTGGGTCGTGCACGGCGAGGACGTCACCGAAGCCGTGCCCGGACGCAAGGTCGAGGTGGGCGAGGGCTCATCGGTCGAGCTCGGCGACTTCGTGCTCACCGTCGCGCGCAGGTGATCCCCCGCGGGCGGTGATATCCTCACTGGATGCTCCGTCGGCGCCTTCTCCTTCGTCGCCGCGACGAGGCCTAGCCCCCGGCCTCCCTCGTCGCGGAGTTCGTCGCGGGCCGTTTCATCTTCGTTGAAGGAACCGACACACTCATGAGCACCGTCTCCACCGGGCCCGCGTCATCGCGCCCCCGCACCCTGGCCGAGAAGGTCTGGGACTCCCACGTCGTCGCCAAGGGCGAGAACGGCGAACCCGACCTCATCTACATCGACCTGCACCTGGTCCACGAGGTCACGAGCCCGCAGGCCTTCGACGGTCTGCGGCAGGCCGGCCGCCCGGTTCGCCGTCCCGACCTCACCATCGCCACCGAGGACCACAACACCCCCACCCTCGCGATCGACCGGCCCATCGCCGACCTCACGAGCCGCACCCAGATCGAGACCCTCCGCCGCAACGCCGAGGAGTTCGGCATCCGCCTGCACTCGCTGGGCGACGCCGAGCAGGGCATCGTGCACGTCGTCGGCCCGCAGCTGGGCCTCACGATGCCGGGCATCACCGTGGTGTGCGGCGACTCGCACACCTCCACCCACGGCGCGTTCGGCGCGATGGCCTTCGGCATCGGCACCTCCGAGGTCGAGCACGTCATGGCCACCCAGACGCTGCCCCTCAAGCCGTTCAAGACGATGGCGATCAACGTGGAGGGCACGCTGCGCCCCGGCGTCACCGCGAAGGACATCATCCTCGCCGTCATCGCGAAGATCGGCACCGGCGGCGGGCAGGGCTACGTGCTCGAATACCGCGGCAGCGCCATCCGCGCGCTCTCCATGGAGGGACGGATGACGATCTGCAACATGTCGATCGAGGCCGGCGCGCGCGCGGGGCTCGTCGCCCCCGACCAGACGACCTTCGACTACGTGCAGGGCCGACCCCACGCCCCGAAGGGCGAGGACTGGGATGCCGCCGTCGCCTACTGGAAGACGCTGCCGACCGACGAGGGCGCCGTGTTCGACGCCGAGGTGTTCCTCGACGCCGACGAGCTCGAGCCCTTCGTGACCTGGGGCACCAACCCCGGCCAGGGCGTCTCGCTGTCGGATGTGGTCCCGGCGCCCGACAGCTACGAGGACCCCAACGACCAGGCCGCCGCCGAGCGCGCGCTGGAGTACATGGACCTCGAGGCCGGCACCCCCATGAAGGACATCAGGGTCGACGCCGTGTTCATGGGCTCCTGCACCAACAGCCGTATCGAGGACCTGCGCGCCTTCGCCTCCATCGTGAAGGGCAAGAAGAAGGCCGACCATGTGCGCGTCATGGTCGTCCCGGGCTCGGCCCGCGTGCGCCTGGAGGCCGAGGCCGAAGGCCTCGACAAGGTGTTCGAGGAGTTCGGGGCGGAGTGGCGTTTCGCCGGCTGCTCGATGTGCCTCGGCATGAACCCCGACCAGCTCGCGCCGGGGGAGCGCTGCGCCTCCACCTCGAACCGCAACTTCGAAGGCCGCCAGGGCAAGGGCGGTCGCACCCACCTGGTGTCGCCGCTCGTCGCCGCCGCCACCGCCATCCGCGGCACCCTGTCGAGCCCGTGGGATCTGGACCACTCCGAGGGAGCCCGCTGATGGACAAGATCACCGTGATCGAGGGCGTCGCCGTCCCGTTCCGCCGCTCGAACGTCGACACCGACCAGATCATCCCCGCGCAGTTCCTCAAGCGCGTCACCAAGACCGGCTTCGACGACGCCCTGTTCTACCAGTGGCGGCAGGACCCCGACTTCATCCTCAACCGCCCCGAGTACCAGGGGGCGAAGGTGCTCATCGCCGGGCCCGACTTCGGCACCGGATCCAGCCGCGAGCACGCGGTGTGGGCGCTGCGGGACTTCGGCTTCCGCGCCGTCATCTCGCCCCGCTTCGCCGACATCTTCCGCGGCAACTCGGGCAAGCAGGGTCTGCTCACCGGCACCATCCCCGAGGAGCAGATCGAGCAGCTCTGGGAGCGCATCGAGGCCGAGCCGGGAATAGCGGCCACGGTCGACCTGGTTGCGAAGACGGTGAGTGTCGGAGAGGTCTCGTTCGCTTTCGACATCGATGATTACACTCGATGGAGGCTGTTGGAGGGGCTCGACGACATCGGGCTCACGTTGCGCGACGAAGCGCGGATCACCGAGTTCGAGGGAACCCGCGAGAGCTGGAGACCTCGGACCCTCCCCGTCCGCTAGCCCCACAGGGCACCAGGCAAGGCATAGGTAACACGTGGATTCAGTCGCGATGAACCTCGCGCGCGACGCCCAGAAGGCAGGAGCGCGCGTGGGACTCACCTCGGATCGGATCGTCATCGAGGGCGGCAAGCCGCTGCGCGGACGCATCGAGGTGCGCGGGGCCAAGAACCTCGCCACCAAGGCCATGGTCGCCGCTCTCCTCGGTGACAGCCCGAGCCTGCTGCAGAACGTTCCCGAGATCAGCGACGTGCACGTCGTCACCCGGATGCTCGACGCCTACGGCGTCGCCGTCACGAGTCCCGCCGAAGGCGAGCTGCTGCTCGACCCCTCGAACGTGCTCAAGGCGCACTTCGCCCAGATCGACGCGCTCGCCGGCTCCAGCCGCATCCCGATCCTGTTCTGCGGCCCGCTGCTGCACCGCCTCGGCGAGGCGCTCATCCCGGACCTCGGCGGCTGCCGCATCGGCGACCGGCCCATCGACTTCCACATGGACGCGCTGCGCGCCTTCGGGGCGATCGTCGACAAGAGCTATGAGGGCATCCGCATCACCGCGCCCAACGGACTCAAGGGCGCCCACATCGAACTGCCCTACCCGAGCGTCGGCGCCACCGAGCAGGTGCTGCTCACCGCGGTGCGTGCGGAAGGCGTGACGGAGCTCAAGAACGCGGCGATCGAGCCCGAGATCATGGACCTCATCGCGATCCTGCAGAAGATGGGCGCCATCATCACGGTCGAGCCCAACCGCACGATCTTCATCGAAGGCGTCGACCACCTCGAGGGCTACACGCACCGGGCGATCTTCGACCGCAACGAGGCGGCCAGCTGGGCCTCCCTCGCGCTCGCGACCGACGGCGACATCTTCGTCGGGGGAGCCGCGCAGCAGGAGCTCATGACCTTCCTCAACATCTTCCGCAAGGCGGGCGGCGGCTTCGACGTGCAGGAGGACGGCATCCGCTTCTTCCGCGCGGGCGAGCTGAAGCCCGTCGTCGTGGAGACGGACGTGCACCCCGGCTTCATGACCGACTGGCAGCAGCCGCTCATCGTCGCCCTCACCCAGGCGGACGGCGTGTCGGTCGTGCGCGAGACGGTCTACGAGAACCGCTTCGGCTTCACCGACGCGCTCGTCGAGATGGGCGCCGACATCGTCGTGCACAAGGACGGCTACGACTCGCCCACCTGGCGCGTGCCGCGCCGCCCGCTCGAGCAGGTCGCGGTGATCACCGGCCCGTCGAAGCTGCACGGCGCGGATGTCAACGTGCCCGACCTGCGCGGCGGCTTCAGCTACCTCATCGCGGCGCTCACCGCCCAGGGGCGCAGCTCGATCACCAATGTCGGCATCATCAGCCGCGGCTACGAGCGCTTCGTCGAGAAGCTCGACGCCCTCGGCGCCGACTTCGCGCTCGTCGACTGATGGCCGCACCCCCCGCCGCTCCCGGCCCGGGTCGGCGTCGATCCGAGAAGACCTTCTTCTGGCGCATCGTCGCCGGGATCGCGGTGCCGTTCCTGCTGCTCGTCGCGCGGTACCGGGTGCGGCATCCCGAGCGCATCCCCGCGGAGGGGGCGTTCGTGTTCGCCCCCAACCACTACTCCAACTTCGACCCGCTCGTGTCGGGCTACATCCTGTGGAAGCACGGACGCGTGCCGCGCTTCCTCGCGAAGGCGAGCCTCTTCCGGGTGCCGGTGCTCGGCGGCATCCTGCGCGGCACCGGGCAGATCCCCGTGGAGCGGCAGGGGGCCGGCCACAACCGGCAGCCGCTCGCGGCCGCCGCGCGCCTCGTCGAGGACGGCCTCGCCGTCGTCATCTACCCCGAGGGCACCCTCACGCGGCAGCCGGAGCTGTGGCCGATGCGCGGCAAGACGGGTGCCGTGCGCACCGCACTCGAGCACGGAGTGCCGGTGATCCCGATGGCCCATTGGGGCGTGCAGCAGATCCTGCCGCGCTACTCGAAGAAGCTGAGCCTGTTCCCGCGCAAGACCGTCGAGGTGATCATCGGCGAGCCCGTGAACCTGGACGCCTGGCGCGGCAAGCCGATCGACCAGGCGGTGCTCGCCGGGGCGACCGAGGCCGTGATGGTCGCCATCACGAGCCTGCTCGAGGAACTGCGCGGCGAGACCGCGCCCGAGGGGCGCTGGGATCCCGCGGCGCACGGCCAGACCGAGATCGGCCGCTTCGAGTCCTGAGATCCGCGGATCTCGATACACCGCCCTTCGGGCGGCACTCGATCAGCGGGGTTGCGCCTGCAGCCGCGCAGCGGCGTAACCCCCGCTGATCGAGTAGCCGCGCAGCGGCGTATCGAGATCACCCCGTGGCATCGAGACGCGTCGCCTCCGGCGGCCCTCCTCGTTCACCTCGCGGGGTCGTCGTGCGCCTCGCGCGCCAGCAGCGTCGCCGCCACGACCGCCGCCGGCATCACGAGCACCTGCCCGAGCGGCACGAGGTAGCACAGGTGCACGGCGAGCCCGAAGCCGAGCAGCCGAGGGTTGCGCGAGCGCAGCATCCGGGCGCGCTCTGGCCGGGTCAACCCGCGACCCTCGAGCGGCCGCGCCGTCAGCTCGAGCGCCACGAGGCGACTCGCGATCACGAAACCGAGCACAGGCGCCAGCACTCCCACCACGGGGACGAGCCCGAGCGCCCAGACGACGATGCCGCTCAGCACCCCCTGTGCCACGAGCAGCGCGGCATCCCCGACCGAACGCCAGAAGCCCGGCTCCGCTCCGGTGGGCGCGCCGCCCTCGTGCTCCTCGACGGCCCGCCAGATCCGCGTGTACACGGGCTCGCCGAACAGCAGGCTGAGCGCCGTGAACGCGAATCCCGACAGCACGACGGCGCCCGCGACGATCGCGAAGCCGAGCACGTATCGGGCGCCGAGGCGCACCCAGTCCCACCAGTGCGTGGAGAACGGCGTCAGCCACTCGGTCAACGCCCCGAGGTTGAGGATGAGCACCACGATGCCGGCGCCCAGCGCGATCGCCACGAGCGCGGCCGGCAGCAGGCCGAGCGCCATGAGCCCCGGTCGCACCCGCCAGAACCCGAAACCGCGCCCGAGGTCCCGCACCCCGCGCAGCAGCTCGGTGCCGACGTGACGCGTCGCATCCGCACGCCTGCCCATGCGGGCAGCGTATCGGCGCACGGCTCGCCCATGCCGCCGGGGGAGGGCGCATGGGCGAGAATGGGCGGGTGAGTTCCGACGAGGGCGCCGTGCCGCGCCGCGTGGCCGTGCTGGGGGCCGGATCCTGGGGCACCACCTTCGCCAAGATCCTCGCCGACGGCGGATCGCGGGTGACGATCTGGGCGCGCCGCCCCGAGCTGGCGCGCGAGATCATGCAGTCGCGCCGCAACTCCGACTACCTGCCGGGCATCAACCTGCCGCGCGGGATCTCGGCATCCAGCCGCCTCCCCGAGGTGCTCGACGGCGCGGACCAGCTGTACCTCTCGGTGCCGAGCCAGTCGCTGCGGGAGAACCTGCGCATCGTGCGCGAGCTGATCCCGGCAGACGTGCCGATCGTCTCGCTCATGAAGGGCGTCGAGAAGGGCACGGGCCTGCGGATGAGCGAGGTGATCGCGCAGGAGCTCGACGTGCCGCCCTCGCGCATCGCCGTGGTCTCCGGCCCCAACCTGGCGCTCGAGATCGCGAAGGAGCAGCCGACCGCGGCGGTCGTGGCATCCGCGAGCCTCGACACCGCGACGACGGTGGCGCGTGCCGCGAGCAACCCGTACTTCCGTTCCTTCGTCAACACGGATGTCATCGGCACCGAGTTCGGCGGGGTGCTCAAGAACCTCATCGCCGTCGCGATCGGCATCGTCGACGGGGTCGGCTACGGCGAGAACACCAAGGCGTCGATCATCACCCGCGGGCTCGTCGAGATGACGGACTTCGCGGTCGCGTTCGGCGCGCTGCCGGAGACGATGAGCGGGCTCGCGGGCCTCGGCGACCTCATCGCGACGTGCGAATCGCCGCTGTCGCGCAACAACACCGCGGGGCGCCTGCTCGGGCAGGGCTACGACTACCACGAGGTCATCGCGCAGATGAACCAGACCGCGGAAGGGCTGTCGTCGGTGGCGCCCATCCTGGAGCTGGCCGCGAGCCGCGGGGTGGAGATGCCGATCGTCAGCCAGGTGGCGGAGGTGCTGGCGGGTACGCTGGAACCGCGGGACATCGCCCCGCATCTCACCACCGACACCGACGTGCCGCAGGGCGAATGACCCACGGCGTCCCGAGCCCGGAGGCCGCATGATCCGCGTCGCCCTGCTGTTCGGCGGCCGATCGAGCGAGCACGGGATCTCCTGCGCGACCGCGGCGGGCGTGCTGTCGGCTCTCGACCGGGAGCGCTTCGAGGTGGTGCCCGTGGGCATCACACGCGACGGCGCCTGGACGCTGCAGCCCGACGATCCGGAGCTCTTCAGCCTGCGCGCCGAACTGCCCGAGGTGACCGACAACGGCACGCGGGTGCGTCTGCCGGATTCGGCGATCTCGCGCGAGTTCACGCTGCTCGCAGCGGACGGCTCGCGGAGCTCGCTCGGCGAGATCGACGTGGTGTTCCCCATCCTGCACGGGCGTTTCGGCGAGGACGGCACGGTTCAAGGTCAGCTCGAGCTGCTCGGGCTGCCGTACGTCGGCAACGGGGTGCTCGCCTCGGCGCTCGCGATGGACAAGCACATGACCAAGACGGTGCTCGCCTCCGCCGGCATCGAGGTGGCCCCGTGGGTGACGCTCACCCCCGCGCGCTGGGAGCGGCAGCACGAGCTGTTCGAGCGCCGCGTGCACGCCCTCGGGCTGCCGGTGTTCGTGAAGCCGTCGCGCGCCGGCTCCTCGGTGGGGGTCACCAAGGTCACCGCCTGGGATCAGCTGGACGCCGCGGTCGCCTTCGCCTTCGCCGAAGACGGCACCGTGCTCGTGGAGGCCGCGATCGCGGGCCGCGAGGTGGAGTGCGCGGTGCTCGAGGGGCCGGGCGGCTCCACCCCGCGGGTGAGCGTCGCCGGCGAGATCGTGGTGACGGGGCGCGAGTTCTACGACTTCGAGGCGAAATACCTCGACCCGGATGCGGCGCAGCTCATCTGCCCGGCCGTGCTCGGCGACGGCGAGCTGCACGAGATGCAGCGGATCGCGGCGCGCGCCTTCGAGGCGATCGGCGGTGCGGGCCTCGCGCGCGTCGACTTCTTCCTCGCCGACACGGGGTTCGTCGTCAACGAGATCAACACGATGCCGGGATTCACGCCCATCTCGATGTTTCCCAGCTGCTGGCAGGCGAGCGGGCTCAGCTACCCCGAGCTCATCACGGAGCTCATCGAACTGGGGCTCGCCGCCACCCGGTGATCGGGGAGCGCCCGCCCGGCGACGCGTCTCGAGATCCCCTACCGGCCGCTCGAGTCGATCACGTCCGCGTCGTCCAGGTCGGTGCACTCGTGCCCGTTGGGCGTCGTGAACGACACCGCGCGCTGCAGGTCGATGAGCACGGGCGTCGCCCCCACCACCTCGGTGTCGACCACCACGTCGATCGCCGGTTCGCGCCCGTAGCTCGTGAGGATGTAGCGCGGCTCGTCATCGCCGTCCACGAGCCAGAAGACGCCGTCGACCTCGATGCATCGCGTGGTGGAGGCGCTCGGCACCTCGACACCGCAGTACAGCAGCACGGACGCGGGGGAACCCCAGGCGCCGGTCGCCTGCGCGTTCGTCTCGCGGCGGTCGAGGCCGCCGACGCTGTCCGGGAGGCGCACGATGACATCCGCACAGCCGGGGTTGTTGGCGTCGTCGGCGGGCTCCATCGGCACGATGGCGGTGCACCCGGAGAGCGTCGCCACGAGCGCGGCCGTCAGCAGGACGGCGCCGAAGGACCGGGTGGTGCGCACCCCTCTAGGCTAGCCGCGTGGATGCGGGGGGTGAGACGGCGGCGCCGGCGACGGGGGCGGAGACCCTCGGCTCCCTCGGCGAGACCGCGGTGCTGGGACGCATCTTCCCGCGGCTGCCCGATGCGGCATCCGCCCTGCTCGGCCCGGGCGACGACGCGGCCGTCGTGGCGGCACCCGACGGGCGTTTCGTGGTCACGACCGACACGCTCGTGCACGGACCCGACTTCCGGCTCGCGTGGTCGAGTGCGTTCCAGCTCGGCTGGAAGGCGGCGGCCACCAACCTCGCCGATGTGGCGGCGATGGGCGCCCGGCCGACCGCGCTCGTGGTGGCGCTCGTGGCGCCGGCGTCGACCCCGGCCGTCTGGCTGGAGCAGCTCGCCGACGGGCTGCGCGAGGCGTGCGCGGCGCTCGCCCCGGGGTGCGGCGTCGTCGGCGGCGATCTGTCGGTATCCGACACCCTGACGATCGCGGTGACCGCGTTCGGCGAGCTGGAGGGGCGCGCGCCCGTTCTGCGCTCGAGGGCGCGGCCCGGCGACCTCGTGGCCGTGTGCGGCGAGCTGGGACTCGCCGGCGAGGGGATCGCCCTGCTGTTCGCGCGCGCCGTGGACGACGCCGGCGCCCCGGATGCCGCGCGCGCCGCCGCGCTGCGACCCGCGTTCGACCGGGTGCTCGACGCGCAGCTCGCGCCTGCGCCGCCCATCGCGTCCGGGGTCGCGGCGGCGCTCGCCGGGGCGACCGCGATGCTCGACGTGAGCGACGGGCTCGCGCTCGACGCGCGTCGGATCGCGGAGGCGTCCGGGGTGGCTGTCGACCTCGACGCGGCCGCGGTGGGCTCGCGGATGGCGCTCACCGGCGGCGAGGATCACGCCCTGCTGGCGACCTTCCCTGCGGGTGCCGCGCTGCCGTCCGGGTTCCGCGTGATCGGTCGGGTGCGCGCGGGTGCGCCCGCGGTGCTCGTCGACGGGCGCGCCTTCGACGCCCGCGGCGGGTGGGATCCCTACGCCGACTGGGACGGCCGCGTCGGGTGACCGCCCCCGCGTCCGCCACCCCGTCCGGCACCCCGTCTGCCACCCCAGAAATGCAGGAGATTCTGCGTCCGGGGTGGCTGAACCCGCCTGTGGGCGCGGCGGGGCGCCGGATCCTCCTGCATTTCTGAGGTGGAAAGGCGAAACGGGGGAACCGGGGCCGGCACGTTCTGCGGGACTACGCCGGCGAGAGCCAGTACAGCGCCGTGTCGCCGTAGCTCGTGCGCCGGTCGAGGTCGAGCCCGCTCGGCCAGGCGGGCTCGTGATCGCGCGCCGAGCGCTCGACCACGATCACGGCATCCGGAGCCACCCGCGGAGCCAGCAGCAGCAGGTCGTCGACGAGCTCGGCGCCCGTGAGGTCGTACGGCGGGTCGAGGAACACGAGGTTCCAGCCGCCCGCGGCCCCCGCGAGGAACGCCTGAACGGGTTGCACGACGGTGCGGATGGCCGGCGGGGCGCTCGCCGGGGCGGCCCGTCCCACGCGCTCGGCGTTGCGCCGGGAGACGACTGCGGCATCCCGTGAGTGGTCGACGAGCGTCACCTCGGCGGCCCCCCGGGACGCGGCCTCGAGCCCGAGGGCCCCCGATCCGGCGTACAGGTCGAGCACCTTCGCGCCCGCGACGAGGCCGCGTGCCTCGAGCGCCGAGAAGATCGCCTCCCGCACCCGGTCGCTCGTCGGACGCGTGCCGGCCTTCGGCACCGTCAGGGCGAGCGAGCCGGCGTATCCGGCGATGATGCGGGTCACGCGCCCAGAGTAGCGCCCGTCACGACTCGATCTGGGCGATGCGGGCGGCCAGCAGGGCGCGCAGGGTGTTGTCGGGCAGCGGGGCGTCGACGGGGACGCGGATGGTGCCCTTCGCGTGGTCGATCCCGTCGAGCAGCGGCTCGATCGCCTCGATCGGACCGGCGCCGAAGGGGTAGATCCCGACGTGGGTCTTCGCGCGCATGACCGAGAGCAGCGCCTTGCCGCGGTAGATGAGCGCGGGCATCCCGTAGCTGGTGCCCTGCTCGGCCTCCGGAACCGCCTCCCGCGCCACCGCGTACAGATGCTCGACGGTCGCGCGCCCGGTGTCGTCGAGTCCCGCGAGGTAGTCGTCGATGGTGCCCATGCGCCGATCCTGGCACGCTCACCGGCCGCGGGGGAGGCCGGGAGGCGCCGGGTGGCCCGATCGGATGCGCGGCGCCGCGTGTGAGGATGCGGGCATGGCGGTGGGGTTCGCGGGACTCGGGATCATGGGGCAGCCGATGGCGGCGCGGCTGCGGGATGCGGGGGTGCCGCTCGTCCTGTGGAGCAGGCGCCCGGACGCGGCGGACGCGATCGTGGCCCGGGGCGCGGTGCGCGCCGTGGACCCGGACGCCCTGTTCGCCGCATCCGACACCGTGCTGCTCATGCTGCGCGACGAACCCGCCACCGACGAGGTGCTCGGCCGCGGCACGGATGCCTTCGCACGGCGGGTGGCGGGGCGCCGCATCGTGGTGATGGGCACCAACTCGCCGGGGTTCTCGGCTGCGCTCGCCGCCGACATCCGGGATGCGGGCGGCGTGTACCTGGAGGCGCCGGTCTCCGGGTCGCGGGTTCCGGCGGAGCGCGGGGAGCTCGTGGTGATGCTCGCGGGTGACGACGATGCCGCTCTCGCCGAGACGGCCGGCCTGCTCGCGCCGCTCGCGCGCGCGGTGGTGCGCTGCGGGGCGGTGCCCGGGGCGCTGCGCACCAAGATCGCCGTCAACCATTACATGATGGCGATGGTGGCGGCGCTCGCGGAGGCGCTGACGGCGGCCCGCACCGCGGGGCTCGACCTCGATGCCGTCGTGGAGGTGCTTCAGGCGAGCCCCATGGACAGCCCGATCGGCCGGGTGAAGGCCGCGAAGCTGCTCGCTGGCGACGAATCCCCGCAGGCGGCGATCGCCGACGTCGTCAAGAACTGCGGGCTCGTGCTCGCCGAGGCGCGCGCCGTCGGCGCGGTGACGCCGATCATCGACCTCGTGGCCGAGCTGTACGAGCGGACCGCGGCATCCGGCCTCGCCTTCGCCGACATGGTCGCCGTCGCCCGCCAGTTCGCGCCGGCCCCGTAGCGCCCCGACCCCGTATCCCGCCCCGGCCCCGGATCCACCCTTTTCGCAACTCAGGAGAATCGCGGCCGCCAGCGCGATCCGAGGCCGGGGGACCCGGATCTCCTGAATTGCGGAAGGTGACGGCCCGCCGTCGCCCGCCCTCGCTACCCTCGAACGGTGGAGTCGCCGCTGGATGCCAAGCTCGCGTCCGCGCTCGGCGGGCGCACCGCGACCGTGCTCGAGAAGGCCTTCGGTCTGCGCACGGTCGGCGAGCTGCTCGCCCACTACCCCCGCCGCTACGCCCGCCGCGGCGAGCTGACCGCCCTCAGCGAGCTGCGCATCGACGAAGCGGTGACGATCGTGGCCGAGGTGCGCTCGGTGAGCGAACGGCGCATGCAGAACCGGCGCGGCTCGATCCTCGAGGCGACCATCAGCGACGGCCACGGGATCCTCACCCTCACCTTCTTCAACCAGCCGTTCCGGAAGGCCGAGCTGCGGCCCGGCGTGCGCGGCATCTTCTCCGGGAAGATCGGCGCCTACCGCGGAACCCGGCAGCTCACCCATCCCGACTACGAGCTGTTCGACCCCGAGGCGGCGGTCACGATGGATGCCGAGCAGGCGCGCCGCTGGGCGGAGACGCCCGTGCCGCTCTACCCGGCCACGGCGTCCTTCCCGAGCTGGAAACTGCAGAAGGCGGTCGAGACGGTGCTCGACGTGCTGCCGGCGTTGCCCGACCCGCTGCCCGACGAGGTGCGCGCCACCCACGGGCTCATGGGCTTCCGCGATGCTCTCGAGAAGGTGCATCGGCCGGCGACGGATGCCGACTGGCGTCGCGCGCGGGACGCCTTGCGCTACCAGGAGGCGCTCGTGCTGCAGCTCGCGCTGCTCGCCCAGCGCGCCGAGCGCCGCGCCGTGACCGGCCCGCCGCGCGTCCCGGGGGCGCTGTCGGCCGCCTTCGAGGCGGCGCTGCCCTGGCCGCTGACCGACGACCAGGCCGCGGTGGGGGCGGAGATCGAGGCGGAGCTCGCGAGCGGCATCCCGATGAACCGCCTGCTGCAGGGCGAGGTGGGTTCCGGCAAGACTCTCGTCGCGCTGCGGGCGATGCTCGCGGTGGCGGAGTCGGGCGGGCAGTCGGCGTTCCTGGCGCCCACCGAGGTGCTGGCCGGGCAGCATCTGCGGTCGATCGTGGCGATGCTCGGCCCCGATCTCGCGGCCCGCCTGCGGGTGACGCTGCTCACGGGTCAGCTCCCCGCGGCCGAGCGGCGCAAGGCGTTGCTGGCCGCGGCATCCGGGGGCGCGGCGATCGTGGTGGGCACCCACGCGCTGCTCGGCGAGAACGTCGCCTTCGCGGACCTCGGCCTCGTGGTGGTCGACGAGCAGCATCGTTTCGGGGTGGAGCAGCGCGAGGCCTTGCGTCTGAAGGGGCAGGCGCCGCACGTGCTCGTGCTGAGCGCCACGCCCATCCCGCGCACGGTCGCGATGACGGTGTTCGGCGACCTCGACGTGTCCACCCTGCGCACCCTGCCCGCCGGTCGCGCACCGATCTCGTCGTTCGTCGTGCCGCTCGCCGAGCATCCCGGGTGGGAGGCGCGCGTCTGGGAGCGACTGTCGGAGGAGCTTGCGGCGGGGCGGCAGGGGTTCGTGGTCTGCCCGGCGATCGAGGCCGGGCAGACGGAGGATGCGCCTGCCGACGAGCTCGGCGACGAGGAGCCCACCGCGCCGCCCGCCGCCGTCGACGAGGTGCTCGCGCGGCTGCGCGCGCATCCCTCCTTCGCCGGCCGCCGCATCGAGCCGCTCCACGGCCGGATGTCGGGTGAGGAGAAGGACGCCACCATGCGCGCTTTCGCCGACGGCCGCATCGATGTGCTCGTCGCGACCACCGTGATCGAGGTGGGGGTGGATGTGCCGAACGCCTCCACGATGGTCGTGCTCGACGCCGACCGCTTCGGCGTCGCCCAGCTGCACCAGCTGCGCGGGCGGGTCGGCCGCGGCGGGGTGCCGGGCATCGCCCTGTTCGTGACGCGGGCGGAACAGTCCTCGCTCGCGCGGGAACGGGTGGATGCGGTCGCCGCCACCCTCGACGGCTTCGAGCTCGCCCAGGCCGACCTCGAGCTGCGGCGCGAGGGCGACGTGCTCGGCGGCACCCAGTCGGGCAGGCGATCCTCGCTCAAGCTGCTGCGGGTGATGGAGGACGCCGAGCTGATCGCGGACGCGCGCGCGGTGGCCGAGTCCCTTCTGGCGGTCGATCCCTCGCTCGGCGCCTATCCGGCGCTCGCCGCGGCCGTCGCGCGCCGTTTCGACGACGCCGAGCGCGCCTACCTCGGCAAGGCCTGATCAGCGCGCGCTGCGTCGCGCGGTCGACCCGTCGTCGTCGAGGCGGGGGATGAGCTCCTCCGGTCGCACCCCCAGGGCGCGGGCGAGCGAGATGAGGGTGCGCAGCGAGGGGTTCGCGGCGACGCCGGGGCGCGAGAGGCCCTTCTCGAGCTGCTGATAGTGGGAACGCGTGATGCCGGCCGCGTGCGCGAGATCCTCCTGGGTGAGGCCCACCGCGACGCGGGTGCGATGCAGGCGGACGCCGAACTCGCGCGCGTACGCGTCCCAGCGTCCCTCGGGGTCATCGCGCACTCGCCAACGGTGCCCCGAACTCGGGCCAGAACAGGCCTGATTTATCCGGCATAATCGAGCAGAACGCACCGAACGACCAGGAGTTGACCCATGACCATCCCGCCGCCGCCCGTCGGACAGCCCGCGCCGCAACCCGAACCCGCCGCGCCGCACGCACCCGTGGCGACCGCCGCACCGACGCCCTCGGGGTCGAAGGTGCTCCCCATCCTCGCGATCGTCTTCGCCGGCATCGCCCTGCTGACCGCGTTCGTGCTGCCGGTGATCACCTGGATCCCCGCGGTCGCGGCGATCGTGCTCTCGATCATCGCGCTCGTGAAGCGGCACAAGCCCGCCGGGCTGTCCATCGCCGCGATCATCGTGGCCCCGCTCGCCTGGATCATCGCGATCATCGTGGCCATCGCGGGCATCGCCGCCGGTGTGGGCGACGCGCTCGACGGCGACAAGCCGAGCGTGCAGCTCCCCTCCGACGAGGGCGGCGAGGACGCCGCGCCCGAGGAGAGCGACGCGGGCACCCGCGACAACCCGCTTCCCCTCGGATCCACGATCGAAGGACGCGACTGGACCGTCGTGGTCAACTCGGTGACCTTCGGGGCGACCGACGCCGTCCTCGCCGAGAACCAGTTCAACGAGGCGCCCGCCGAAGGCTCCGAGTTCATCCTCATCAACATCACCGCGACCTACACCGGCGACGACGCCGACGGGCAGTTGGCGGCGTTCGTCGGAGTCGAGTACGTGACGCCCCAGGGCAACACGATCGATGGACTCGACGCGCTCGTGGTCGCCCCCGGCGCCCTCGACACGATGTCCACGGTGTACAACGGCGCGAGCGTCACGGGCAACATCGCGCTCGCCGTCCCGACCGCCGACGGCACCTCCGGTGTTCTCGCGGTGCGCCCGGGAATGCTGTCCGACAAGGTGTTCGTCGCCGTTTCCTGAGGCACGGCTCGGAGGGCCGGCGGGATCGCTCCTGCCGGCCCTCCTCGGCGTCCGCCGCGGTAACAGAACGGTCACATGCGGCCGCTAGGATCGCGAGCATGACCCGGATCGCCGTCGTTCCCGGCTCCTTCGACCCCGTCACCCTCGGGCACCTCGACGTGATCGAGCGCGCCGCGCGCATCTTCGACGAGCTGCATGTGCTCGTCGTGCACAATCCCGACAAGTCGGCGCTGCTGCCGATCGCGCAGCGCGTCTCGCTCATCCAGGAGTCGGTGGCCGAGGCGAAGATCCCGGGCGAGATCCTCGTCACGAGTTGGAGCGTCGGCCTGCTCGTCGACTACTGCACGGATGTGGGCGCGAGCGTGCTCGTGAAGGGCATCCGCTCGCAGGTGGATGTGGCGTACGAGACCCCGATGGCGATCGTGAACCGCAACCTCGCGAAGGTCGAGACGGTGTTCATGCTCCCCGACCCCGCGCACGCCCACGTGTCGAGTTCGCTCGTGCGGCAGGTGGCTGCGCTCGGCGGGGATGTGTCACCCTACGTGCCGCGCGTGGTGGCCGACTTCCTGGAGAAGCCCCGCTAGTACTGGATCGTCCACTCGACGTAGCCGTCCTCGACGATCGTGACGGTCACCACGAAGGCCTGGCCGGTGCTGCTGTACGCCATGCAGCTCAGCTCGTCACCGACCTGGCCGTGGATCGGATCGGGGCAGTCGGCGCTCGCCACGTCGTCGCCCCAGCCCTGGGTGGCGTTCACGATGTCGCGCTCGAGAGTGGCGCCGGGCATCTCGTACTCGGGGTTGAGCGACCAGTCGAGGGCGGTGGCGACCATCACCCCGAGCGCCACGAGACCCACGACGATCGCCGCGAGCGATGGGCCCATCCCGCCGCCGGTCTTGCGGGCGTTGACGGCGCCCGCGATGCCTTGCACGACGGCGGCCACGGCCAGCAGCGCGGGCCACAGTCCCAGGCGCTCGAAGAACAGCAGGACGACGGCGAGGCCGAGGGCCAGCGCGGCGGTGCCGAGGGCCGCCCAGCCCGCCTTCGACGAGGCATCGGCCTTCGTGACAGCCGTCGTCGCATAGGCCGTCGTCCCATAGGCCGCCGTCGCGTCGGCGGGCTGCGCACCGACGGCGAGGCCGGATGCCGGACCGGCCGAACCGTGGTTCGCCCCGAAACCGCCGCCGAACGCGGGGTCGCCCGGGAGCGGTCGGCCGCCCCAGCCGGGCTGCGACGGGTCTGCCGCGCCGACGTCCGCCGCAGGGCCGTAGCCGGTCGAGGACGCCGGGGCGGTGGGTTCGGCGGGTGCCGCACGGTAGCGGTTCGCCACATTCGGATCGGCGCCGGTGGTGAAGCCGACGGGCGCTGCGGCCGCCGGGGCGGCGGGTGCGGGCGGTGGCGGTGGCGGCTCGGGAGTCGTGGCGCGCACATGGTCGGTCCACGCATCACCGGCCCACCAGCGCTCACCCCCGGAACCCGCGGGGTCGGGGAACCATCCGGGCGCGGGGACGGTGGATGGCGTCGACTCCATCCCTCTACCGTCGTGGACGGCGCCCCGGTCGTTCCACCCCCCCGTAGGGGTGCGTCCCCTCAGTCGAGGCCGGCGGCGCGGCGCGCGGCGGCGACGAACGCGGGGCGCACCTGCTCCCAGCCGTCGAGATAGCCGCCGACCATCGCGGCGTCGCGCAGCAGCACGAGTTCGCCCGCCTGGCGGGCCGGGTCGTCGGCGCCGTTCGCGGCGAGCAGCGCCTCGAGGGTGCTGCGGAACCAGGCGCGGTGCTCGGCGACCGTGCGTCGCACGCCGCTTTCGGCATCCGGATACTCGGCCGAGGCGTTGATGAAGGGGCAGCCGCGGGTGTGGTTGCGGGCGACGTCGTCGGCGAGCCCCTCGATCACGAGTTCGAGCAGGCGCCGCGGGTTGTCGCTCAGCCCGCCCGCCGCCGCGAAGGCGGCGCGGATGTGGGCGTCCTCGACGCCCAGGTACGCCTCCACGAGGTCCTCCTTGCCGGGGAAGTGGCGGTAGAAGGTGGCGCGCGTCACCGCGGCGGCGTCGACGATGCGGTCGACGCCGACCGCGTGGATGCCCTCCCGGTAGAAGAGCTCGGATGCCGTGCGGAGCAGGCGCTCGCGCGCCTCGGAGATGGCCATGAAGAAATGATAGAACGATCTTTCTTGAAATGCTTGACATCCGTTTCGGGCGGGTCTATCTTCGGGAACATCAAGAAAGAACGATCGTTCTACACAGGGAACGACGAAGCGAAGGAGAAGGAAACATGACCACCACCAAGACCCCAATCGTCCTGGTCCACGGGCTCTGGATGACCCCCAAGAGCTGGGACACCTGGGCCGCCTACTTCGAGGCCCGCGGCCACCAGGTGATCCGCCCGGGATGGCCCGGCATCGACGACCGCGAGGTCGCCGACATCCGGAACAACCCGGACGCCCTCACGGGCATCGGCCTCGCGCAGATCGCCGACCACTACGAGCGGATCATCCGCGCCCTGCCCGAGAAGCCCATCATCATGGGCCACTCCTTCGGCGGCCTGCTCACCCAGATGCTCGCCGACCGCGACCTCGGGGTCGCCTACGTGGGCGTCACCCCGGGACAGCCCGCCGGCATCACGACCCTGCCGTTCTCGACGGTGCGCACCTCGTTCCCGATCCTGCGCAACCCCTTCGGCAAGAACGGCGCCTCGCCCATCTCGAAGGCGCACTTCCACTTCACCTTCGGCAACGACCTCACGCGGGCCGAGTCGGACAAGCTGTGGGAGGAGTACGCGGTGAACTCCTACAACCGGGTGTTCTTCGAGGGGGTCGCCGCGGCCTTCAACGAGAAGGGCGGCGCGAGCCACGTCGACTACGGCCGCACGGATCGCGCGCCGCTGCTCGTCATCACGGGCGAGATCGACCACGTCGTGCCGCCGGCCATCGGCAAGGCCATCGTGAAGAAGTACCGCGCATCCGGCAGCCCCGCGCTCGTCGAGTACAAGGAGTTCGCCGGTCGCACCCACCGCATCGTCTCGCAGGACGGCTGGGAGGAGGTCGCCGACTACGCCCTCAACTGGGCCACCTCGCACGCACAGCTTTCCGCCTGAGCATCCCCTCTCGCGACAAGGCGCGGCACCCCTCGGGGCGGCCGCGCCTTTCGCAATTCCGACGTGGGCGGCAGCTTGCCTGCACCGTGCAGGTCAACCCGCCTTTCCGTCGGAAGTCGAGCGGTCGGGCACTCAGCCGAACGGGTTGGTGTCGTTCGGCGAGCCGGGGACGAGCACGCGAAGCGTCTCCGGGATCGGGAACCCGAGCGTGACGAAGACCTGCGGCATCCCGATCGCGCCGAAGTCGTCGTGCTTGACGACGATGCGATCCGCCGACACCTCCGCGATCCGCACCCGGATCCAGGAGCCGTCGGGCTGCCGCAGTTCGAAGCGGTCGGCGAGGTAGCCGATCCCGGTCGCGTCGAGGGTCTCCTCGGCGGTCAGCCAATCCACCTCGCCCGTGAGCTCGCGCCCGAGCAGATCGATCGCGACGAACCCGTCGCCGGCCGGCCGCATCCATCCGAGGCGCTCGCCGTCGCCGCGCCGGTGCTCGATCCAGTCGTCCACCCCGTCGACGCTAGCGGGTCGCGTCGGGCAGGCGCGCGCGCGGGTCCACGAGCAGAATGGAGCCATGACGCTTCCCCTCCGCCTCGGATACAAGGCCTCGGCCGAACAGTTCGCCCCGCGCGACCTCGTGGAGTTCGCGGTGGCGGCGGAGGGGCACGGCTTCGAGTCGGTCACCGTGTCGGACCATTTCCAGCCGTGGCGACACGAGGGCGGGCATGCGCCGTTCTCGCTCGCCTGGATGGCGGCCGTCGGGGAGCGCACCTCCACCATCCGGATCGGCACCTCGGTCATGACACCGACCTTCCGCTACAACCCCGCCGTGATCGCGCAGGCCTTCGCCACCATGGGCGTGCTCTACCCGGGGCGCATCTTCCTGGGGGTCGGATCGGGCGAGGCGCTCAACGAGATCGCCACCGGATGGCGCGGCGAATGGCCCGAGTTCAAGGAGCGTTTCGCGCGGCTGCGCGAATCGGTGGACCTCATGCGCGCGCTCTGGGCGGGGGATCGGGTGAGCTTCGAGGGCGAGTACTACTCCACGGTCGACGCCTCGATCTACGACCGGCCGGAGGGCGGCATCCCGATCTACATCGCGGCGGGCGGACCGCTCGTGGCCCGCTACGCCGGGCGCGCGGGCGATGGCTTCATCTGCACCTCGGGCAAGGGCATGAGCCTCTACACCGACGAGCTCATCCCGGCCGTCGACGAGGGGATCGCGAGAGCGGGGAGGGCGTCCGACGACGTCGACCGGATGATCGAGATCAAGCTCTCCTACGACACCGACCCCGAGGTCGCGCTCGAGAACACCCGCTTCTGGGCGCCGCTCGCGCTCGACAAGGAGCAGAAGCACGACATCACCGACCCGGTGGAGATGGAGCGCGCCGCGGATGCGCTGCCGATCGAGCAGATCGCCTCCCGCTGGATCGTGGGCTCCGACCCGGATGCCGTGGTCGCCCAGATCGCGCAGTACATCGACGCGGGGCTCAACCACCTCGTCTTCCACGGGCCGGGCGCCGACCAGCGCCGCTTCCTCGAGCTCTTCGAACGCGACCTGGCCCCGCGGCTCCGCGCGCTCAGCCCCCGCTGATCGAGTAGCCGCGTAGCGCCTCCCTGGTCGACTAGCCGCGCGGCCCCCCCGCTGATCGAGTAGCCGCGCGGCGCCCCCCGCTGATCGAGTAGCCGCGTAGCGCCCCCCGCTGATCGAGTAGCCGCGTAGCGGCGTATCGAGATCCGTCAGAAAAGCAGGCTCACCCCGCACACCCCCGCCACGGGAGCGCCCTCTCGTCCGATCCAGCCTGCTTTTCCGACGCGAACCGCACACGCCGAGCAGGGCCCCCGTTCTGCCAGAAATGCAGGAGATCCGGCGCCCGGCGGGTGCTCTGCCCCGACAATCCGGCGGTGTTCCGCGAGTTCTCCTGCATTTCTGGGGTGGGGGACGCGGTGGGGACGAGGTGGGGACGGGACTGGAGGGTGAGAACAGCGACGAGGGCGGCGGCGGGCGCCGCGGCGTAGCCTCGGATCATGCACGCGACGCTCATCCATGCCGCCGGCGACATCCGCTGGGAGGAGGTGCCGGATCCGGTGCTCTCGACGGGCGGTGACGCCATCGTGCGGGTCGTCGCGGCGTGCGTGTGCGGCTCCGACCTGTGGCCTTTCCGCGGCATCACGGCCACCCATGAGCCGCATCGGATCGGGCACGAGTTCGTCGGGATCGTCGAGGAGGTCGGGACCGAGGTGTCGCGGATCCGGGTGGGCGACTTCGTGATCGCCCCCTTCTACGACTGCGACATGACGTGCGTGAACTGCCGGAACGGCTTCAGCACCTCGTGCCTGAACGGCGGATGGTGGGGCGCCGCCGACCGGCTCGGCGGTTTCGCGGACGGCGGGCAGGGCGAGCGGGTACGCGTGCCGCACGCCGACGGCTCGCTCGTGGCGACCCCCGGCATCCCGGACGACGGTCTCGTCCCGCACCTGCTGACCCTCGCCGATGTCATGGGCACCGGCCACCACGCGGCCGTCTCGGGCGGGGCCGGCCCGGGGAGGTCGGTCGTCGTGGTGGGGGATGGCGCGGTCGGCCTGTGCGCGGTGCTCGCCGCGCATCGGCTGGGTGCCGAGCGGATCGTGGCGATGTCGCGGCATCCCGAGCGCCAGGCCCTCGCCCGCCGTTTCGGGGCGACCGACATCGTGGAGGAGCGCGGGACCGAGGGCATCGCTCGCATCCGCGAGCTGTTCGACGGGGTCGGCGCGGATGTGGTGCTCGAGTGCGTGGGCACGAAGGAGTCGATGGATCAGGCGCTCCGGTCGGCGCGACCGGGTGGCCAGGTGGGGTTCGTGGGGGTGCCGAACGGCGGACCCGAGCTGCCGATGCGCACCCTTTTCGACTCCAACGTCGGGGTGCGCGGGGGCGTGGCGCCGGTGCGCAACTATGTGGAGGAGCTGCTGCCGGAGGTGTGGGACGGTCGTCTCGAGCCGGGCGCCGTCTTCGACCTCGAGCTGCCGATGTCCGAGGTGGCGGAGGCCTACGCGGCGATGGACGAGCGCCGCGCGATCAAGGTGCTGCTGCGCCCGTGAGCGCCGGCGCCGGGGCCGTCGCGCCCGCATCCTCCCCGCACATCGGCTACGCCGCCATGCTCGAGCGGTTCGCGCCGAACGAGGTGCTCGCGCTCGCGCAGCACGCCGAGCGCGCCGGGTTCACGGGGGTCATGGCGGCCGACCACTTCCAGCCGTGGACGCCGCAGCAGGGGCAGGCGAGCTTCGTGTGGAATGTGCTGTCGGCGCTCGGGCAGGTGACCGCGGGGGATCTCGGCACCGGGGTCACGGCGCCCACCTTCCGCTGGCATCCCGCGATGGTCGCGCAGGCATCCGCGACGCTGGCCGCCATGTACCCGGGCCGGCACTGGCTGGGCCTCGGGTCGGGCGAGGCCATCAACGAGCACGTCGTCGGCCGTTACTGGCCGGAGGCGCCGGAGCGCATCGACCGCATGTTCGAGGCCGTCGACATCATCAGGAAGCTGTTCGCGGCGTCGCTCGCGGGCCGCGACACCCGGCACGAGGGGCGCTATTTCAAGCTCGAGTCGACGCGGCTGTGGACGATGCCGGATGCCGCCCCGCCGATCCTGATCGGCACGGCCGGCCCGATCACCGCGAAGCGCGCCGGCCGCACGGTCGACGGCATCGTCATCGACGGCGCGCCGGTCGAGAAGGTCGCCCCGCTGCTGCAGCGTTTCGCCGAGGGCGGTCGCGAGGCGGGGCGGGACCCGCGCAGCCAGACGCGCATCATCCGCCTGCACCTGAGCTGGGCGCCGACCCGCGAGGAGGCGACCGGCAACGCGCTGCGGGAGTGGCCGAACGCGGGGATGCGGTTCCCGAAGTCCGACATCCGCTCGCCATTCGAGCTCGAGCAGATCGCCCGCACCGTGCGGCCGGAGGACTTCGAGGGCCGCGTGCTCATCTCCGAGGATCCGGACGTGCACCGCGCCCACATCCAGCGCTACCTCGACCTCGGCTTCGACCGGGTGTACCTGCACGATGTGAGCCGCGAGCAGGCCCGCTTCCTCGAGGTGTTCGGCCGCGAGGTGCTGCCGAGGTTGACGCGATGAGCGCCCCCACCGGCCCCGCGTTCAGCGTGTTCGCGCTGCTCGGGCTGCCCGAGTTCCGGCCGGGCGACAACCTCGCCGGCATCCTGGGGGATGCGCTCGCGGGCGTCGCGGAGGACGGCGACATCGTCGCGGTCACGAGCAAGATCGTGAGCAAGGCGGAGGGGCGCCTCGTGGCGGCCGCCGACCGCGAGGATGCGATCACCGCCGAGACGGTGCGCGTGGTCGCGACCCGCCCGCACGCCGACGGCTCGGGCGTCACCCGGATCGTCGAGAACCGTCAGGGCCTGGTGATGGCGGCGGCCGGCGTCGACGCCTCCAACACGCCCGACGGTCACGTGCTGCTGCTTCCGGAGGATCCGGACGCCTCGGCCCGCCACCTCGCGGAGGCGTTGCGCGACCGGCTCGGCATCCGGCTCGGGGTGATCCTCACCGACACGATCGGGCGCGCCTGGCGCGAGGGGCAGACGGATGCCGCGATCGGCGCGGCGGGGGTGATCGTGCTCGAGGAGCTGCGCGGCACGCTCGACGCGAACGGGCGCCCTCTTGCGGTGACGGCGCCGGCGGTCGGCGACGAGCTCGCCTCCGCGGCGGAGCTCGTGAAGGGCAAGGCGGGTGGGCGTCCGGTGGCCGTCATCCGCGGCCTCGGGCACCTCGTGACCGGGATGGATGCGCCGGGTGCGCGCGCCCTCATCCGACCGGCGGAGCGCGACATGTTCCGTCTGGGCGCCGAGGAGGCGTGGCGCGAGGGCTACGCGGCAGGTTTGCACGCCGCGCGGCAGGGATCACCACCGCGCGAGGCCTAGCGCCACAGCGTTGGGCACCCCGCCCGGGGAACTCGTCACCGGGACGACACCCGCAAGACGGCTGACGAATCACCGAAGCCGTGCAAGACTCGGACGATGGAACGCGTCCCCGAATCCGGGGAGGGGGTCGACATCGAAGCCGACACCTCCACGGGAGCACTATCCACCCCCGAGTTCCTTCTCGACTCGCGTGCCGTGATGGCCGCCGTCGAGACGGTGATCGACGGCAAGCGCGACGTC
This sequence comes from Protaetiibacter larvae, assembly GCF_008365275.1. Taxonomy (GTDB): domain Bacteria; phylum Actinomycetota; class Actinomycetes; order Actinomycetales; family Microbacteriaceae; genus Homoserinibacter; species Homoserinibacter larvae. Next base: position 2,480,744 of record NZ_CP043504.1, on the reverse strand, counting down.
ATCGAGCTCGCGACCACCGTGCTGCTCGCCGAGGGCCACCTGCTGGTGGAGGATGTGCCGGGCGTCGGCAAGACGATGCTCGCCCGCGCGCTCGCGAAGAGCGTCGACTGCACGGTGAGCCGCATCCAGTTCACCCCCGACCTGCTGCCGTCCGACATCACAGGGGTGTCGGTCTACAACCAGGCGGAGCGGGAGTTCGAGTTCAAGCCGGGCCCGATCTTCGCCAACATCGTGATCGGCGACGAGATCAACCGCGCGAGCCCGAAGACCCAGTCGGCGCTGCTCGAGTCGATGGAGGAGCGTCAGGTCTCGGTCGACGGCGCCACCTACGTGCTCCCGGACCCGTTCACCGTCATCGCGACCCAGAACCCGGTCGAGATGGAGGGCACCTACGCGCTCCCCGAGGCGCAGCGCGACCGCTTCATGGCGCGCATCTCGATGGGCTACCCGGATGCCGTGAACGAGGCCGCGATGCTCCGCACGCGTGAGCTGGGCAGCCCGCTCGACGAGCTGAAGCCGGTCGTCACGATCGAGCGGCTGCGACGCATGGTCCTGACGGTGCGGGAGGTCTTCGTGAGCCCCGCCGTGGAGCACTACGCGGTCGCGATCGCGGCCGCCACGCGCGTCGACCGCGAGCTGCGGCTCGGGGCGAGCCCGCGCGCCACCCTGCAGCTCGTGCGTGCGGCGAAGGCGCGCGCGGCGCTCGACGGCCGCGACTTCGTGCTGCCCGACGACATCGACGCGCTCGCCGTGCCGGTTCTCGCGCACCGGCTGATGGCGGCGAAGACGTCGGGATCGGCGTTCGGCCGCGAGGCGCTCGCCGAGATCGCGGCGCGCATCGTGCAGTCCACCCCGGTCCCGCTCGGGGCATCCGGCAGCGTGTGAGCCGATCCCGCTGAGCCCCGCCGTGACCGATCCCGCCTCGTCCCTGCGTCGACGCGGCAGCCTGCGCCCGACCGTGCGCGGTTGGGTGACGCTCGTCGTGGGGGTCGCGCTCGTCGTGCTCGCCTACGTGGTGGGCAGGCACGAGCTGCTCGTGGCGGGGCTGTTCGCCCTGCTGCTGTCGCTCGGCGGGCTGCTCGTGGCGCGTCTGCGGCGCCCGAAGCTCGACGTCGTCCGGCTGTTCTCGCCCCCCGTGGTGTCGGTCGGTTCGGTCGTGCAGGTGACCTTGCGCGTGCGCAACCGCGGAAGCGCGGCCACGCCGACGCTCTCCTGGAACGACGCGCTGCCGTGGCGCGAGACGCAGCAGCCGCAGCGGCTGGCGCCGATCCGCACCGGGTCGAGCACGGCGCGTACCGCCACCCTCGGTCACGAACTGCATCCGCACCGCCGCGGCCTGTTCGGCGTCGGCCCGCTCGTCGTGGAGTACGCGGACCCGTTCGGGATGGCGCGGGCGCTCATCGCGGTCGGCGGCATCGACCGGCTGACGGTCGTGCCCGCGCTCGCGGCGCTGCCCGATGGCGGGCCCGTGCTCATCGACGGGGACGGCGCCGCGCAGCTCGTGCAGCGCCGGGCCACCGGCAACGACGACGACCTCACGACCCGCGAGTACCGCTTCGGCGACGCCCTGCGGCGCGTGCACTGGCGTGCCTCGGCCCGCCATGGCGAGCTCATGGTGCGGCAGGAGGAGCATCGCAGCCATCCGGATGCGCGCATCGTCATCGACACGCGTGTGAGCGGCTACCCCGACGCGCGGCCCGACACCGAGACCTGGCCGCGCACCGCGCACAGCGAGAACTTCGAGTGGGCGGTGCGGATGCTCGCCTCGCTCGCGGTCCACCTCGACACGAGCGGGTTCCGGGTGGGGATCGCCGAGTCGGGTGCCGCCCAGATCGATGCGATCGGCGAACGCTGGGAGGGCGGTCTGCGCGCGGAGTCGTTCCTCACGAGCCTTGCGGCGCTGCGTCTGCTCGATCGTCGGGGGGACGCCCCTGCGCCTGCGCCGGTGGATGCCGCCGGCCCGACCTTCGCGATCCTCGGCGACCCCGATGAGGAGGTCGCCGACTGGGTGCTGCATCAGCGGCGGCCGGGGCAGTCGGGGGTGGCCTTCCTGCTGGGCATGCGCGCGGCGACGCGAGACAGGTTCGTCGACGCGGGCTGGCAGTGCATCGACGTGATGCCGTTCGACGATCTCGCGGATGCGTGGCGCGCGTCGGCGACCGAGGCGGGGTACGTCCGTGGCGCTTACTGAACTCCGTCGCACGTCCCCGGCCGTCGGCACGCCCGTTCGCCGGTCCGCGGCGCGCGCCCCGCGCAGGCGGCCCGATGCGGGTCACTGGCGCCACGCCGCGCTCCTCGCGGTCGCCCTCCTGGCGGCGCTCGCGAGCCTGCACGTCGTGCTCGCCGAGAGCTCGTGGTGGATCGTCGGCGCCGGCTACACCGTGCTCGTCCTGGTGGGCGCATCGGCGGCGCGCAGCGTGTTCCGGCGGGCCTTCTGGGCGCCGATCGTCGCCCTCCTGGTGGGGATCGGCGGACTGACGCTCGGCTACGCGGCCGACACCGCGATCCTCGGGGTGATCCCGACGTTCTCCACCCCCGGTCGTTTCGGCGAGCTGATCGAGGACGGCGTGCAGTCGATCGTCGAGCAGCGCGTGCCCGCCACCCCCGAGCTCGGCATCGTGCTGCTCATCGCGGTGCTCATGATCGGCGCCGCGTGGTTCGCCGAGTTGTGCGTGGCGGCGGAGCATCCGGCCTACGTGGCGATCCCGCTCGCCGGGATCCTCGCGATCCCGATGGCGGTGAAGCCGGGTCTGACCGACGCGTTCTGGTTCGTGGTGACCGCGGCCGCGTTCCTCGCGATCCTGCGGATCGGGCGGCGGCAGGACACCCGCCGGGTGACCTTCCTGGTGGGGGCGATCGTCGTCGCGGGGTCTCTCGTGGTGCCGTCGGTGTTCCCGCCGGTCCGGGAGGACCCCGGCCCCGTGCGCGCGGGCGTGGCGACCGGCATCAACCCGCTCATCACCCTCGGCGACGATCTGCGCCGCTCGGACCCGGTGCTGGCGCTGAGCTACGAGACGACCGCGAGCGAGCCCGTCTACCTGCGCCTCACGACCCTCAGCAGCTTCACCGGCGACACCTGGTCGCCCTCGATGACCGACCCGGCGGCGGGCGATCAGGACGTCACGGAACTGATGCCGCCGCCGGGACTCACCGATGCCGTCGCGCGGGAGTCGGCGACGGTCGATGTGCAGGTGTCGGACATCATCAGCCGCTGGTTGCCGGCGCCGTACCCGAGCCGGGGTATCGAGGGGCTGGTGGGCGAGTGGTTCGCAGACCCGGCGAGCCTCGTCATCCGCTCGACCTCGTCCGCGGCGCGCGGGCAGCAGTACACGGCCACGATGCTCGAGGTGGAGCCCACGGCCGCGCAGCTCGCCGCCACCTCGGCGGCGACCGACGCGGCCGGTTCGTCGTCGCTCGTGCTCCCCGACGACCTCCCCGAGATCATCGCGCAGACGGCGGTCGAGGTGGCCGGCCAGGCCGGCTCCGCCTACGATCGGGCGATCGCCTTGCAGAGCTACCTGCGTTCGAGCCCGTTCGAGTACTCGGAGGACACCCCGGTCGAGGACGGCTTCGACGGCAGCGGCCTCGACGCGCTCGCGGTGTTCCTGGAGAAGAAGATCGGCTACTGCGTGCACTACGCCTCGGCGATGGCGGTGATGGCACGCGTGCTGGGCATCCCCTCGCGGATCGCGGTCGGCTTCCAGCCGGGCGAGCGCGAGTTCGACAACGGCCGCACGATCTACACCGTCACCTCCGACGACGTGCATGCCTGGCCGGAGCTGTATTTCGAGGGCATCGGGTGGCTGCGGTTCGAGCCGACGCCGGGTCGCGGAAGCGTGCCCTCGTACGGCGAGGGTCCCGCCGACGACCCGCGCACCCCGCAGGACGAGAGCACCGTGGCGCCGACCGCGGTCCCGACCGTCGCGCCGGGGGAGCGACTCGACATCCCCGATCAGCAGGGCGGCCAGGCGGCCTCCGCGCAGCAGGCGGGCCCGGCGGTGCCGATCACGCTCGGCGTGCTCGCGGGGCTCGTGCTGCTGGTGCTGGCGCCCGCCGGCTTCCGCTCCTGGCTGCGGTGGAGGCGGTACCGGCGCATCCGGGGCGGCCCCGATCCTGCTGCGGCGGCGTGGGAGGAGTTGCGCGACACGGCCCGCGATCACGGCTGGTCGGCCGCCGAGACCGAGACGCCGCGCGAGTTCGCGGATCGGCTGAGCCCGGAGCTCGCGGGCGGCGGCGCCGAGTTGGGCGTGCTGCGCGGTCGGGTCGAGGTCGCCGCGTACGGGCGACCGGATGCCGGGGGCGTGTCGGTCGCGGAGGTCCGGGCGGTGCGCCGCAGCATCGCCCGCACGAGCGCGCCGCTCGAACGGCTGCGGGTGTTCCTGCTGCCGCCGTCGCTGTGGGCGCGCTGGCGGCCCGACGCCCGCTGAGCAGGCGCCCGCTGATCAGGCGCCCGCCGAGCCGACGACCGCCGGCCGCTACGCCGGCCCGACCGCGAGCAGCGGCCGCCCGGTGAGCGGGTTCCGCGTCCACTCGGCCGCCACCCCGAACACCTCACGGATGCGTTCGGGGGTGAGGGTCTGCTCGGTCGCGCCGTGCGCGACGACCCGCCCCTCGGAGAGCACGACCACGGCGTCCGCGTGGGCCGCCGCGAGGCTCAGATCGTGCACGGCGGCGACCACCGTGACGCCGTCGGCGGTGACGCCGCGCACCAGCTCGACGATGTCGAGCTGGGCGGCGAGGTCGAGGTGGTTGGTCGGTTCGTCGAGCAGCAGCACCCGCGGCTGCTGGGCCAGGGCGCGCGCGATGAGCACGCGCTGGCGTTCGCCGCCCGACAGGGTCGTCACCTCGCGCTCGGCGAACGCCGCGGCGCCCGCCCGGGCGAGCGCGTTCTCGACGATGGCGTCCGCCTCCGGATCGCCGCCGCCGAGCACCGATTCGTGCGGGCTGCGGCCCAGTCGCACCACGTCGCGACCGGTGAGGGGCAGCTCGGTGGTGGCGTCCTGCTCCACGAGTGCGAGCACGCGCGCACGGCGCCGGCGGGGGAGCGCGAGCAGCTCCTCGCCGTCGTGGTGCACCGCACCGGACGTCGTGCGTTCCACCCCGGCGATCGCCCGCAGCAGGGTCGACTTGCCGGCACCGTTCGGCCCGACGAGCGCCGTGAACCCGCCGCGGGGCGCCGCGAACGCCACCTTGTCGACGATCGTGCGTCCCGCGATCCGCACGGTGACGTCGCGCACCTCGAACGGCGCGCCGGTCACGATGCGACCCTCCGGCGCAGCAGCAGCGCCGCGAACACGGGCGCGCCCACGAGGGCGGTGACGATGCCGACGGGCAGCTCGCGGGGGTCGAAGGCGGTGCGCGCGAGAGTGTCGGCCCACACGAGGAACACCCCGCCCGCGAGGGCGGAGAGCGGCAGCAGCGCACGGTTGCCGGGGCCGATCACGAGCCGCACCGCGTGCGGCAGCACGAGCCCCACGAAGCCGATCGAACCGCTCACCGCGACGAGCGCGCCGGTGAGCAGCGCCCCGGCGCCGAGCAGCGCCCAGCGCGCGCCGACCACGGGGATGCCGAGGGCGGCGGCGGAGCGGTCGCCGAAGGCGAAGGCATCCAGGATGCGTCCCGAGAAGGCGAGCGGCACGCCCACCACGAGCATCGCGACCCCGGCGATGGCGGCCTCCGGCCAACGGGCGCCCGCGAGAGATCCGAGCAGCCACCCCAGGATCTCGCGGTAGGAGTCCCCGGTCGCCGTCCAGAAGATCACGAAACTCGTGAGTGCGGCCGCGAAACTCGACACCGCGACGCCCGCGAGCACCGTGCGGGTGGGTGTGAGCGGCCCGAACGCGGAGGCGAGGCCGAGGGTGGCGAGGAGCGCGAGCATCGCGCCGCCGAACGCCGCGACCGGCAGCAGGATCCCGATGCCGAGCAACAGCACGGCGACCGCGCCGAGCGATGCCCCCGAGGAGAGCCCGAGCAGGTACGGGTCGGCGAGCTGGTTGCGCGTGATGCCCTGCATGACCGCGCCGACGAGCGCCAGGCCGGTCCCGACGGCGGCGGCGGTCAGGATGCGCGGCAGGCGCAGCTGCCACACGATCCCGTCGCGCAGCGGGTCGAGCGGCGAGGGTTGCCCGGATAGGTGGGCGACGATCGAGCCCCACACCTCACCGACGCCGAGTGGCGCGGCGCCCAGCGTCACCGCGACCGTGATCGAGACGACAAGCGCCGCCCCGAGCACGATCGCGGAGACGACGACACGGGTCACGGCAGGTCGAGCCCCTGCAGCTGCGCCGCGATCGAGGCCGCGGCCTCGACGCTGCGCACCCCGGCCTCGCTCGAGGCGAAGGGGATGATCACATAGCGCTTGTGCTGCACGGCCGGCAGGGCCGCTGTCGCGGGGTTGGAGGCCAGGTAGTCCATCTTCTTCTGGGCGCTATTCCAACTGGAGTCGACGAGCACGAGCACGTCGGGGTTCGCGGCGATGATCGCCTCCCAGCCGAGTGGGGCCCAGGTGGACCTCACGTCGGCGGCGATGTTGGTGAGGCCCGCGGTCTCGAGCAGAAGCTCGGGCGCGCCGATGCCGGCGCCCACGTACGGGGTGTCGACCCCCGACGACCACCAGAGCGCGGTGGGGGAGCCGGTGGCGGGCTGGATCGCGGCGAGCTGCTCCTTCTGCGCGGCGACGAGCTCGGCGGCCGCCTCGGGCACCCCGAAGATGTCGCCCGCCTGCTCGATCTCCCGGAACACCTCGTCGAAGGTGAGCTTGGCCGGCTGCTCGGCGCTCTGGCAGGCGGCGGGCTGCACATAGCTCGCCACGCCGAGGCTCGCGAGCTCGGCGCGGTCGCCCGCGGTGTCGGGGGTGAACGCCGACTCCCAGCCCGCGTACACGAGGTCGGGGGTCTGCTCGAGCGTCACCTCCTCGCTCGGCAGCTTCTCGGCGATCGAGGGGATGGCGTCCCCGGCATCCGCCCACTGCTCGGGAACGGGGCCGTCCTGGTAGGCGGTGCCGACGATCCGGTTTCCGACCCCGAGCGCGAGCATCATCTCGGTCGAGGTGGACTTGATGGTGACGACGCGCTTCGGCGGCTCCGGGATCGTCACCTCGAAGCCGCAGTTGCTGAAGGTGAGCGGGTAGCTCGCCGTCTCCGCGCTCGGCGACGGCGTGGTGGGTGCCGCGGGGCTGGGGGCGCAGCCGGCGAGCAGCAGCAGGGGGATGAGCGCGAGGGGCGCGAGACGGCGGGCCATGAGGGATCTCCGGATGCATGCGGGCAGGGGCATAGTGGGAAGTCGAACCTCATGGCGGGAACGACGTGCCCGGGCCAGATCGGGCCCGGATCCCTCCACGATACCGGCTCGGTGGTCTCGAGACGCGTCGGGCTGCGCCCGGCGCTCCTCGACCATCCGAGGGCGGGCTTGTGGACAACGCGCACATGCGCCGGCCGTATCGGGCACGGTATCGCGCATGCCCTGGGTCTACATCCTGCGTTGCTCAGACGGCAGCTTCTACGTCGGCTCGACCACCCACCTCGAGTTCCGGCTGTGGCAGCACCAGCACGGCGAAGGCGCCGAGTACACGAAGCGGCGCCTGCCGGTCGAGCTCGCGTTCGCCCACGAGACCGAGACGGTGGGTGAGGCGTTCGGTCTCGAGAAGCAGCTCCAGGGCTGGGGCCGCGCCAAGCGCGAGGCCCTCATCCGTGGCGACTTCGCCGCGTTGCCCGGCCTCGCCCACCGCAGGCGCCCGCGCACCACTGAGGTGATCGAGGAGCGCCGCCCGAAGGGCGACGCGTCTCGAGATCACCGCCCCGACCCCTGAGCACCCGACGGTGGTCTCGAGACGCGTCGGGCTGCGCCCGGCGCTCCTCGACCACCTTGGTTTCCCCCGAGGTGATCGAGGAGCGCCGCGGAGCGACGCGTCTCGAGAGCACCGGCCCCGCGCAGGCCTACGCGTGCTGGGCGACCGCGAGCGCCGCGCCCACCGCGGGCACGTCCTCCCGCAGCGCCCCCACGGTGACCCGGATGTGGGGGTCCTGCCCCTCGCCGAGTTGGAACGGGGTGCCCGCCGCCACCCGGATGCCGACCGCCGCGAGCTGAACGGTCGCGGCGCGCTCGTCGGCGACCCGCAGCCATGCGTTGATCCCGTCGCCGCCCGCGAGCCAGCCGCCCGCCGCGCGCACGGCCTCGGCGAGTGCCGCCTGGCGCCCCGCATACGCCCAGCGGGCCTCGTCGATGGCGTGGATGGAGCTCGGATGCGTGAGCAGCTCGTGCAGGATCGCCTGCATCATGCGGCTGGTCCACCCGGGCCCGAGCAGGCGCCGGGCGACGACGCGGTCGACGAGCGGCCGCGGTCCGCCGATCGCCCCGATGCGCAGGTCCGGCCCGTGGGATTTCGAGAACGACCGCACGTGCAGCACCCGCTGCGGCAGCCACGTCGCGAGCGACACATCCGGGGCGGACGAGATGGCGCCCGAGTGGTCGTCCTCGATGACGATCGCGTCCTGGGCGGTGCGGCTGCGCTCGAGGATGCCGGCGAGCTGCTCGGCGCGCGCCGGGGTCATCGAGATGCCGGTGGGGTTGTGGGCGCGCGGCTGCAGCAGCACGATCGCGGGGGCGGTGCCGAGCGCCGCCGCGAAGGCGTCGGGCTTCATCCCGTCGGCGTCGAGCTCCACTCCGACCGCCTCGAGACCGTAGTGCTCGAGCAGGTCGATGAACGGGGGGAAGGTGGGGTTCTCCACGACCACCCGGTCGCCGAAGCGCACGAGCGCCGCGAGGGCGCGGTCGATCGCGTCGAGGGCGCCGTTGAGCACGGTGATGGATTCGACGGGGGCCGGCCAGGTGGCGCGCAGCAGGTCGTGCAGCTCGGGGATGTCGGGTTTGGCCTGGTAGCTCGCGGTGTCGGCCCGCGCGCCCACGCGGGCGAGCGCGGGGCCGAGCGCGGGCAGCAGCTCGGGGTCGGGGGTGCCGCGCGAGAGGTCGAGCCGCGCGCCCTGCTGCCCGTCGAGCCCGCGGTAGCGGCGCGGCAGCCATTCGCGCGGTTCGGCGCGCACGAAGCTGCCGCTGCGTCCGCGGCTCGTGATGAGCCCGGCGGATGCCAGCGTCTGCCAGGCGTGCGAGACGGTGGCCGGGGAGACGCCGAGCTCGGCCGCCAGTTCGCGCACCGTCGGCAGCCGGTCGCCGGGCGCGAGGTCGCCGGTCGTGATGAGGCGCGCGATGCCCGTGGCGATGCCGTGGGGGGTGCGCTCCTCGATCGCCAGGGCTACCGACTTCATCCCAACCGCCGTAGTTTTACGCCTACGTCACAGTGCGTAACGTCAGAGAAATGTTTACGTCGAAAGATAACAAATAGCAACTTCGAGGGAGACACGATGACCGTCGTCCGAGCCGCGATCAGCCAGACCACCTGGACCGGCGACAAGGAATCCATGCTGGACAAGCACGAGGGCTTCCTCCGAGACGCGGCCGCGCAGGGCGCGCAGGTCATGTGCTTCCAGGAGCTGTTCTACGGCCCCTACTTCGGCATCACGCAGGACAAGAAGTACTACCGCTACGCCGAGCCCGCCGACGGTCCGATCGTGCAGCGCTTCGCCTCGATCGCGAAAGAGCTCGGCGTGGTGACGGTGCTGCCGATCTACGAGGAGGAGCAGACCGGCGTCTACTACAACACGACGGTCGTGGTGGATGCCGACGGCACGATCCTCGGGAAGTACCGCAAGATCCACATCCCGCACGTCGAGAAGTTCTGGGAGAAGTTCTACTTCCGGCCCGGCAACCTCGGCTATCCGGTGTTCGAGACGGCGGTCGGCTCCGTCGGCACCTACATCTGCTACGACCGGCACTTCCCGGAGGGATGGCGCGAGTACGGCCTGCGCGGCGCGCACATCGTCTTCAACCCGAACGCCACCAAGCCGGGCCTCTCCAACCGCTTGTGGGAGGTCGAGGGGCCTGCGGCGGCCGTCGCCAACGGCTACTTCGTGCTGCAGCCCAACCGGGTGGGGCTCGAGGACAACGAGTACGGCGCCGACGCCGTCAACTTCTACGGCACGAGCCAGGTGATCGACCCGCGCGGCAACTTCGTGGGCGAGAAGGGCTCCGGCGAGCACGAGGAGCTGCTCGTGCGCGACCTCGAGCTCGACATGGTGCGCGAGATGCGCGACGACTGGCAGTTCTACCGCGACCGTCGCCCCGAGACCTACACCGAGATCGCGAAGCCCTAGGAGCGCATCATGGCAACAACCCTCATCACCGGTGGCACCGTGGTCTCGGCCACCGGCCGCGCCGCGGCGGATGTGCTGGTCGACGGCGAACAGATCGTCGCCGTGCTCGCCCCCGGCTCGCAGCTGCTCGGCACCGATCTGCGGCAGGGCGTCGACACGGTGGTCGACGCGGCCGGCAAGTACGTGATCCCCGGCGGCATCGACGCCCACACCCACTTCGAGCTGCCGTTCGGCGGCACCGAGGCATCCGACACCTTCGAGTCCGGTACCCGGGCAGCCGCCTGGGGCGGCACGACGACCGTCATCGACTTCGCCGTGCAGACCACCGGCACCCGCATCGAGGACGGCCTCGCGACGTGGCACGCCAAGGCCGCGGGCAACTGCGCCATCGACTACGGCTTCCACCAGATCATGGGCGGCGTCGACGAGTTCTCGCTGCAGGCGATGGATCACTTCGAGGCGGAGGGCATCACGAGCTTCAAGATGTTCATGGCCTACCCCGGCGTCTTCTACTCGGACGACGGCCAGATCCTCAAGGCCATGCAGAAGGCCGCCGAGCTCGGGTTGCTCACGATGATGCACGCCGAGAACGGTCCCGCGATCGACGTGCTCGCGGCCCAGCTCGTCGAGCAGGGCAAGACCGACCCGTACTACCACGGCATCGCCCGCGCCTGGCAGATGGAGGAGGAGGCCACCCACCGCGCGATCATGCTCGCGAACCTCACGGGTGCGCCGCTCTACGTCGTGCACGTGAGCGCGAAGCAGGCCGTCGAGCAGCTCGCCTGGGCGCGCGACAAGGGTCAGAACGTGTTCGGCGAGACCTGCCCGCAGTACCTGTACCTCTCGCTCGAGGACCAGTTGGGGGCGTCGAGCGAGGAGTGGGGGGCCTTCGAGGGCGCCAAGTGGGTGTGCTCCACGCCGCTGCGCTCGCGCGAGGAGGGCCACCAGGACCACATGTGGCAGGCGCTGCGCACCAACGACCTGCAGATGGTGTCGACCGACCACTGCCCGTTCTGCATGAAGGGTCAGAAGGAGCTCGGCCGGGGCGACTTCCGCAAGATCCCGAACGGCATCGGCTCGCTCGAGCACCGCTTAGACCTCATGTACCAGGGCGTCGTCACCGGCGAGCTCACCCTCGAGCGCTGGGTCGAGCTCACCAGCACGACCCCCGCGCGGATGTTCGGCATGTACGGCAAGAAGGGCGTCATCCAGCCGGGCGCGGATGCGGATGTCGTGATCTACGACCCGAACGGTCACACCACGATCAGCGCCGCCACCCACCACATGAACATGGACCACTCGGCGTGGGAGGGCTACGAGATCGACGGCCACGTCGACACGGTCATCTCGCGCGGCAAGGTCATCGTCGACGGCAACCGGTACCTCGGCAGCAAGGGCGACGGCCGCTACGTCAAGCGCGCCCTCTCCCAGTACCTGACATGACCGTTCATGGCGCGGCTGGAGCCGCGACATGGGGGCGGGGGAAACGACTCCCGCCGGGCGGTCACGGCTCCAGCCGCGCCATGAACACCACGAGGGGAGAGGGCTGATGGACTTCGGGGCAGTACTCCAGACCAACCCGCCGGCGAGCCGCACGGTGCACCTCGCGAAGCTCGCCGAGCAGTACGGCTTCAGCCACGTGTGGACCTTCGACTCGCACATCCTCTGGCAGGAGCCCTACGTCATCTACAGCCAGATCCTCGCCGAGACCCGGCGGGTGAAGGTCGGGCCCTTCGTCACCAACCCCGCCACCCGCGACTGGACGGTCACGGCATCCGTCTTCGCGACCCTCAACGAGATGTTCGGCAACCGCACGGTCGTCGGGATCGGCCGCGGCGACTCGGCGGTGCGCGTCACGAACGGCAAGCCGACGACCCTCGCCGAACTGCGCGAGGCGATCCATGTGATCCGCGAGCTCGGCAACAGCCGCAGCGTCGAGTACCACGGCTCCGAGCTGCGCTTCCCCTGGTCGGAGGGCTCCGAGCTCGAGGTGTGGGTGGCCGCCTACGGCCCGCTCGCCCTCAAGCTCACGGGCGAGGTGGGCGACGGCTTCGTCCTGCAGCTCGCGGATGTCGACATCGCGACGTGGATGATCGCGACGGTGCGGGATGCAGCGGAGGCCGCCGGCCGCGACCCCGACGCGATCACCTTCTGCGTGGCGGCGCCGTTCTACATCACCGACGGCACGGAGGAGGGCCTCGTGCACGCCCGGAACCAGTCGCGCTGGTTCGGCGGGATGGTGGGCAACCACGTCGCCGACATCGTCGCCAAGTACGGCACGGATGGCGCGGTGCCGCAGGCGCTCACCGACTACATCGCGGGCCGCACCGGCTACGACTACAACAGCCACGGCAAGGCCGACAACGACCACGTCGACTTCGTGCCCGACGAGATCGTCGACCGCTTCTGCCTGCTCGGCACCGCCGAGGAGCACATCGCCAAGCTCGAGGAGTTGAAGGCGATCGGCGTGCACCAGTTCGCCGGCTATCTGCAGCACGACAACAAGGAGGAGACCCTGCGGGTGTACGGCGAGACCGTCATCCCGGCCCTCCGCGACACCGTGACGGCCAAGTCGTGACGCCCGCGCGCCGCTGGCTTCCCGTCGCGTGGGGTGCGCTGGGGGTGCTCGCTGTCGCCGTGCTCTGGGAGGTCTACAAGTTCCTCGGCCCCTCCGAGGGCGTCGTGATCGGGCAGGTGGAGGGCGAGACCGGCTCGGGCGTCATGATCCTGCCGCGCACCCACGACCGCGCGATGCCGCACATCTGGACGATGGTCGGGCGGCTGTTCGAGCCGACGAGCGGCGGCGACACCCCGCCGCTGATCCTCTCGGTCGTGCAGGCGGCCGCGCTCACGCTGGGGATCGCCGCGGTCGGCTGGCTCATCGGGGTGCTGGTCGGCGGGCTGCTGGGGCTCGCGATGCAGCGCTGGCGGCTCGTCGAGTGGGGCCTGCTGCCGTGGATCGTGGTCAGCCAGATCGTGCCGCTCATCGCCTTCGCGCCGGTCGTCAATGCGCTCGGCAACCAGCTCGACCGCTCGGGCACGCCGTGGCCGCAGTGGCTCTCGGTGGCCGTCATCGCCTCGTACCTGGCGTTCTTCCCGGTCGCGATCGGGATGCTCCAGGGGCTGAAGGCGCCCGACCGCATCCACCTCGACCTCATGCGCAGCTACGCGGCCGGCTACCTGCCGACCCTGTTGCGGTTGCGGCTGCCGGCATCCGTGCCCTACCTGCTGCCGGCCCTGCGGCTCGCGGCCGCGAACGCGGTGCTCGGGGCGGTGGTCGCCGAGGTGTCGATCGGCATGCGCGGCGGCATCGGGCGGATGCTCATCCAGTTCGCCGGGCAGGCGTCCAGCGACCCGGCAGCCCCCTGGGGGCCGCTGTTCGGCTCGATCGTGCTGGGGCTGATCGCCGCCGGCTCTGTCGCGCTCATCGGGTTGTGGCTCAAGAACTACCGCAGAGGGGAGGCCACGGCGTGAGCACCGAGTGGGCCGTTCAGGCGACCGGCGTCGGCAAGGTCTTCCCGACCGCGGCAGGTGAGGTGGTCGCGCTCACGGGCGTGGAGCTCGAGGTGCGCGCGGGCGAGTTCGTGTCGCTCATCGGGCCGTCCGGATGCGGCAAGTCGACCCTGCTGCGCCTCATCGCCGACCTCGACGACGCCACGACGGGCGAGCTGTCGATCTTCGGCAAGCCCGCCCGGCGGGCGCGCATCGACCAGGACTACGGCATCGCCTTCCAGCAGGCGGGCCTGCTGCCCTGGCGGACGGTCGCCGACAACATCGCGCTGCCGCTCGAGCTGCACAAGGCGCCGAAGGCGCAGCGCACCGCGCGGGTGGCCGAGCTCGCCGAGCTCGTGGGGCTGGGCGACTTCACCGACCGCTACCCCGACCAGCTCTCCGGCGGCATGCAGCAGCGGGTCGCCATCGCGCGAGCGCTCGCGGCGAGCCCGCGGCTGCTGCTCATGGACGAGCCGTTCGGCGCCCTCGACGAGATGACGCGCGAATACCTGCAGGGCGAGCTCACCCGCATCGCCGCCGAGACGGGCGCCGCCGTCGTGTTCGTCACCCACTCCATCCCGGAGGCGGTGTTCCTCTCCGACCGCGTGGTCGTCATGAGCCCCCGGCCAGGACGCATCACGGCGGTCGTCGAGACGGGGCTGGGCGAGGTGCGCGACGAGTCGCTGCGCGAATCGGCCGCCTACTTCGAGAAGGTCACGGCGGTGCGCGAGGCACTGCACGGCACCAAGGTCGAGCGGGCGAACGAGCGATGACCGCGAGCTGGCAACGGGTGGTCGCCCCCCTCGTGGTGGGGCTGCTGATCCTCGTCGCCTGGACGCTGTTCGTGCAGCTCGGCTCCGCCCCGCGGATGCTGCCGAGCCCGATCGCGATCGGCACGGAGTTCGTGAACCGCTGGGGCATCATCTGGGACGACATGCTCATCACGGCGACCAACGCCCTGATCGGCCTCACGGTCGGGGCGGTGCTCGCGGTGATCCTCGCCGGGCTCGCGGCCGCCGCGCGGCCCGTCGACGGCATGCTCGCCCCGCTCGTGGCCGCGCTCGCGGTCATCCCGATCGTGGCCATCACGCCCATCCTCAACACGATGTTCGGTGCGTCGAGCCAGTTCGGGCGGCAGGCGGTCGCCACGATCGCGGCCTTCATCCCGGTGTTCGTGAACGTGCTGCGCGGGCTGCGCCAGACCCGTCCCGTGCACCGGGATCTGCTGCGGGCATCCGCGGCGAGCGGCGCCCAGACCTTCCGGGTCCTGACCCTGCCGACCGCGCTGCCGTACCTCATGACCGGGCTGCGGGTCGCGAGCTCGCTCGCGGTCATCGCGGCGCTCGTGGCCGAGTACTTCGGCGGCCCCTCCGACGGCATCGGCACCTCGATCGCCAGCTACGCCAAGTCCGGGCGGGCTGCCCTCGCCTGGGCGTATGTCGGTGGGGGCATCCTCATCGGCCTCGTGTTCTTCCTCGTCACCGCGCTCCTCGAGCGTCTCGTGACGAGGCATGCGCCGGTCTGACCGGCATCCGCTCCACCCCCTGCACCACCGATCACGAAAGGGATACAGCATGAGACTCAGCAAGAGGCGCGGTCTCGCCCTCGCGTCCGCGGTCGCCGTCACGGCGATCGCGCTCGCCGGATGCGCCGGCCCGACAGACGACACCGGCGACGACAGCGGCGAGGAATTCACCCCGCTCAGCTCCATCAAACTGCAGCTGCAGTGGCTGCCGCAGGCGCAGTTCGCCGGCTACTACGTGGCTCTCGAGAAGGGCTACTTCGAGGAGGAGGGCTTCGACAGCGTCGAGATCGTCCCCTCCGGTGGCGACATCGTGCCGCAGGACGCGCTCGTCGCGGGCGATGTGGACTTCGCCGTCGCGTGGGTCCCGAAGGTGCTCGGCACCCTCGAGGCCTCGGGCGTGGAGCTCACCGACATCGCGCAGGTGTACCAGAAGTCCGGCACGACCCAGGTGTCGTGGAAGGGTGACGGCATCACCTCTGTCGCCGACTTCGAAGGCAAGCGGATCGGCTCCTGGGGCTTCGGTAACGAGTGGGAGATCTTCGCCGCCATGGCTGCGGAGGACCTCGACTCGACCTCGGTGTCGATCACGACGCAGGACTTCTCGATGAACGCCCTGTTCGACCGCGACGTGGATGCCGCCCAGGCGATGACCTACAACGAGCTCGCCCAGGTGCTCGAGACGGTCAACCCCGACACGGGCGAGCTGTACACGCTCGACGACCTCGACGTCATCTACTACGAGGACACCGAGGGCGCCATGCTGCAGGACGCCCTGTGGGCCGACACGGCCCGGCTCGCGGACGACCCGGCCTACGCCGACGCCGCCGTGCGGTTCCTCAAGGCCGTCATCAAGGGCTGGGCGTACGCGCGCGACAACCCCGAGGATGCGGCCGACATCACCTACCAGGCCGCGACGGCGCCCGGCGTCAACGCGTTCCCGGTGGGCCCCATCCACCAGCTGTGGCAGATGAACGAGGTCAACAAGCTCATCTGGACCGGCGCCAAGTTCGGCCTCATCGACAAGGCCGCCTGGGACAAGACGGTCGCCGGGGCGCTCTCCGCGAAGAACCAGGACGGCCTCGAGCTCATCACGAGCGAGCCGGCCGAATCGGCGTACTCGAACGAGTACATCGAGAAGGCGCTCGCGGCGCTCGAGGATGAGGGGATCGACGTGTCGGCCACCTACACTCCGATCGAGGTCACCCTCACCGAGGGCGGCCAGTAGCACCTCAGGTCGGGCGGTCCACGCGGGCCGCCCGACCCATCCCATCCGCGGCACACCATCCAGGACACGCACATGAGCACCAACCAGCACACCCTCGACCTCGACCGCGCCCACGTCTTCCACTCCTGGTCGGCGCAGGGTGCCCTCACCCCCTTCGTCATCGCGGGCGCGTCCGGCACCGAGGTGTGGGACTACGAGGGGCGCCGCTACCTCGACTTCTCGAGCCAGCTCGTCAACGTCAACATCGGCCACGCGCACCCCAAGGTGGTCGCGGCCATCCAGGAGCAGGCGGCGATCCTGCCCACCGTCGCCCCCGCGCACGCGAACCTGGTGCGCGGCGAGGCGGCCGCGCGCATCCTCGCGAAGGCCGGCGCCGAGTTCGGCAAGGTGTTCTTCACCAACGGCGGCGCGGACGCCAACGAGAACGCCATCCGCATGGCCCGCATCACGACGGGCCGCGACAAGATCCTCTCCACCTACCGCAGCTACCACGGCAACACGGGCGCCGCCGTCGTCGCCACGGGCGACTGGCGGCGGGTGCCGAACGAGTTCGCCCGCGGACACGTGCACTTCTTCGGCCCGTTCCCGTACCGCTCCGAGTTCTGGGCGACGACGCCCGAGGAGGAGGGCGTGCGCGCGCTGCGGCACCTCGAGCGCGTCATCCAGTCGGAGGGCGCCGAGTCGATCGCGGCCCTGCTGCTCGAAGGCATCCCCGGCACCGCGGGCGTCATCATGCCGCCGCCCGGCTGGTATGCGGGGGTGCGCGAGCTGTGCGACCGCCACGGCATCCTGCTCATCATCGACGAGGTCATGTCGGGCTTCGGGCGCACGGGCGACTGGTTCGCCTGGCAGAACCCGGAGCTCAACCCGGACGGCATCGTGCCGGATCTGGTGACCTTCGCGAAGGGCGTCAACTCGGGTTACGTGCCGGTCGGCGGCGTCATCATCTCCGAGTCGATCGCGAACGCCTTCGACGACCAGGTGTTCCCGGGCGGGCTCACCTACTCCGGGCATCCGCTCGCCGCCGCCTCCATCGTCGCGTCCGTCGACGCGATGGAGGAGGAGGGCATCGTGGACAACGCTGCAGCGATCGGCCGCGAGGTGCTCGGTCCGGGGCTGCACGCGCTCGCCGAATCGCACGCCATGATCGGCGAGGTGCGCGGGGTGGGCGTGTTCTGGGCGCTCGACCTGGTGACCGACCGCGCGAGCCGCACGCCCGTGCCGGCCGCCACGATCGGCGCGCTCAAGAAGGAGCTCATGGATCGCGGCTATCTGCCGTTCACGGCCGACAACCGCCTCCACGTGGTGCCGCCGTGCACCGTCTCGCCCGAGGAGGTGCTGCGCGCCCTCGCGATCCTCGACGAGGCGTTCACCGCCGTCGGCGGCTGAGCGGCCGCTGCCCTCCACCCCGCCGAGCTCTGCCAGAAATGCAGGAGTTCTGCGGATGCGCCCCCGCAGTTCCGGGGTCCGCCTCCCGAACCGGCCCGGTTCTCCTGCATTTCTGAGGCGGGACGGAGGGATGCGGGCGACGCGGACGCGAGGGGCGCCGGGCGCGACCCCGGGGCGCGGGCGTAGAATCGGCGATCGTGTCCGCATCCCTCA
This sequence comes from Protaetiibacter larvae, assembly GCF_008365275.1. GTDB lineage: Bacteria > Actinomycetota > Actinomycetes > Actinomycetales > Microbacteriaceae > Homoserinibacter > Homoserinibacter larvae. The sequence goes on along the minus strand of NZ_CP043504.1, from coordinate 2,462,695 downwards.
GCCCGTATCTCGTGCCCGTGTACGACCTCATGCACCGGCCGGGGGAGCTGCGCGAGCGGGTTCTCGAGTTCGATGTCCCCGAGCAGCTCGGCGAGTCGGTCGTGGCCGTCACCCAGGGCTCGCCGATCCGGATCGGGCTGCGCCTCGAGGGCCTTCACGACGGCGTGCTGGTGACCGGCGAGGTGGATGCGACGGCCGACGGCGAGTGCGTGCGCTGTCTGGACCCGGTGGAGCTGCCGGTCGAGGTCGAATTCCAGGAGCTTTTCGCGTATTCTGAGGACGAAGCTTTCGACTTCGCGATTCGAGACGATCACGTGAATCTCGAATCCGTCGTGCGGGACGCGGTGGTGCTGGCACTGCCGTTCCAGCCGGTCTGCCGACCGGACTGCCCCGGTCTCGACCCCGTCACGGGGGAGAAACTGGCGAGCGGAACCGATCGGCGGGCAAGCGAGGGAACCGACCCCCGGTGGGCGGCGCTCGAGGGCTTCCGCCCCGACACCGAATAGACCTCCGGCACCTGCGCGCGCAGGCCGCCGAACACAGAGAAGAGACAACCATGGCTGTTCCCAAGCGCCGTCAGTCGCGTGCCAACACGCACGCCCGCCGCTCGCAGTGGAAGGCGTCCGTGCCGACCCTCGTGAAGACGGTCGAGAACGGCAAGGTCACCTACAGCCTTCCGCACCGCGCGAAGGTCGTCGAGGACTCGGCCGGCACTCCGCTGTTCCTGGAGTACAAGGGCCGTAAGGTCGCCGACGTCTGAGCCGCTGCCGTCCGGCAGCGTCGCGCCGGAGGGCGAAGCCGATCGCGCCGAGTTGACCTCGGTGCTGCAGCTCGAGATCGATCCCGAGCTGCTCGCGCTTGCCCTCACGCACCGTTCCTACGCCTACGAGAAGGGCGGGATCGGGCACAACGAGCGCCTGGAGTTCCTCGGCGACTCGATTCTCGGGCAGGCCGTCACGGTCATGCTCTACCTCGAGAACCCCGAGGTGGATGAGGGTGAGCTCGCGAAGCGCCGTGCCAGCCTGGTGAGTTCGGCGGCTCTCGCCGAGATCGCGAACCACATCGGCCTGGGCCGGTTCCTGCTGCTGGGTCGCGGCGAGGAGCTCACCGGGGGGCGCCAGAAGGGCTCGATCCTCGCGGATGCCGTCGAGGCGATCATCGGCGCCGCCTACCTCTCGGTGGGCCCGGATGCGGCGACCGCGCTCGTGCTGCGGCTCATCTCGCCGCTGCTGGCCGACCCGAACCGTTTCGGCGCCGCCATGGACCCGAAGACGAGCCTGCAGGAGCTGTCCACGCGCCTCGGCAAGGGGCTCCCGCAATACAAGGTGACCGACTCCGGTCCCGACCATTCGAAGCGCTTCCACGCCGAGGTCGGCTTCGGCTCCGGCCCGGTCGCCTCGGGTGACGGCACGAGCAAGAAGCAGGCGGAGATGGCGGCCGCACTGGCCGCCTGGGCGATCCTGCAGCGCCCCAAGCGCTAGACAGCCGAGCGACCGTGCCCGAGCTTCCCGAGGTCGAGGTCGTGCGCGCCGGCCTGATCCCCGCGGTCACCGGCGCCACGGTGACGCGCGTCGAGGTTCTCGACTCCCGCTCGCTGCGGCGGCATCCGGGTCCGTCGGAGGACTTCGTCGATCGACTCACCGGTGCGACCATCGCCGCCCCCTCGCGCCGCGGCAAGTACCTCTGGCTCCCGCTTTATGGCGCGGCGGGAGCCGCGACCTCGCGGCGGGGGGCGTTTCTCCCGCCGTCGGGTCGCGGCTCCAGCCGCGCCATGAACGCCGAGGCGGTTGTGGTGCACCTGGGGATGAGCGGGCAGGTGCTGCTGCGGGAGCCCAAGGCGCCTGTCGCGTCGCTGACCCGGATCGTGGTCGGGCTGGATGCGCCGGGGCATGGACCCGTGCGGCTGGATTTCGTCGATCAGCGGGTCTTCGGCTCGATGGCGATCGACGCCCTCGTGCCCACCGCCGACCGCGACGGCGAACGCGTGCCGGCATCCGTCGCCCACATCGCGCGCGATCCGCTCGATCCGCACTTCGACGATGAGGCGTTCCTCGACCGGCTCATCCGTCGGGACACGACCGTCAAGCGCGCCCTGCTCGACCAGAGCCTCATCTCGGGCATCGGCAACATCTACGCCGACGAGGCGCTGTGGGCCTCCCGCGTGCACTACGACCAGCCCACCCGAACCCTCGGCCGCCCCCGCGCGCGCACCCTGCTCTCCCAGGTGCGGACCATCCTCGCGAAGGCGCTCGCGGAGGGCGGCACGAGCTTCGACGCCCAGTACGTGAACGTGAACGGCGCCTCCGGCTACTTCTCGCATTCGCTCAACGCCTACGGCCGCCAGGGTGAGCCCTGCCCGCGCTGCGGTCGCCCGATCGTGCGCGAGGTGTTCATGAACCGCGGATCGCATTTCTGCCCGCACTGCCAGCGTGTCACCGTGCAGCGGGTCGCCGGATGAACCGCATCGGCTACCTCGAGGCGGTGCTCGACGCCGTCGTCGGTCTCGAGCGCGCCCCCGAGCCGGACGGCGCGGACCCCTGGCAGCTGGCTGTCGCGGCCTTCGCCGCCACCGAGCGGCTCGACCACGAGCTCGGTACGCGGCTCTCCATCCGCGCCCTCGCGCGGCTGGATGCGGATGCCGAGCCGGCAACCCGCGTGACCGCCTACGCCGCGCGCGCTTTCGCGGCGGCCGCCGAGCTGCTCACGGGGGAGTGGAGCGACCTCGCGCCCGGCCTCACCCCGTCCGGCGACCCGATCGCCGACGCGCTGCCGCTGCTCGACGGGCTCGGTGAGGACGACGACGCCGAGTTCGCCCGCTTCCTGCTCGCCGAGGCCGCGCTGAGCTGCGCGCGGGTGGGCCTCGCGTCGGGATTGCGGCTGCCCGATCCGCGCCGCGTCCTGGTGTGCGACGGCCGTGCCCACGATGTCGCGGCGGTGTACGCCGTGCTCGCCGCGCGCATCGCCGCCTTCCACGGTCGCGTCGCCGAGGCCCAGGCGCTGCTCGACGGCGTCACGAGCGAGGCCCCGCTGCTCGCCCTGCTGGTCGATGCGACGCGCTCGCTCGTGCTGGGCAACGCGGCGGATCCGGTGCGGGCCCGCGACCTCGCGGCGCGGGTCACGCGGGAGAGCCCCGACCCGAGCACCCGCGTCTCCTCGGGCTGCTACCTGCTGGCCTCCTTCGGCCTGGTCGCGATCGGCGACGTGCGCGGGGCGGCCTCGCTCGTGCTGGCCGCGGGCGGCGGCGCCGACCTCGAGCGCCTCATGGTCACCGACCGCGCGATCGGCCTCGAGCTGCTCACCAACGCGGCGCTCGCCGAGGGCGACTTCGACGCGGCGGAGGCGTGGGCGGCCCGCGTCGAGTCGCTCGCCGCGAGCCCGATCGCCGGGGCGACGGTGCTGCGCACCCGCAGCCGCATCCTGCTGGCCCGCGGCGACGCGGCGAGGGCGCTGGATGCCGCGGACCGCGCGGGGGAGCGGGCGCGGGCGGAGGGGCGCATCATCGAGGCGAGCGAGGCCGAGATCCTCGCGGCGCGCGCCGCGATCGCCGCGGCCGGCGGCGGTGAGGCGGGTCGCCGGCTGCAGGCGATGGCGCAGGAGGCGGATCGCACGGGTCACCTCGCCGCGGTCCGCGCGGCCCGGCAGGAGCTGCGCGCGGCCGGCCGGCGCCTGCGGCCGCTCGCCGGCACCGAGTGGTCGGGGCTGTCGGAGCGCGAGCGGGAGGTCGCGGGCCTGCTGCTCGACGGCCACACCAACGCCGAGATCGCGGCGGCGCTGTTCCTTTCTCCGCACACGGTGCGCGCCCACGTCTCGCGGGTGCTCTCGGCCTTCGGGGCGCCGTCGCGGTTCACCCTGGCGGCCCGGCTGCCCGCCTTCGACGTCGAGCCGCTCCCGGAGCTCACGGCGCGTCAGCGCGCGGTGGTCGCCGAGCTGGCGACCGGCGCCGGCAACGCCGAGATCGCCGCGCGGCTGGGCATCAGCGTGAAGACGGTCGAGAAGCACCTGCATGAGGCGATGCGGCGACTCGGGGTGACGACGCGGGTCGGCGTGCTCCGCCGCGCCTCCGAGCGCAGCGCCGCCGAGTAGCCGGGCAGCCGGGTAGCCGCGCAGCCGGGCGGCGGCGGTTCGCCCACGGCGGATGCACAGCCGCGGAGGCGGCGGGATGCGTACGCTGGGGTCACGACCCGACGGAAGGATCCGCCATGGCCCTCGACAACCCGGCTTTCGCCAACAGTCCCGCCTTCAACGGCAAGGGGGTGCCCGCGGTCGCCACTCCGACGGCGGCCGAGCTGCAGGAGGCCTTCGACCGGCCGTCGGCGCCCGACCCCCAGGTGACGCCCATGACGGTGGACGGCACCCTGCGCGTCTCGCTCGGCACCTTCGCCGTGCTGCTGGTCGGCGCGGCGATCGGCTGGCTGACGGTCGGCATCGTGCCGCTGCTGTGGATCGGTGCCGCGCTCGTCGGTTTCGTGCTGGCGCTCGTCAACACCTTCAAGCGCGAGCCCTCGCCCGTGCTGATCCTCGCCTATGCGGGGGTTCAGGGCGTCTTCCTGGGCGGCATCTCGGCGTTCTACGAGGCGGCCTGGGACGGCATCGTGAGCCAGGCCGTCATCGCGACCCTCGCCGTGGTGGGCGTCACGCTCGCCCTGTTCGCGAGCGGCAGGATCCGGGCATCCAAGCGCGCCACCAAGGTGTTCCTCATCGTGATGGTCGGCTACCTGGTGTTCTCGGTCGTCAACGTCTTCGTCATGCTGTTCGGCGGCGCCGACGCCAACCCCTGGGGGCTGCGCGGCCAGGACGTCTTCGGCATCCCGCTGGGCCTCATCCTCGGCGTGCTCGCGGTGCTGCTCGGCGCCTACTCGCTCGTGCTCGACTTCGATTTCATCCAGAAGGGCGTTCAGCAGAAGGCGCCCGCGAAGTACCAGTGGACGGGCGCGTTCGGCATCATGGTCACCGTCATCTGGCTGTACCTCGAGATCCTGCGGATGCTCGCCATCTCGCGAGACTGAGCGGAGGTCACGGCCTCAGTCGAGGTCGAGCCGCCACGCACCCTCGTAGCCCATCGGCTGGAAGCCGATCTCCTCGTTGACGGCGAGCATGTGCCGGTTCTCCTCGGCGTTCCAGGTGAGTACCGAGGGGCGGCCGGGATGCCGGGAGGCGAGCTCCGCGAGGTTCTCGAGCTTGAGCAGCATCCCGAGCGCGTGGCCGCGGTGCTCGCGCAGCACGAGGGTGTCGAACTGGTCGACGGGGCGGATGCGGTCGGCCGGCAGTCCGAGCTGGGTGAAGCCGACCAGGCGGCTGCTGGCGAGGTGCTCGACGGCGGCGGTGAGCAGTCCGGCGCCGTCGGCGGTCGTGTGCGTCTCGTGCCGGGCGACCCGTTCGGCCGTCCAGACGTCCTCCGGCTCGTCGAGACCCGACTGCGGGGCGTCGGTGCTCATCCGGGTGAGCAGCACGGCCACATCGTCGAGGAACCGTGCCGGGGTCGGCCCCTCCCATCGGTGCACGCGGTACCCGTCGCCGCTGCGCGCGCGGGCGGCGCGCACCCGCACGGCGAGCTCGGCCGCGTCGAGCGGCAGCGGCAGACGGCTGGCGCGCACGACCTGCTCGAGGCGGTAGCCGCGCCGCCGCAGGAAGCGGACCTCGGGGTTCGCCGCGGGCAGCGACCCGGCCCCGGTCGGCGACGGCAGCCGCGGGCCCGGACCGTCGGGCGAGACGATGTAGACGATCGCGTGGCTGCGGCCTTCCGCACGGGCGAGGGCCTCCAGGTGGTCTGCGAGGGCTGTGCCGACGCCGCGGCGCCGATGGTCGGGATGCACGCGCACGTCGATCCAGCACGCCGTCGAGTCCGGGTCGGCGAGGGTCTCGTAGAGTCCGCGCGCGACGATGCGTCCGTCGGCCCGCGCCACGAACAGCCGGTGCGGCTCGAAGGGGTCGGTGAGGTAGCCGAGCAGCCGCTCCGGCGTCACTCGCACGTCGACCGTGCCGTAGCCGGCCTCCTCGACGAGGTTGCGGATGTCGACCGTCGCGACGAAGTCGTCCGCATGCGGGTCGTCGACCAGCGTCGCCGGAAGCGGCACCTCGTCGATGAGGATCTCGCCCATCCCCCCAGCATGCGGCATCCTCGTCGAACGCTGTAGCGCTGCGCCGCACGCTGCGGAGATTGCCGCGGCGCGACGCGCATCGCTGCAGCGTGTGCGCACGCTAGCGTAGAGCGACGCCGCGAGGGACGAGGAGGTGGCCGGGTGCATCTGAAGAGCTTGACCCTGAAGGGGTTCAAGTCGTTCGCCCAGCCCACCACTTTCGCCTTCGAACCGGGCGTCACCTGCGTCGTGGGCCCGAACGGATCCGGCAAGTCGAACGTCGTCGACGCGCTCGCCTGGGTGATGGGGGAGCAGGGGGCGAAGACTCTCCGCGGCGGCAAGATGGAGGACGTCATCTTCGCCGGCACCGCGACCCGCGGGCCGCTCGGGCGCGCCGAGGTGATCCTCACGATCGACAACGCCGACGGCGCCCTGCCGATCGACTACAGCGAGGTGACGATCTCGCGCACCCTGTTCCGCAACGGCGGCAGCGAGTACGCGATCAACGGCGAGCAGTGCCGCCTGCTCGACGTGCAGGAGCTGCTGTCCGACTCGGGTCTCGGTCGCGAGATGCACGTCATCGTCGGTCAGGGTCAGCTCGATCAGGTGCTGCACGCGAGCCCCGAGGACCGCCGCGGCTTCATCGAGGAGGCGGCCGGCATCCTCAAGCACCGCCGCCGCAAGGAGAAGACCCTGCGCAAGCTCGACGCGATGCAGGCCAACCTCACCCGCCTCTCGGATCTCGCGGGGGAGATCCGCCGCCAGCTCAAGCCGCTCGGGCAGCAGGCCCAGATCGCGCGCGAGGCGCAGACGATCGCGGCGGTCGTGCGGGATGCGCGCGCCCGGCTGCTCGCCGACGAGGTGGTCGAGCTGCGCGCCTCGATCACGGATGTGACCCGCAGCGAGTCGGAGCGCAAGACGGAGCGCGTGGTGCTGCAGGAGCAGCTCGACCAGTCGAAGCTGCGACAGGGCCGCATCGAGCAGTCGATGACGGGCGATGCCGTCGACGAGGCGCGCCGCGTGGCGTTCGGGCTCGAGCAGGTGCAGGATCACCTGCGCTCGCTCTACACGCTCGCCAACCAGCGGCTCTCGCTGCTCGCCCAGCAGGCCGAGCTGCCCGGACTCGCCTCGACGCTCTCCGAGTCGGCCGTGGCGGACGCCTTCGCGGAGGCCGACCGGCTCGCGGAGGGCATCGCAGCGGCCGAGGAGGTGCTGGGGCGCGCGAGCGCCGCGACGGCGACCGCGCGGGCGAGCCTCGACTCGCTCGACGAGGAGATCAGCGCCCAGTCGGCGCTCGTGAGCCAGCACGATCTCGAGCAGGGGCGGCTCGGCGGCGCCGTCCGGGCGGCCGAGGAGCGCCGCGCGGCGACGCAGGCCCAGCTCGAGCGCCAGAGGGCCGCGCTCGTGGCCGCCGAGGAGCGTCGCGAGGCGGCCCGCGCCGAGCTCGTCGCGCTCGAGGGCGACGACGCGGGCCTCGCCGAGGACACCGAGCTCGCCTCGGCGGTCGTGGCCGCGGAGACCGCGGTGCAGGAGTCGCAGGCCCGCGTCGACGCGCTGCGCGAAGAGCTGCACGCGGCGGAGCGCGAACGCGACGCCCTCGCCGCACGCACGAGCGCCCTCACCCTCGCGACCGAGCAGCGCGACGGTTCGCAGCAGATCATCGGGCTCTCCGGCATCCGTGGGCTCGTCGCCGAGCACATCAAGGTGGAGGCGGGATTCGAGGCCGCGATCGCCGCCGCCCTCGGCTCACTCGCCGACGCGGTCCTCGCCGACAGCTGGGATGCGGGCGTCGCGGCTCTCTCCCATGCCCGCGGCGCCGAGGCGGGCCGCGTGGAGATCGTCGTCGCGGACGCCGCCGCTCCCGCCGGCCCCACGGAGCTGCCCGCCGGGGTGCGCTCGGCCGCATCGCTCGTGACGGGCCCGAGCGGCATCCGAGGGGTGCTCGCGCGTGTCGTCGTGGCCGACGGTCTCGCCGAGGCCCGTGCGGCCTGGCCGGCCCTCGCGCGGCTCGGCGGTATCACGGTCATCACGCGCGACGGCGACGTGCTCGCCGAGCATGTGCTGCGCGGCGGCTCGGCCGACGGTCGCAGTCGCCTCGAGCTCATCGCCGAACGCGATGCGGCGCAGGGCCGGCTCGTCGGGGTGACGACGACGATCGAGCGTCTCGCCCACGAGCTCGCCCGGCAGCGTGAGGCGCTGGATGTGGCCCGCATCGACCTCGTGCAGGCGCAGACCACCCTCAAGCAGTTCGAGGCGCGCCTCGCCGAGCGCAGCGAGGCCCTCGGGCGTTCGCGCGTGCAGCTCGAGGCCGCCGCGGCCGAGAGCGAGCGCCTCGGTGACGCCGTCGCGAGCCTCGGCGAGCAGGTGGCCGCCGCGGATGCCGTGGTCGACCGGGCGGTCGCGGAGCGCGACTCGCACGCGGCGACGCCGCGCCCCATCCTCGACGTGTCCGCGCGTGATGAGCTGCTCGCCGAGTTGGAGGCCGCCCGCGCGATCGAGGTGACGGCGCGCGTCGAGCTCGAGACGGCCCGCGAGCGGGTGCGCGCGCAGCGCGAGCAGGCCCAGCAGCTCGCGCGTCGGCTCGAGGCCGAGCGTGCCGCGGCCGAGGAGGCGGCGCGGCTGGCCGTCATCCGTCGGCACCAGATCGAGGCGGCGGAGGGGGTCATCGAGGCGCTGCCCGCGGTGCTCGACACCGCCGACCGCTCGGTGGCCGAGGCGCGTGTCGCGCTCGCGGCGGCGGAGGCCGAGCGCGCCAAGCAGAACGAGGAGCTCGCCGAGCTGCGGCGCACCGAGGCGCTGCTGCGGGAGCGCCTCACGGCCCTCAACGACAACGTGCACGGCCTGGAGATGCAGGCCTACGAGAAGAAGCTGCACCTCTCGAGCCTTCTCGAGCGCGCCGCCGACGAGCTGGGCCTCGTCGAGGACGTGCTCGTGGCCGAATACGGCCCCGAGGTGCCGGTCCCCGTCGACGTGGCCCCCGCATCCGCCACCTCAGAAATGCAGGAGACCTCGCCCGCGCCCCCCGCAGATCCGGATGCCGACGCGGCCGGCGGCGCCGATTCTCCTGCATTTCTGGCACAGAAGGTGGCGACGGAGCCGTTCGACCGCGCCCGGCAGAAGGCGCGGCTCGACAAGGCCGAGCGGATGTTCGCGCAGCTGGGCCGCGTCAACCCGCTCGCCCTCGAGGAGTTCGCGGCGCTCGAGCAGCGCCACAAGTTCCTCACCGAGCAGCTCGCCGACCTCACCGCCACCCGCAAGGACCTGCTCACGATCATCGAGGAGATCGACGAGAAGATGCAGGACATCTTCGCGGCCGCCTTCGACGACACCAAGGCGGCGTTCGACCAGGTCTTCCCGCTGCTGTTCCCGGGCGGCACGGGCTCCCTGCACCTCACCGACCCGGAGCACCTGCTGACGACCGGCATCGAGGTGACGGTGAAGCCCGCGGGCAAGAAGATCGAGCGGCTGTCGCTGCTGTCCGGCGGTGAGCGCTCGCTCGCGGCCGTGGCGCTGCTGTTCGCGATCTTCACGGCCCGACCGAGCCCGTTCTACATCCTCGACGAGGTGGAGGCGGCGCTCGACGACGCGAACCTCGGACGCCTGCTGAGCGTCATCGAACGGCTGCGCGAGAACTCGCAGCTCATCGTGATCACGCACCAGAAGCGCACCATGGAGATCGCGGACGCGCTGTACGGCGTCTCGATGCGCCAGGACGGCGTGAGCGCGGTCGTCGGCCAGCGAGTGGCCGAGCGCGTCGAACGCGCCGGCTGACGCGCGCGCGGCTCTGTCGGGGCGGGGCCCGCCTCCGCTAGCTTTCCCCCATGACCGCACGCGCCCGCCGGATCGCCGCAGCCATCGCCGTCGCCGTGCTCGCCGGCGCCGGGCTTCCCCTCCTGACTGCGGGGCCGGCGTCCGCGGCGACCGCGGATGCCGCCGAGTGCGCCCCGAGCTTCCTCGCCCAGGGCGGCTACACGCTCTTCGACATCGACACGCGTTTCGTGCCGCCGCCGCTGCGGGGCACCGGATGGGATTGCGCCTCGCGCATCACGGACCGGCCGCTCGGCGACGGGGTCACCTCGAACCAGTTCACGCTGCTGTGGGTGGGCATCTCCTCCGAGGACGCCATCCGCATCCTGGAGCGCTTCGAGACCTTCGGCTGGACCACCGGCGACGAGACGATCGTCGCCGAGAACACCGAGGGGCGCAGCGTCAACCAGCCCATGCGCGCGAGCGAGCTGCGCGGCTGGGATCCGCTGCCGGCGAGCATCATCACGCGCTTCAGCCACGCCGTCACGGGGCAGGACATCGTCGAGTTCGAGTTCGCGGGCGGCGGCGAGTTCGTCGTCGATCCGGCGCTCGACGGCCCCGTGCTGCGGATCGACGTGGATGCGCGCGACGCCTACGACGCCACGGGCTTCGCCGATCCGAGCGTCATGAGCTCGCTGCGCACCATCGCCGAGGCGGTGCCGAGCGGCACGCAGGTGGCGGTGCTGGGCGGCTCGGCGGTGTTCCTCATGCTCATCGTCGGGTTCCCCGGGTTCCTGCTCAACAAGGTGCTCGACAAGCGCTGGTCGCGGTTCATCGGCTGGCTGCGTGCGCGCCGGATGCGGCGGGTGACGCGGGAGCCCAAACCGGAGAAGCCCGTGAAGGCTGCGAAGAACGCCCCGGCGCCCGCGGCGGCGGTGACCGATGCGGTCCCGCCGAAGCGCCGACCTTCGTGGCTCGTCTGGCCGGGGTTCGTGGCGGCCGCCGTCATCTCCGGCTTCGTCGACCCGTCGTTCGGCCCCAATCCCATGTCGGTGCGCCTGCTGCTCACCGCCCTGCTGTCGTTCGCGCTGCTCAACGTGGTGGGCTGGGGGGTCGTGATGGGCGTGCTGCGGCGCATCCAGCCGAGCGCGCGCCCGCACATCACCTTCCGCTGGGGGTCGCTCATCGTCGTGGCGCTCACGGTGCTCATCGCGCGGCTGCTCCAGTTCGAGCCCGGCATCGTGTTCGGGCTCGTGGCGGGCCTGACCTTCGCGGTGAGCCTCGTCGCCTCCCGCGACGCCCTCGTCATCCTGCTCGGCTCGAGCACCGCCCTGGTGATCGCGCTCCTGGCGTGGGTGGGCTACAGCGCCTTCGCACCGGTGGCCCGCGCGGTCCCGGGCAACTGGTTCTTCGTGGCCGTGAGCGAGTTCTTCAGCGGCGTGACCGTCGAGGGCATCTCGACGCTGCCGCTCGCGCTGCTGCCGCTGCTCGCTCTCGACGGGGCTGTGCTGTTCGCCTGGCGAAAGTGGGTGTGGGCGATCGCCTACGCGGTGGGGGTGGCCGCCTTCGTGTTCGTGATGTTCACCATCCCGGAGTCGTGGCGCGAGATCACGGGCGGGTTCGGCCGCTGGCTGCTGCTGTTCGTGGGCCTCGCGGTGGTCGCCGTCGGGGTGTGGGTCACCGACACCGTGATCGAGCGGCGGGCCAAGGCGCTCGCGGCGGCGCAGTCGGCGGCGCCTCCCGCTTCCCCGCCGCCACCCGGCGCGGCCTGAACGGGGTCGCGCCCCGTCGGCGATTCAGGCGCGCCGCCCCCGCGAGGTGCGGGTGGTGATCGGGCCGAACGAGACGAGCGGCGTCCGCGTCCACACGACGTCGTCGCCGTCCAGGCGCAGCTCGTGGTCGACACCGTGCGGATCGTCGGCCGCGACCACGCGCCCCCGGAACACGGCATCCGAGACCCACGCCCCGCGCGCCCGGATGGGCGTCGCCGGCTCCGCAGGGCGCGTGCTCGTGCCCGGAATCCAGCGGGTGGCGCCGAAGTGGATGCGCTGCACCCCGTCCTCAGCCTCGAACACGAGGGTCGTGCCCTCGCGGTGCGGTTCGATCTCGAGCGTGTCGAATCCGCTCGACGGCTCCAGCTGATAGCGCGCCCAGGCGAGGGAGGCGAGCCGCGGACTCGTGCGGGCGCCGGTCGGGGCGGGCACCTCGAAGTGCGCGAGCTCGGGGGCGCCCTGCGTGCCGTCCGCGCGGGACGGCTCGGGGGATCGCTCGGGCGGGCTCGCCGGGAAGAGCCCGTCGAGCGCGCCCCAGAGGATCTCGAGGGGCTCCTGCAGCTCGCGGAGGCTCGCGGTGATGGCGATGACCGCGTCGTGCTCGGGCAGCACGAGGCAGAACTGGCCGAACGCGCCGTCGCCGCGGAAGCCGTGGCGGCTGCGCCAGAACTGGTACCCGTAGCCCTGACGCCAGTCGGGCCAGTCGCTCGCGTTGGCAACGTGCGCGGCGCTCGCGGTGTCGATCCACTCCGCCGGAAGCAGCTGCCGCCCTCCCGCGCGACCGCGACGCAACAGGAACTCGCCGAACGCGGCGATGTCGCGGGTCGTGATCGACAGCCCGAAGCCGCCGAAATCGATCCCGTGCCGGTCCTGCTGCCAGCCGGCGCCGACGATGCCGAGCGGTTCGAGCAGTCGTGGGGTGAGGTAGTCGAGCAGTCGTTCGCCGCTCAGGCGCTGGACGAGCGCCGAGAGCACGTAGCTCGCGCCCGTGTTGTAGACGAACCGCGCGCCCGGATCGTGTTCCAGCGGGAGGGCCAGGAACGCGGCGACCCCCGAGGAGTCCTCGCTCGCGATGCCGGCGGCGACGGCGTCGAAGGTGTCCTCGGCGTGCCCCGTCGACATCGTCAGGAGGTGGCGCACCCGCAGCTCGGCGAGCCGCGGCGAGGGATCGGCCGGGGCGGCATCCGGGAACAGCTCGACGAGGCGGTCGTCGACGCCGAGCAGCCCTTCGGCCACCGCGAACCCGATCGCCGTCGAGGTGAAGCTCTTGCTCACCGAGTAGAGGGCGTGCGCGGCATCCACCGCGTACGGTTCCCAGTTCGCCTCGGCGACCACGTGGCCGTGTCGCACGAGCACGAGACCGTGCAGCGAGTCGAGCTCGGCGTCGAGTCGCGCGAACAGGGAGCGGACCGCGTCGCGGGAGACCCCCTGCGCCTCGGGCGCGCTGCGGGGGAGCGGATGGCTCACCGCTCCTCCGCCGTCCGGATCGGCTCGCCGTTGATGGTCAGCACCCGCCAGCCGTCCGCGTCGCGCTCGATCGCCGACACCGTGCCGTTGAGGATCGCCTCCACCCGGTGCCCGGTGAGGCGGATGAGGGTGTACTTCATGATCGTGCCGTGGCAGACGATCACGACGTTCTGGTCCGGGAAGTCGGCGTCGATGCGCGCCATGCCGGCGAGGCAGCGCTCCACCACCTCGTCGAGCGGTTCCGCGCCCGGGTAGGCGCGGTCGGGGTAGCGGGCCATCATCTCGGTGTCGGGCAGGCCCTCCAGGGGGCCGTAGTCGCGCTCCACGAGCTCCGGGTAGGCGGGGCCGAGCGGCAGGCCGAGGCCGTCGGCGATGATCTGGGCCGTCTCACGGGCCCGCGAGAGCGGCGAGCTCACGACGGCATCCCACGGCCAGTCGGTGAGCATCCGCTCGGCCGCGCGCGCCTGCTCGCGGCCGGTCTCGTTGAGCGGCACGTCGCTCGAGCCCTGCAGCCGTCCATCCCTGTTCCAGTCGGTCTGGCCATGCCGGATGAACGCGAGGGTCATGCGCCCATCCTGCCCCAGGGCGGACGCTAGCCTGGACGCATGGCGGCAACCTGGTCACTCGGCTCGGCGCTGCGGGGCATGTTCGCGCGCGCCACGATCGACGCCGACACCTGGGACGACCTCGAAGACGCCCTCCTCGGCGCCGACTTCGGTCCCGACCTCACCGAGACGATGGTCGACGAGCTGCGCGGCAAGGTGGAGCGCTACCGCACGACCGACCCGAAGGACCTGCAGCGGATGCTGCGCGAGACCATCGAGGAGCGCCTCGCGAAGCACGACTCGACGCTCACCCTCAGCAACCGGCCCGCCGTCGTGCTCGTGGTGGGGGTGAACGGGGTCGGCAAGACGACCACGATCGGCAAGTTCGCCAAGTTCCTCACCACCTACGGCCGCACGGTCGTCGTGGGGGCGGCCGACACCTTCCGCGCGGCCGCGGTGGAGCAGCTCGCCACCTGGGCGGAGCGCGCGGGCGCGCGCATCGTGCGACCGCAGCAGGCGGGGCAGGATCCGGCATCCGTCGCCTTCCAGACGGTCGAGCTCGCGCAGCGCGAGGGCATCGAGATCGCGCTCATCGACACCGCCGGCCGCCTGCAGACCAAGTCGGGCCTCATGGACGAGCTCGGCAAGGTGCGCCGTGTGGTGGAGAAGCTGGGTCCGATCGCCGAGGTGCTGCTCGTGCTCGACGCGACGACGGGACAGAACGGGCTCGCCCAAGCCGACGCCTTCGTGCAGCACGCGGGGGTGACCGGACTCGTGCTGACGAAGCTTGACGGCACCGCGAAGGGCGGCTTCGTGCTCGCCGTGCAGGAGAAGACCGGCATCCCCGTGAAGCTCGTCGGCCAGGGTGAGGGCATCGGCGATCTCACGGGCTTCACCCCGCACGTCTTCGCCCAGCAGCTCGTCGGCTGAGCCGTCGTGCGCCGCCGCGCGGCGCTCCGCGCGCGGCCCGCGGTCCGCATCCCCCTCCGCATCCCCCTTCCGCATCCCCCTCCCGCATCCCAAGTCAAGGAGTCGCGCAACCCAAGTCAAGGATCCGATGTTGCTGGCGTGGCTGAAGTGGCAGAAGTCGCCTGTCGGGCGACGCGCCTCCTTGAGATGGGTTGCGCGACTCCTTGACTTGGGAGGGGGCGGCGGCGGAGACGGACTCGAGAGGCGGAGACGGACGCGCGGGACGCATCCGGGGACGCATCCGGGGCCGGAGACGGCGCCGGGATGCGCGTGAGCGCCGCCGCCACGGCCGGTGTGTGGTGGGATGGCAGCGTGAGCGACGACGCGACGGCCCCCTTCCTCATCGACGCGGGCGGGGATGCGGGCACGGATCCACGGGTGTTCGCGGACGGCGCCGCCCACCTCGAGGCGGCAGGCTACGACGGGATCTTCGCCGCCGAGACCAAGCACGACCCGTTCGTCTCGCTCACCGCTGCCGCGATGCGCACCGAACGCGTCACCCTCATGACCGGCATCGCGGTGGCCTTCGCCCGCAACCCCATGACGGTCGCCGAGACCGCCAACGACCTGCAGCTCGTCTCGGGCGGCCGCTTCGTGCTGGGGCTCGGCTCGCAGGTGAAGGCGCACATCGAGCGACGGTTCTCGATGCCGTGGTCGGCGCCGGCCGCGCGGATGCGCGAGTTCGTGAGCGCCGTGCGGGCGATCTGGGCGGCCTGGGCGACCGGGGAGCGGCTCGCCTTCGAGGGCGAGCACTACCGCCACAGCCTCATGACCCCGTTCTTCTCGCCCGGCCCGAACCCCTACGGCGCCCCGCCCATCTGGCTCGCGGCCGTGGGGGAGCGGATGACCGAGACCGCGGGCGCGGTCGCCGACGGCGTGCTGGCCCACACCTTCACGACCGAGCGCTACCTGCGCGAGGTGACGCTCCCCGCGCTCGCACGCGGGGCCGCGTCCGCGGGGCGTGACGCCGCCGCGCTGGGACTCGCGGTGCCCGCCTTCGTGGCGGTGGGGGAGACGCAGGCCGAGCTCGACCGGGCGATCGCCGCCACCCGCCAGCAGATCGCCTTCTACGGCTCGACCCCCGACTACCTGCCGGTGCTCGCCCTGCACGGCTGGGAGGCGGCGCACGAGCGCCTCTACGCCGGATCCCGGCGCGGGGAGTGGGCCGAGATGGCGGCGGCCGTCGACGACGAGATGCTCGCCGCCTTCGCCGCGGTCGGCTCACCGGCAGAGGTGGCGCAGCAGTTGCGCGACCGGTTCGCCGGCCTGGCCACCCGCCTGTCGTTCAGCGCGAGCTACCCCATCCGTCCGGAGCTCTCGGCCGCGCTGCTGCAGCAGCTATCCGGGCGTCGGTAGCTGCAGCTCGCCCGTCGCGATGAGCACGACCGTGGTGAGCACGAGCACGATGAACATCACGGCGGCGGCGGATGCGGCCAGCACGAGCGCGAACAGCCAGGGATGCACGGCCGTCCAGCCGATCGTTCCGGGGTAGCGGTCCCGGATCTCCTCCGCCAGGAGCCCCGGCGGAACCGTGATGACCTGCACCCCGATCGCCGCGGCGAGCTCGTCGAGCGCGTCGCGCTCCCAGAGTCCGCCGCTCAGCCAGAACAGCCTCCGGTCGTCCACCGAGACGAGGTACAGCGTGGCGGTCGCGCTGCCCGGGCGCATGAGCGCGGCCCCGGGCTGCGGCACGAGCACCGCGGCGGCGAGCTCGTCGGTGCGCCAGCTGCGGGTGCGCAGCGGCCCGCGCACCGTCACACGGCCCGGCTGCACGGTCACCCGCACCCGGCCGAAGTACACCGCGAGGCCGAGACCGCCGAGCACGCCCGCGGCGCCGAGCAGCACGAGGGCGAGCCCGATGCTGGGCCAGGCCGCCACGATCACGACGAGCAGCAGCAGCGGGCCGAGCATGAGCATCCGCGCGAGGAAACGGCGATGGAACGCCGCCCACGACGGCTGGAACTCGCGCACCGCCGTGAGGTCGTCGGGTGTCGCGCTCACGCGAGCCCCCGATGCTGCGCGGCGAGCGTGCGGTAGGTCTCGGCGTTGCGGCGGATGCCGCCCACCTCGTCGTCGGAGAGCTCGCGGCGCACCTTCGCCGGCACCCCCGCCACGAGGGAACGCGGCGGGATCACGGTGCCCTCCAGCACGAGCGCCCCGGCCGCCACGAGCGAACCGGATCCGACGATCGCGCCGTTCAGCACGGTCGCGTTCATCCCGATGAGGCAGTCGTCGCCGATCGTGCAGCCGTGCACGACCGCGCCGTGACCCACCGAGACGCCCGAGCCGATCACGGCAGGCGAGCCCGGGTCGCCGTGCACCACGACGTTGTCCTGCAGATTCGACCCGGCGCCCAGCACGATCGCGTCGCGATCCGCCCGCACGACCGCTCCGTAGAACACCGAGGACTCGGGATGCAGCACGGCATCCCCGATGATCGTCGCGGTGGGGGCGACCCACGCGGTCGCGTCGATGCGGGGCTCGGCGCCGCCGAAACCGAGGACGAGGCTCATGCCGCCACGCTACCGCGCGGGAGTTTCGCGATCGGCCCGATTAGGCTGTACCGGTCATGGCAACCTTCGGCACCCTCTCCGACCGGCTCACCCAGACCTTCAAGAACCTCCGCACCAAGGGCAAGCTGACCCCCGCGGACGTCGACGGCACGGTGCGCGAGATCCGTCGCGCCCTGCTCGACGCCGACGTCGCCCTCGAGGTCGTGAAGGAGTTCACCGGCAAGGTGCGCGAGCGCGCCCTCTCGGATGAGGTGAACAAGGCGCTCAACCCGGCCCAGCAGGTCGTGCAGATCGTCAACGAGGAGCTCGTGGCGATCCTGGGCGGCCAGCAGCGCAAGCTCGAGTTCGCGAAGAAGCCGCCGACCGTCATCATGCTCGCGGGCCTTCAGGGCGCCGGAAAGACGACCCTCGCGGGCAAGCTCGCCAAGTGGCTCAAGAAGGAGGGGCACACGCCGCTGCTCGTGGCATCCGACCTCCAGCGCCCCAACGCCGTCACCCAGCTGCAGGTGGTGGGCGAGCAGGCCGGGGTTCCGGTGTTCGCGCCCGAGCCCGGCAACGGCGTGGGCGACCCCGTCAAGGTTGCGAAGAACGGTGTGGCCGAGGCCGAGCGCAAGCAGTACGACGTGGTCATCGTCGACACCGCGGGCCGCCTCGGCATCGACGCCGAGCTCATGAAGCAGGCCGCGAACATCCGCAAGGCGGTCGACCCCGACGAGGTGCTGTTCGTCGTCGACGCGCTCACCGGTCAGGATGCCGTGAACACGGCGCGCGCCTTCCAGGAGGGCGTCGACTTCACGGGTGTCGTGCTCACCAAGCTCGACGGCGACTCGCGCGGCGGTGCCGCGCTCTCGGTGACCTCGATCACCGGGCGCCCCATCATCTTCGCCTCCGTCGGTGAGGGTCTCGACGACTTCGAGCCGTTCCACCCCGACCGGATGGCGAGCCGCATCCTCGACCTCGGCGACATCCTGACCCTCATCGAGCAGGCCCAGCAGGCCTTCGACGAGGAGGAGGCGCTCAAGGTCGCGGAGAAGTTCCGCACCGACAGCTTCACCCTCGACGACTTCCTCGGGCAGATGCAGCAGCTCAAGAAGATGGGCTCGCTCAAGGGCATGCTCGGGATGCTGCCGGGCGCACGCGGGATGCGGGAGCAGCTCGACAACTTCGACGAGCGCGAGATCACCCGCACCGAGGCGATCATCCAGTCGATGACGCCCGCCGAGCGCCAGAACACGAAGCTGCTCAACGGCTCGCGGCGCCTGCGCATCGCCAAGGGCTCCGGCATGACGGTGACGGATGTGAACCAGCTCGTGGCGCGCTTCGAGCAGGCCGCGAAGATGATGAAGACGGTCGCCAAGGGCGGCGTGCCGCAGGTTCCCGGCATGGGGCCGATCCCGGGCGGGCACGGCGGACGCAAGCAGCAGCCCGCCAAGAAGAAGGGTTCGCGCTCGGGCAACCCCGCCAAGCGGGCCGCCGAGAACGCGGCGATCGCCCAGGGTGTCAAGCCCGCATCCGCCACGGGCGGCGGCTCGGGCTTCGGCCTCGGCGGCGGCGCCGCCACGAAGCAGGCCCCCTCGCCCGAGGAGCTCGCCGCCCTGCAGAAGATGCTCGGCCGCTGACCGTTCATGGCGCGGCTGGAGCCGTGACCCGCGGGCGGGAGAAACGCCTCCCGCTACGGGGTCGCGGCTCCAGCCGCGCCACGATCTGTCGGGATAGCGTGGCGGGGTGACTGACCGGACCATCCGCATCGCCGTCCAACTCGCGCCGCAGCACGCGGACTATGGCACCATCCGGGATGTGGTGCGCCGGGTCGAGGATCTCGGCACCGACGTCGTGTTCAACTGGGACCACTTCTTCCCCCTGAGCGGCGACCCCGACGGGCTCCACTACGAGGCGTGGACCATGCTCGCGGCGATCGCCGAGCAGACGGAGCGCATCGAGTTCGGCCCGCTCGTCAACTGCAACTCCTACCGCAACCCCGACCTGCAGGCCGACATGGCCCGCACCGTCGACCACATCTCGGCCAAGGGCGGCACGGGCCGCTTCATCTTCGGCACCGGATCGGGATGGTTCGAGCGCGACTACACGGAGTACGGCTACGACTTCGGCACGGTCGGCTCGCGACTCGACGCGCTCGCGGTGGACCTGCCCCGCATCCGCGCCCGCTGGGAGAAGCTCAACCCCGCGCCCACGCGCCGCATCCCGATCCTCATCGGCGGCGGCGGCGAGCGGAAGACGCTGCGCCTGGTGGCCGAGCACGCCGACATCTGGCACAGCTTCTCCGACCCGGAGACCCTGGAGCGCAAGCTCGGGATCCTCGACGAGCACTGCGCGGCGGTGGGGCGGGACCGCAGCGAGATCGAGATCTCGACGGGAGTCTCCATCCGCGGCATGGGCTCGCTCGACCCCGCGGTGCTCGAGAAGCAGCACGCGCTCGGCGTGCGTCTGTTCGAGGCGCCGGCGAGCGGCCCCGACTACGACCTCGGCGGGCTGAAGGCCCTGCTCGCCTGGCGCGACTCCTTCGGGGCCTGAGCGCAACGCTGCAGCGCCAGGCGGTGCGCACCCGTGATCGCAGATGCGCGGAGCCCAGCGCTGCAGCGTTGCGCCGCCGACGACGGTCGGATCAGCGGGCGAAGCCGCCCGCGATGTCGTCGAGCGCCGCGCCGAAGCCCTTCTGGAACTCGGGCGAGGCCGCACCGAGGAAGGTGCGCGCCTGGTCGATCGTCAGGACGGCGATCGGATCCACGAGATCCTCGAAACGGCGCGGGCCGGGCCACGGGAACGGCCAGCGGGGCCACGTGGTGCCGCACCAGTCGTCGAAGTCGGCCGCCGCGGAGAGCGCGCCGAGGGTGGTCTCGGGGGCGACCTTCGCACGCGATCCGGCGGCCACCGCCTGGGTGGCGGCTCGGGAGAGCTGGACGACGGCCTTCGTCGGCAGCACCTCGGCGAGAGCGTGCACGATCTGCGAGGCGATCACCGCGTCGATCTCGAACGCGAACCGCGCCCGGATCAGCAGCTGCCACGGCACGTTGTCGGCGCCGGGGAAATGTTCGGGGTCCCACATGGTCTCTTCTCCTCAGCCGGCCTCGCTCGGGACCGTCGCAGAACAGGAGCGAGCCTCGGGTGCGCTGATACCTCAGCGCGTGCTCGCCGCCGGACCTTCGCGGAACTCGCGGATGAGGTGCGCGGCCACCGCGCCCAGCTCGCCGCCCGCGGCATCCGCCACGGCGAGCTGCCGCTGGTAGCTCGCGCCCGTGTCGAGGGTGCGGCGCACGCCCGCGAGCTCGGAGGCGCAGCCGAGCTCGTCGGCGATCGGCGCGAGCTCATCGAGCAGCTCCTCGAGGTGCGCCCCGACCGGCCGCTCGCGGCCCGCGCGGTCGACGATGAGCTCCGCCTCGAGCCCGTAGCGCGCCGCCCGCCACTTGTTCTCACGGTGATACCAGGGCGGCAGCCCCGGCAGTTCGCGTCCCGCGTCGAGCTCGCGGGAGAGGTGCTCCACGAGCACCTGGGCGAGCGCCGCGACGCTCGCGAGCTCGGGCAGCGTCGACATCCCGTCGCATGCCCGGATCTCGATGGTGCCCCACCGCGGCGCCGGGCGGATGTCCCAGCGCACCTCGGTGGCGTCCGCCATGATCCCGGTGCGCACCATGTCGTCGAGGTAGCCCTCGAAGCCGGCCCAGTCCTCGAGCAGCCAGGGCAGCCCGGCGGTCGGCAGCTGCTGGAAGACGAGCGCCCGGTTCGACGCGTAGCCGGTGCGTTCGCCCGCCCAGAACGGGCTCGACGCGGCGAGCGCCTGCAGCTGCGGCAGCGAGCACAGCAGCGCGTTCACGAGCGGCATCACCTTGCGCACGTCCTCGACCCCGATGTGCACGTGCACGCCCCAGATCATCATGTTGCGCCCCCACCACTGGGTGCGCTGGATGAGGGTGTGGTACCGGGTCTTGTCGGTGACGGTCTGGTCGTACCACTGGGCGAAGGGGTGGCTGCCCGCGCACATGAGCTCGAGCCCGAGCGGCTCGGTGGCGGTGCGCACCTCGGCGATCGCGGCGGCGATGTCGGCGGTCGCCTCGGCGACGTCCCGCCCCACGCCGCTCGTCACCTCGACCGTGTTGGTGAGCAGTTCGCCCGTCACGGTGTGCCGGGCCTCCGGGTCGGCGGCCGCCGCGACCCGTTCGAGCACCTCGGGTCCGCGGCCCGCGAGCTGCCCGGTCGCGGGGTCGACGAGCATGAGCTCCCACTCGATGCCGACCGTGCCGCGGGCCGACGGCGCGAAGGGGATCTCCATCCGCAGAGTCTGACAGCCCGGCCGCATCCGTGGCGGGATTGCGTCAGCAGATGGCAGTGGGGCGACGGTGCGCGTCGGGCGTCGCGCGTAGCGTGGCGGGATGCCCACCACTCGTCTCTCGCCCGCCGTGCTGGCCGCCATCGGGTTCACGGTGCTCGCCTGGGCGAGCGCGTTCATCGTGATCCGCGGCGTCGCGCCCGAGATCGGCGGGGGAGCGCTCGCGCTCGGCCGGCTCACGGCGGGCTCCGTGGCGATCGGCGCGCTCCTGCTGGTCACGCGTCGCTGGCTGCGCCCGAGCGGCCGCGAGTGGGCGCTGCTCGTGCTCTACGGGGTGGCCTGGTTCGGCGCGTACAACGTGACGCTGAACCTCGCCGAGCACACCCTCGACGCGGGCACGACCGCGATGATCGTGAACATCGGCCCCATCCTGATCGCCCTGGGTGCGGGGCTCTTCCTCGGCGAGGGCATCCCGCGTTGGCTCGCGATCGGTGCCGGGGTCGCGTTCACCGGGGTGCTGCTCATCGGGCTCGCGACGAGCGTCTTCGGTTCCGGGGGCCGGATCGACGTGGCGGGCGTGATCTGGGCGGTCGCGTCGGCGGTGACCTACGCGGTCGGGGTGCTCGCCCAGAAGCCGCTCGTACGCCGCCTTCCGCCCGTGCAGGTCACCTTCCTCGGCTGCGTGATCGGCATGGTCGCCTGCCTGCCGTTCGCCGGGCAGCTGGTCGCGGAGGCTTCCGTCGCCTCGTCCGCGGCGCTGTGGGGCGTCGTCTATCTCGGCGTCGTCCCGACGGCGCTCGCCTTCACGAGCTGGGGCTACGCGCTCGCCCGGGTGCCCGCCGGGCAGCTCGGGATCTCGACGTATCTCGTGCCGCCGCTCGCGATCCTCGCGGGCTGGCTCGTATTCCGGGAGGTGCCCGGCGTGCTCGCCGTGATCGGCGGCGTGCTGTGCCTCACGGGCGTCGCCCTGTCGCGGAGGAGGCCGCGCGAGCGCGTGCCGGCGTCGTCCCGTATCTCCGCCGGAACGCCTCGATGAACGGTGTCGCCCCGGCGTAGCCGACCGCGCGCGCGACGTGGGCGACGGGCGCTCCGGCGTCCAGCATCCGCCGCGCCGCGCTCAGCCGCGCCGCCTGACGCCACTGCGGGAAGGTGAGCCCGGTCTCGCGCCGGAACGAGCGCTGCAGGGTCTTGCTCGAGGTGTGGCAGCTGGTCGCCCACTCCTCGAGCGAGCGCTCGTCGCCGGGGGAGGCCAGGATCGCGCGCGCCACCTGACGGGCGCGGTCGTCGACCGGCAGGGTGGGGCGGTCGTCGACGAGGCACGGCAGCAGTTCGCGGATCCGCTGGTGGGCGGCGGGCACCGCGCCTTCTTCGGCGAGTCCGGGCTGCAGCACGACCGCGACGAGATCGTCGAGCGCACCGCCGCGCCGGATGAGCACGGGCCGTTCCACGCCGGTCGCCGTGGCGAGTTCCGGGACGAGCACCGGGAAGACGAGCGAGTCGGGTCGCGGCACCACGACGTGCTCGACACCGGACGGGATGAGCAACGCCGTCCGGGTGTCGAGCTGCCACGGCACCTCGTCGATGAGCACGGTCGAGTGCCCCGACGCCACCCAGGTGAGCTCGTCGACCGGATGCACGTGGGCGACGCTGTCGCGCAGTCGCGGTGCGTGCGCGGTCATGGCGCTCCTCGGAGTCCTGCGGGCGGGGAAGGTGTCCGATCATCGGGATCGGCGCTAGTTAGGTAATCCTAAGCTCACCAGGTACCCCTCTGGAAAGCCATGTCGTCACACACCCCCCGCCGCATCCGCACCGTCATGCACCCCCTGCGTTCCCGCCGGTTGACGGTGCTGCGCGTCGAGTCGCTCACCGCGCGCATGCGCCGCGTCGTGCTCGGGGGCGAGGCGCTCGAGGCCGGGTTCCCCTTCCCCGCCTTCGCGAGCACCGACCACGTGAAGCTCGTGCTGCCCGACGAGCTCACGGGAGAGCTCCGGGTTCCGGACGTGGTGGACGATCGGATCGAGCGCCCGGTCACGCCGCCCATCCTGCGCGACTACACCGTGCGCCGCCTCGACCCGGCGGCGGGCGAACTGTGGATCGACCTCGTGCTGCACCCGCACGGTCCCGCCGGGCGCTGGGCCGAGCGCGTCGCTCCCGGTGACGAGGTGGGGGTGCTCGGGCCTCGCGGCTCGCACCTCTACCCCGACGACTACGCGCGCTACCTCTTCGTCGCCGACGAGACCGCGCAGCCCGCCCTCGCCCGTTTCCTCGACGATCTCGACGGTCGTCCCGCCACGGTCATCGGGCTCTCGACGACCCCCGACGAGTTCCTCGACGCCGCCCGCCCCGGCGTCACGCTCCGAACCCTGCTGCTCCCGGTCGACGGCGACCGCGGCGCTGCGCTGACCGCCGCCCTGGCATCCGAGGACCTCGACGACGAGGACACCTTCATCTGGATGGCCGGGGAGGCACGCAGCCTCATCCCCGCGCGCCGCCTGCTACGCGAGCGCGGGATCGCCCGCGAACGGTGGGAGGTGGACGGCTACTGGAAATCCGGTGTCGCCGCCCACGACCACCACGCGGACCTCGAGGACTGACGGATCCCCGTCGCCGTCCACGCGGACGGATCAGCACAGCGAATCGACAAGGAAGACCCATGTCACGACCCACCCTGCGCGCCGCCCTCGCGGTCGCGCTCGCCGCGGGCCTCGCCCTCTCCGGGTGCGCTCCCACCACCACGGCACCCGGAGAGCGCGCGGCCGCCGACGAGAGCTGGCCGCGCGTCATCGAGCACGAGCTCGGCGAGACCGAGATCCCGGCCAAACCGGTCCGCATCGTCTCGACCTCGCTCACTCTCACCGGCACCCTGCTGGCGATCGGCGCGCCCGTCGTCGCGAGCTCGGCGACGAGCCCCGGCGGCATCGCCGACGACAACGGCTTCTTCGCGCAGTGGTCGGATGCCGCCGCCGACGCCGGGGTCGAGGTGCTCTACCCCGACCTGGAGTTCGACGAGGAGGCCGTGATCGCGGCCGAACCCGACCTCATCGTGGTCTCCACGACGGGCGCCGACTCGACCGCCGACCAGTACGAGGCGCTCTCCGAGATCGCGCCGACGATCGTGCTCGACTACGGCGCCGACAGCTGGCAGCTGCTCGCCGAGAAGCTCGGCGAGGCGACCGGGCTCGAGGAGCAGGCCGCGCAGCTGGTCGAGTCGTTCGACGCCGAGGTCGCCCGCGTGGCGGGGGAGATCACCGTGCCGGAGGGCACCGCGAACGCCGTCGTGTTCTCGGGTGCGGAATACGACCTCGCCTTCGCGAAGCCGCAGGGCGCCCACGCTCAACTGCTGACCGCGCTCGGCTTCACGGTCGAGGGTGCGCCCGACGAGTTCGACACGAGCGAGCAGCCGCGCAACGACTTCGCCTTCGTCTCGCTCGAGAACTCGGCGGTCGCCCTCACCGGCCAGACGGTGTTCCTCGTGTCGGGGGAGGAGTCGGATGCCGAGGCGCTCGCCGCGACGCCCGTGTTCGCCAACGCCCCGGCCGTCACCTCCGACGGCATCGTCCCGCTCGGCGCCACCTCGTTCCGCATCGACTACTACAGCGCCCTCGGCGTGGTCGCGGCGATCGAGAAGGCGTTCGCCTGACCGCCATCCGCACCGCATCGCACGCGGACGCGCCGCCGGCCAGCCGCCGGCGGCGCGTTCCGCGCGCCTCCCGACGGGCGGGGGTCGCGCTCGGCGCCGGGCTCGTGCTGGCCGTCCTGCTCGCGATCGAGAGCGTCATGGTGGGCGCCCAGCCGGTGCCGCCCGAGCTGATCTGGCAGGCGCTCACCGATGCGGATCGCACGAGCACGCAGCAGCTCATCGTGCTCGAGCTGCGGCTGCCGCGCACCCTGCTCGGGATCGCCGTCGGGGTGGCGCTCGGTGCGGCCGCAACGACCATGCAGGCCCTCACCCGCAATCCGCTCGCCGAACCGGGACTGCTCGGCATCAACGCGGGCGCCGCCGCTGCCGCCGCCACGGCGATCTCGCTCGGCGCGCACGCCGGCCCCTTCGGGCACGCCCTGTTCGCCTTCGTGGGCGCGGCGGCGGCCGCGATCGTCGTCGGCGCGCTCGGCGGGGCGTTCCGCCGCGGCACCGACCCCGTGCGGCTCGTGCTCGCCGGCGCCGCGCTCAGCGTCGTGCTGGGCGCCTACACGCAGGTGCTGCTCATCAACTTCCCCGAGGTGTTCGACGCCTTCCGGCACTGGGTGGTCGGCTCCCTGCAGGGCCGCTCCTGGGAGGTCGTGGCGACGACCGCGGCGATCGTGGCGCCCGCCGCCGCACTCGCCCTGCTGCTCACGCGGGCGCTCAACGCTGCAGCGTTGGGCTGGGACACCGGCCGCGCGCTCGGGGTCGACCCGCGTCGCACCGCCGGGCTCGGCCTGCTCGTCGTGGTCGTCCTGGCCGGCACCGCCACGGCCGCCGCCGGGCCGATCGGCTTCGTCGGCCTGCTCGCCGCGCTCGGCGTGCGCATGCTCGTCGGCCCCGACTACCGCTGGGTGATGCCGCTCGCCATGGTCTGGGCGGTCGTCGTGATCCTCGGGGCCGACATCCTGGCGCGCATCCTGCGCTCGCCCGCCGAGCTGCCCACCTCGATCGTCACGGCGCTCATCGGCGCCCCCGTGTTCATCCTCATCGTGCGTCGGCGCCGGCTGGTGCGACTGTGAGCGGGCAGGATCGCGCCGCGGGTGCCGCGCGGGTGTTCCGCGGCGGCGGAGGGCGCGTCTCGTTCCGCTGGCATCCCCGACCCGCCCGGGTGGCCGTCGTGCTCGCCGCGCTGCTCGTCCCGCTCGCGGTGATCGCGGTGTTCACCGGCACCTACGCGATCGCGCCCCAGGATCTCGCCGACCTCGTCGCGGGCACCGCTCCCGGCCCCGTCGAGCGCGTCGTGGTGCTCATCCGCCTTCCCCGTCTGGTCGGCGCGCTCGCCGTCGGCGCGGCGCTCGGACTCTCGGGCGCCGTCTTCCAGTCGCTCTCGCGCAACCCGCTCGGCTCGCCCGACGTCATCGGCTTCGTCACGGGGGCGGCCACCGGCGCCATCACCGCGATCCTGCTGCTGCAGGCGCCACCCGCGGGGGTCTCGCTCGCGGCGGTGCTCGGGGGAGTGGCGACCGCGCTGCTCGTCGCGCTGCTCGCCCGGAGGCGGGGTGCACGGGATGCCGGCTACCGCCTCGTGCTGGTCGGCATCGGCGTCGGGGCGCTGCTGGCGGCATTCAACGATCTGCTGCTGACCCGTGGGGAGCGCGATGACGCGATCCTCGCCCAGATCTGGCTCACCGGCACCCTCAACGCGCGCGGCTGGGACGAGGTGGTCCCCGTCGTCGGCGCGGTGCTCGTGCTGCTGCCGGTGCTCGTGGTGCTGCAGCGCCGCCTCGCCACCCTGGAGCTCGGCGACGACCTCGCGCAGCAGCTCGGCATCCGGGTGGGCCTGCTGCGCTACGGCACGATGACCGTCGCGGTGGCGCTCGTCGGCTTCGCCACCGCCACGGCCGGACCGATCTCGTTCGTCGCCCTCGCCGCCCCGCAGCTCGCCGCGCGCCTCGGCCGCGGCACGCGTCCGCCGCTCGTCGGGGCCGCCCTCATGGGCGCCGTGCTGCTGCTCGGCGCCGACCTGCTCAGCCAGCACCTGCCGTTGCAGCTGTCCGCCCCCGTCGGCCTCATGACCGGCGTGCTCGGCGGCGGCTACCTGCTGTGGCTGCTCGCCCGACCCGCGCGCTCACGCCTCTGAAGGAAGACGATCGTGACCCCATCCCGCCTGACCGCCCACGAGCTCCGGCTCGGCTACGAGCGCCGCACCGTCGTCGACGGGCTGTCGCTCGAGATCCCCGACGCCGGCTTCACGGTGATCGTGGGCCCGAACGCCTGCGGCAAGTCGACGCTGCTGCGCGCCCTCGCCCGACTGCTGCGTCCCGAAGCGGGTGGCGTGGTGCTCGACGGCCGCGACATCCACGGCTACCCCGTGAAGGAGGTCGCGAGGCGACTCGCCCTGCTGCCGCAGGCGATCGAGCTGCCCGACGGCATCAGCGTCGTCGACCTCGTGGCCCGCGGCCGGTTCCCGCACCAGTCGCTGCTGCGGCAGTGGTCCGCCCAGGATGCGGAGGCCGTGGATGCCGCCATGCGCGCCACGGGCGTCGAGGAGTTCGCGGAGCGGGGCATCCACGAGCTCTCGGGCGGGCAGCGGCAGCGCGTGCTGCTCGCGATGGTGCTCGCCCAGCGCACCGGACTGCTCCTGCTCGACGAGCCGACCACCTTCCTCGACCTCTCCCACCAGCTCGAGGTGCTGGAGCTGTGCCGGCGGCTGCAGCGCGACGAGGGCCACACGGTCGTCGCGGTGCTGCACGACCTCAACCAGGCCGCCCGCTACGCCAGCCACCTCGTCGTCATGAAAGACGGTGCGATCGTCGCCGAGGGCGCGCCCGGCGAGCTGGTGACGAGCGAGCTGCTCGAGCGGGTGTTCGGCATCCGCGCGCGGATCATCGACGACCCGGTCACCGGAACCCCGCTCGTCGTGCCGCTCGCCGGCCCCGAGGCGGTCGTCGGATGACGGCGCGCGCCACGCCGCTGGATGTCGACGGCGCCCCGTTCCGCGTCGAGACGGACGCCATCCGCGCCCTCGCGGCGGGGGCGCACCCCGACGCCGTCGCGGGCGGCTGGCCGGCCGTCGGCGGCGTCCAGCGGAGGGCGGGACGGGCGCTGCGCGAGGTCACCTTCCTCGCGGAGGACGTGCCGGAGGGGCACGACGCGATGGTGCACCTCAACGGGCTCACCGACGGGCACCGCACCGACATCCGACCCGCCCTGTTGCGGCCGGTCCCCGGAACGCGCCACCGTGCCCTCGGCTACCTGCTGCCGGACGGGCTCGAACTCAGCTATCGCCTGGTGGTGGCGCGCGAGCTGCCGATCGACGCCGGGCGCACCCGCGAGGGGTGGCTGCGGGTGCACCGGCTCGGGCGCCCCGACCCCCGCAATCCCGACCGCATCCCCGACCCGCTCGGCGAGACCTCCTCGGTGCTGCGGATGCCCGGGTCGCGGCGGCACGCCGTGTGGGATGCGGATGCGCCGAAGCTCTCGCCCGGTCGAGCACGCACGGCGGTCACCGCGGCGGGACTCGAGCTCACGGTGTGGGAGCCGGACGCGGATGCCGTCGGGCTGCTCGTGCTCTTCGACGGCGAGCGCTGGCGGGGGATCGGGGCACTCGACGCCTTCGCGCGGTGGGGCGGATCGCCTCGTCGGGTCGTGTTCGTGCCCGCGGGCACGAACGCCCAGCGCGCCGCCGTGCTGCCGCATCCGGCGCGAGTGTCGGCGCTCCTCGCGCACGACGTGCTGCCGGCGGTCGGGTGCACCGACCCCGCGTCGGTGATTGTCGCGGGCCAGAGCTACGGCGGGCTCGCGGCGGCGGCCGTCGTCGCCACCCGCCCGGATCTCGCCGCCACGGCGATCGTGCAGTCGGGCTCCTTCCACTTCCGGCCGGATGCGCCACCGCGCCCGCCCGCGGGGCAGCGCGGCGAACTGCTGGACGCGCTCATCGGGGTGCGGGTCCCGGGGCGGTTCCTCATCCAGGTGGGGTCGGAGGAGCGCGACATGGTGACGGGTGCCGAGGCGTTCCGCGCGGCCGCCGTCGCCGGGGGAGCCGAGGCCGGTCTCGTCCGCTACGCGGGCGGCCACGACTACGCCTGGTGGCGCACCGGACTCTTCGACGCGCTCGATGCGGTCGACCCTGGTAGCACCTCGCCTCAGGACGTGCCAGAATAGTGCGTTGGGTCCGCGCCGCCCGACCCTCTATCTGGCGCGACGGATCCCCCTTCAGAGCTTTCTGCCGGAGTGTGCCCCCACGCGCACGGGAGCAGTTCGACCCCAACACACACGTTTTCAGGAGAATTGTGGCTGTCAAGATCCGCCTCAAGCGGCTCGGCAAGATCCGTGCCCCGTACTACCGCATCGTCGTCGCCGACTCGCGCACCAAGCGCGATGGTCGCGTGATCGAGGAGATCGGCAAGTACCACCCCACCGAGGAGCCCTCGTTCATCGAGGTCGACTCCGAGCGCGCCCAGTACTGGCTCGGCGTCGGCGCGCAGCCGACCGAGCAGGTCGTCGCGATCCTCAAGATCACCGGCGACTGGGGCACCTTCAAGGGCGAGAAGGGTGCCAAGAGCACCCTCAAGACCAAGGAGGCCCCGGTGGCCTTCGTCGCCGACGAGAAGAAGAAGCCGGTTCTCAAGCCGAAGGCCGAGAAGAAGGCTGCTGTCGCCTCGGAGCCCGCCGCCGAGGTCGAGGAGTCCGAGGTCGTCGAGGCCGCTGTCGAGCCCGAGGCCGCCGAGTCGGCCGACGCCGACAAGGAGTAATTCGATGCTCGCATCCGCCCTGGAGCACCTCGTCAAGGGGATCGTCGATCACCCGGATGACGTGCAGGTGGATTCGTCGAGCACCTCGCGCGGCGAGGTCCTCGAGGTGCGCGTGCACCCCGAGGACCTCGGCCGCGTCATCGGCCGCTCGGGGCGCACCGCGAAGGCGCTGCGCGCCCTCGTGACCGCGCTCGCCGACGGTCGCCGCGTGCGCGTCGACGTCGTCGACACCGACGCGGCGTGAGCCGGGCGAAGCGCCCCGGCACCACTCAGCTGCGCGTCGGGCGGCTCATCAAGGCGCACGGCCTCAAGGGTGCGCTCAAGGTGGAGCTGTACACCGACGACCCGGCGAAACGTTTCGTGCCGGGCGCGACGTTCTCGCTGCAGGTGCCCACCTCGTCCCCGTGGCACGGCAAGAGCCTCGAGCTCGCCGAGCTGCGCTGGTACAACGGGCATCCGGTGGCGTTCTTCGACGGCATCGACGACCGCACCGCGGCGGAGACGCTCGTGAAGGCGATCCTGTGGGTGGACGCGGACGTCGCGGCCGAGCAGGAGCCCGACGCCTGGTACGACCACCAGCTGGTCGGCCTGCACGCCCTGCGTGACGGCGTCGAGGTGGGGTCGATCGTGCGGGTCGAGCATCTTCCCGCCCAGGATCTGCTCGTCGTGAAGGCGGGCGACCGCGAGGTGCTCGTGCCGTTCGTCTCGGCGATCGTGCCCACGGTCGACATCGCCGCCGGCATCGTGACCCTCACCCCGCCCGCCGGCCTCTTCGAGGACCTCCCCGACCCCGACCCCGCCCCGGAATCCGACGCCGAGTGACCTTCGCCCGCACGCTGCAGGCATAGCTCGGCGTGCGTCGGATTTCATCCGCGCAGCGGGCGCCGCACGTGCTCGCCGCGTCGCACCAGCTCCATGAGCTGCGCCTCCACGCTCGCCCAGTCGTCCATGAGCTGCCGGTAGCTGACGCGCACCACGAGGTACCCGGCCAGCACCAGCGCGCGGTCGCGCGCTCGGTCACGGTCGAAATCGCCGTGGAAGCTCTCACCGTCGAGCTCGAGCACGAGTCGGTCGCCGATGAGAAGATCCACCCGGCCGATCCCGGGAATCTGCACCTGGCTGCGGAGGCGCACCCGCCGCGAGCGGAGCGCGAGCCGCGCGAGGGTCTCCAGCCCCGACTCGCTCCTCGGGTCCGCGGCCGCGAGCACGCGGCGGCCCCGCGGCGTCCGTCGGCAGACCGCCTCCACCGTCGCCCACGGCAGGATGCCGCGGTTGCCCAGGGAGTCCACCACGACCACCGCCTCTCGGAAGGTGAGGCACGAGATCGCGATCCCGAGCGCGGTCTCCGGGTCGTCGACGTCTCCGAAGCCGCGCTCGTCGGTCCAGTGGATGTGCACCCCGCGCCCCGCGGCAGCGACACCCCGCGCGATCCGAACATGGAGGGTGTGTTCGAGCGTCCATGCGCCGTGGTGGGCGAGCGCGGAAACGCAGCTCAACCGCCCGCCCGCGCGGGCGGCCGCGAGGAGCTCGGGGGGCGCATCGGGGCGCGCGTACTTCCCGCGGCGGAGCTTCACCAGCCGGTGCTCGGCGAGCGCTTGCGCGATCGCGCGACTCGTGAACCCGTGCGCGCGGAGGGTGGCGGTGTCGAGGATGTGTTGGGTCATGTCCGCAGCCTCGCCCTGTGCGGGCCGAGCCGCGCGACCGCGGCACCGACTCGGGGAGGCGCGCACGAACTCCGACGTGGGGAGGGGATGAGCCGCACGCTGCAGGCGAAGGGCACCGGGCGTCGGACTTCGCCCGATACGCTCGACGGGTGCGCATCGACGTCGTCACGATCTTCCCCGAGTTCTTCTCGGTGCTCGACGTGTCGCTGCTCGGCAAGGCCCGCCAGTCGGGCCTCATCGACATCCGCGTGCACGATCTGCGGGGTTTCACCCACGACCGCCATCGCACCGTCGACGACACCCCGACTGGGGGCGGCGCGGGCATGGTCATGAAGCCGGAGCCGTGGGGCGAGGCGCTCGACACGATCCTCGCGGGGACGGCGGATGCCGTGGTCGTCTTCCCGACGCCCGCCGGCGAGCTGTTCCGGCAGCCCGTCGCGCGCGAACTCGCGGATGCGCCGCACCTGGTGTTCTGCTGCGGGCGCTACGAGGGCATCGACCAGCGTGTCGTTGACCACACGCGCACCCGCCCCGAGGTGGCGGCCGTGCGGGAGCTGAGCCTCGGCGACTACGTGCTCAACGGCGGCGAGGTGGCCGCGATGGCGATCATCGAGGCGGCGGGGCGGCTCGTGCCGGGCATGGTCGGCAACCCGGAGTCGCTCGTCGAGGAGAGCCACGAGGACGGCCTGCTCGAGTACCCGAGCTACACCAAGCCCGCCGTCTGGCGCGAGCTCGAGACCCCGCCCGTGCTGCTGTCGGGCAACCACGCGGCGATCGCCGCCTGGCGCCGCGAGCAGCAGCTCGAGCGCACGCGCCGCATCCGCCCCGAGCTCCTCCGCGACTGAGCGGTCATGGCGCGGCTGGAGCTACGACCGCGCGGCGGGAGGCGTTTCCCCCGCCGCAAGGTCACGGCTCCAGCTGCGCCATGAAGCGCATCAGCTGGTGCGGGCGGTCAGCACGAGGGGGCCGTCGGGCGTGATGGCCACCGTGTGCTCCACGTGGGCGCCGCGGGAGCCGTCGCGGGAGCGCAGCGTCCAGCCGTCCTTGTCGGTGTAGATCTCGTCGGTGGTCTGCATGAACCACGGCTCGATCGCGAACACCAGCCCCGCGCGCAGCGGCAGCCCGCGCTTGCGGCGCCCGTCGTTCGGGATGTGCGGGTCGCCGTGCATCACGCGGCCCACGCCGTGCCCGCCGAAGTCGAGGTTGACCGACAGTCCCGCGGCGTCCGCCACGTCGCCGATGGATGCCGAGATGTCGCCGATCCGGTTGCCGACCGTCGCGGCGGCGATGCCGGCCTCGAGCGCCCGCTCGACCGTGTCGATGAGCGCGAGGTCAGCGGGGTCGGCGTCACCCACCACGAGCGAGAGCGCCGAGTCGGCGACCCAGCCGTCGACGGATGCGGCGAAGTCGAGTGACAGCAGGTCGCCGTCGCGCAGCCGGTAGTCGTGGGGGAGCCCGTGCAGCACGGCGTCGTTGACGGAGGTGCAGATGGCCTTGCCGAACTTCGATCCGCCGAAGGAGGGGTGGTAGTCGATGTAGCAGCTCTCGGCCCCCGCCGCGCGGATCATGTCATGCGCGAGGCGGTCGAGCTCCAGGAGGTTCACCCCGACGTCGGCGGCGTCGCGCGTCGCCTCGAGCACGCTCGCCACGAATCGGCCTGCGGCCTTCATCTGCTCGATCTCAGCGGGCGTTCGGAGTTCTATCACCCGAAAAGCGTAGCCTTGGCCGATGGTCGTCCGCCGCGTCGTCTACCGCCTGCTGTTCCCGTTGGCCTTCGTGCTGCCGCTGTGGGTGCTCATCGGCCACGGCATCCTCGTCGACGGCCTCGGCTGGGGCTTCGTCGGCGCTCTCGTGGTGAGCCCGATCCTGTTCCTCGCGCTGCTCGTGATCGGCGGCCTCATCGTCTGGCGCCCGGGGGTCCGTCAGGCCGCGGCGGTGTCGTGGGGGGATGCCGGTGTGCTCGCGGCGCTCTGGGCGGTGCTCGCGGCGACCGGCTTCGTGACGCATCCGGGCCTCGTGGTCGCCGCGGTGGTGCTCGTTCTGGCCGCGTTCTGGCTCGCGCTCTGGCAGCTCGTCACCGAGGGCCGTCGTCGGGTGCGGGCGGTCATGGACGACATCGATGCGACCACCCGCGGCGCGCGCGCCTCGGTGCCGCAGCAGCGCCCGGTCGACATCGGCGAGGTCATCGTGGTGACCTCGGAGGATGTCACCGACCAGCGCGGCTGACCGAGTCGCGGGGGAGGCCCCGCGTATGGCAGAATTGCTCCTTGTGCTTCCGCACGGCCCTGCCACAGGGGGGCCGTCGCCGCGTGAAGCGCCACTCCATCCCTGATTCTCGATACCCGCGTTCGACCTGTGGCGGTCGCAGAAGGCGAAGCTCCCATGCACATCCTCGACGACGTCGACGCTGCATCCCTCCGTTCCGACATCCCCGACTTCCGTCCCGGCGACACCGTCAAGGTGCACGTGAACATCATCGAAGGCTCGCGCAGCCGTATCCAGGTGTTCCAGGGCGTCGTGATCGCCCGTGCCAACGAGGGCGTCCGCGAGACCTTCACCGTCCGCAAGGTGAGCTTCCAGGTGGGCGTCGAGCGCACCTTCCCCGTGCACTCCCCGGTGATCGACCACATCGAGGTCGTCACCCGCGGTGACGTGCGCCGCGCGAAGCTCTACTACCTGCGCGAACTGCGCGGCAAGAAGGCCAAGATCAAGGAAAAGCGCGACGCGTAGTCGTCCGCGACCTCTTCGAGAGCCCGGTTCCGCGATCGCGGGGCCGGGCTTTCTCGTCTCTCAGGATGCGCCGCATATGCTTGCAGAGACTTCAGGGGAGACATGAGCGACGACACGGACGCACCCGAGACGGTGACCGCCGATTCCACCGTTCCCGAGGAGGCGGAGCCGACGTCGCGCAACGCGAAGAAGCGCCGGGAGGAGGTCTCGCGCAAGCGCAGCTTCGGCCTGTTCCTGCGGGATGTGGCGCTCATCATCGTCGCCGCGGTCGTCATCTCCTTCCTCATCAAGACCTTCCTGATCCGCTCGTTCTACATCCCGTCGGAGTCGATGGAGGACACGCTCCTCAAGAACGACCGGATCATCGTCAACCAGCTCGAGCCGAAGCTCATGCCGATCCAGCGCGGGGACGTGATCGTGTTCCAGGATCCGGGCGGCTGGCTCGACCCCGTGCCGCCGGTCGAGCAGAACCCGGTGGCCGGGTTCTTCGACTGGCTGCTGTCGATCGTCGGCCTCACGGCGCCGGACTCGAACGACCACCTCATCAAGCGCGTGATCGGTCTGCCCGGCGACACGGTCGCGTGCTGCAACGACTTCGGTCAGATGACCGTCAACGGGGTGCCGCTCGACGAGTCCGCCTACGTCAAGCTCGGCCCCGGCGTCACGAAGGTCTCGCGCGACGACTTCGAGGTGACGGTGCCCGCCGATTCGCTGTGGGTGATGGGCGACAACCGCTACAACTCCCAGGACTCCCGCTACAACCGCGACAAGCCCGGCAACGGCTTCGTGCCGATCGACCATGTGGTGGGCCGCGCGATCCTCATCACCTGGCCGGTGAGCCGTTGGACCTGGCTCGACAACTACCCGACGACCTTCGCGGACGTGCCGGATCCGACCACCCCCGCGGTCGAGAACTCCGGGGCGCCGGCGCTCGAACCGTCGACGACGGACACCTCGGGCGGATGAGCGTCGCCGATCCGACGCTCGAGTTCGAGCGCGCGTTGTTCCACGACGGGGCGACGCTCGTGATCGGCTGCGACGAGGTCGGTCGCGGGGCGATCGCCGGCCCGGTCGCGGTCGGGCTGGGGGCGTTCTTCGCGGATGTCGACGGGATCCCGGTCGGCCTGCGCGACTCGAAGCTGCTCTCGGAGCCCAGGCGCGAGGCCCTGCACCCGGAGGTGCTCGCCTGGTCGCCGTTCTCGGCCGTGGGGCTCGCCGACAATGCGGAGGTCGACGGCCTCGGCATCATCGCCGGGCTGGGGCTCGCCGCGCTCCGCGGTCTGGAGGCGCTGTGCGAGGCCGGCGTGTCGGTCGAGACTGCGGTCGTCGTGCTCGACGGCTCGCACGACTGGCTCACCCCGGCGCTCGACGGCTGGCCGGCGGCATCGCGTCCGCGCGTCGTCACGCGCGTGAAGGCCGACCGCGATTGCGCCACGGTGGCCGCGGCATCCGTGCTCGCGAAGGTGCACCGCGACCGGCTGATGATCGAGGCGGATGCCGTGCATCCGGGCTACGAGTGGGTGAGCAACAAGGGCTACGCGTCCGCGTCGCACTATGCGGCGATCGGCAGGATGGGGTCGAGCGCGTTGCACCGGTGGAGCTGGCTGAAGCAGCCCGCGCTGTTCTGAGCGGCATCGGACCCGCCGCGGCCGAACTACACTTCTCAGGATGGACGAGGACGAGTTCGACGACTACGACCGCGAGGTCGAGCTGGCCCTGTACCGCGAGTACCGCGATGTCGTGGGGCAGTTCAAGTACGTGATCGAGACGGAGCGCCGCTTCTATCTCGCGAACGACGTCTCTCTCGAGCGCCACGACACCGAGCACGACTTCTACTTCGAGCTCACGATGAACGACGTGTGGGTGTGGGATGTCTACCGCTCCGACCGCTTCGTGAAGAGCGTGCGGGTGCTCACCTTCAAGGACGTCAACGTCGAGGTGCGCGGCGACAAGGATCTCGAGCTTCCGAAGGAGCTCGCGCTCGACGAGTAGCCGGATGCCGGACGCCTGTGGCGGCGTCCGTGCCGGTCGCTCGTGCGCGGTTCGTCTCGCGGTGGGTCACCCCGTGGCGGGTCACCCCGCGGCGAGTGCCCAGATCCCGCACACCGCGGAGGCGACGGCGAGCACGATCGCGATCGCGACGAGCACCTGGTGCACGCGCAGGAAGCGGGTCGCCTGTCCCGACGCGTCCCGGGCACGGGGGTCGCGGGCGACCCGACGCAGGAAGGTCGGCCAGGTGAGCACGTTGAAGGCGGCGTTGACGAGCAGCAGGATTCCGAGAGCGATGGTCACCCGTCGAGCCTAAGCGGGCCCTCCGGGGCGCCGACTCCGCTCCTCCCCAGTCGGGGCGCCCGCTGCCACCGCGCGGATGCGCGGATCCCGCGGTCGTGCCGTCGCGACGACCGTCAGGCTCTCGGTCATGGCGGCGAAAGACGAACTGGGCAGGCGCGGCGAGCGCCTCGCCGAGCGGCACCTCCTGGCACGCGGCTACCGGCTGATCGAGCGCAACTGGCGCTGTCGGCAGGGTGAGATCGACCTCGTGGTGCGGGATGGCGATGCCGTCGTCTTCGTCGAGGTGAAGACACGCAGTTCGACCGCATTCGGGCATCCCTTCGAGGCGATCACCCCCGTCAAGCTCGCTCGGTTGCGCAGGCTCGCGCGCGAGTGGTGCGCGGCGCATCCGCATGAACGCGGCCGCATCCGCATCGACGCGGTGGCGGTGCTGGCACCCCGCGACGCGGATCCTCGCATCGAGCACCTCGTGGGGGTGTTCTGATGGGCGTCGGCCGCGCCCACGCGGTTGCGCTGCTGGGGCTCGACGGCGCACTCGTCGAGATCGAGGCCGACACCACAGGCGGTCTTCCGGCGTTCGTGCTCGTGGGGCTCCCGGATGCGGCACTCGGCGAGGCGAAGGCGCGCGTGCGCTCGGCGGTCGGCAACGCGGGGTTCGGCTTTCCGAGCGGGCGGGTCACGATCAACCTCTCGCCGGCGTCGCTGCCGAAGACCGGGTCCGCGTTCGACCTCGGGATCGCTCTCGCGCTGCTCGCCGCCGACGGCCTCGTCGACCCGGTGTCCGTCGCGGGGGTCGTGCACCTCGGCGAGCTGGGGCTCGATGGTCGCCTGCGGCCGTCGCGCGGCGTCCTACCGATGGTGCTCGCCGCGGAGCGCGCCGGATTCGACACCGTGCTCGTGCCGGCCGGCAACGCCGACGAGGCGGCTCTCGTGCCGGGCGTCCGCGTGGTGGCGGTCCCGAGTCTGCGCGACGCGGCGATCTGGCACGGCGCGGCGCTCGACCCGATCGAGGTCGAGCCGCTCGTGCCTGCCGCCGCCCCTGCCGTCGTCGAACAGCCGGGTGACCTCGCCGAGGTGATCGGCAACCGGGACGCCGTGGAGGCGGTGCAGGTCGCCGCGGCCGGCGGCCACCACATGTTCCTGCTCGGCCCGCCGGGTGCGGGCAAGACCATGATCGCCTCGCGGCTGCCGGGCATCCTGCCCGACCTCGACGAGCGTGCCGCGATCGAGGTCAGCTCGATCCGCTCGCTCGCCGGGCTGCCGGTGGGGCGTTCGCTCGCGACCCGACCGCCCATCGAGGCACCGCATCACTCCGCCTCGCCCGCCGCGATCGTCGGCGGCGGCAGCGGCGTCATCCGGCCGGGGGCGGCGGCGCGTGCGGCACACGGCGTGCTCTTCCTGGACGAGTCGAGGAAGGCCAAAAGGCGTATATTGAACCATGGCCAAGAGAGCAGTCCTCTACGTGCGAGTCTCCCGCAGCACGGAGGAGTCCGTCAGCATCGCGCGTCAGGAGCGCGAGCTGCTCGACCTCGCGGAGTCCGAGGGGTGGCAGGTAGTCGGAACGTTCCGCGACGACGGCCTCAGCGGGCGCGTCGAGCGCAAGAAGGCAGAGGCCGCGCTAGAGGCGATCGCAGACGGGCAGGCGGACGTGCTCGCCGTCTGGGAGATGAGCCGCTTCAGCCGCATGGGCCTCAGCGTCGTCGCGAGGCTGGTCACAGTCCTGCGCGAGAGGCCAGGGTCGCTGTTCGTAGCCAAGAAGGAGGGGCTGAGGTCAGACCAGCCCGCCTTCGGCATCATGGCCGCCGTGATCGCCGAGGTAGCCGCCATGGAAGCCGAGGCGACGCGCGACCGCATCAGGTCGATGAGGGCCCACGTCCTCGCGGAGACCGACCCCAGCAGCCAGCGGTGGCTCGGAGGCTCGCCGCCGATGGGCTACCGCGCCGTCGCCAGGGCCGAGGGAGGCAAGGCGCTCGCCGTGGACGACTACGAGGCCGCGCACCTGCGCGAGGCCGCGAGGATGCTGACCCACGGAGGGACCATCACCGAGGTGACGAGGTACCTCAACGACGCAGGGGTGCCGACGCCTCAGTCGGCCGCCCGCAGGGCGAGGCAGAAGGGCCAGCCGACCGAGGGCCACGACGGCGGGCTCTGGCGGGTCTCCACGATCCGCAAGCTGATGCAGTCACCGACGCTGTTAGGCCGCACGACGCGCATGGTCGAGACCGGCAGGCGCAGCGACGGGTCTCCCATCATCGACTACAGGGCCGTCACGGACGCGCAGGGGCTCCCGATCCAGCGCTGGGAGCCAGTGCTAGACGCGGGGACCTTTGCGGCTCTACAGGAGATGTTCAAGGCACGCGGGCCGAACCAGGCGCGTAAGGCGGCGTCGTGGCTGAGCGGGGTGCTGTTCTGCGACCTCTGCGGGAGCGTCCTCTACGCGACCCGCCGCAAGGGGCGGAACGTGGACGCGTTCAGGTGCTCCAACCGCGCAGTACCAGACCACTCGTGCCCAGGCGTGAGCGTGAGCCGCGACGCCGCGGAAGAGTACATGGAGGCGACGATCCTCAAGATGATCGGCGACCTGAAGGAGTACCGCGTGGAGAC
Organism: Protaetiibacter larvae; assembly: GCF_008365275.1. Lineage (GTDB taxonomy): Bacteria > Actinomycetota > Actinomycetes > Actinomycetales > Microbacteriaceae > Homoserinibacter > Homoserinibacter larvae. Next base: position 2,423,654 of record NZ_CP043504.1, on the reverse strand, counting down.
CCGCACGGAGGGCGGCGACGCCGGGGCGCTGGACGACGTGGCCCAGGCGATCGAGGACCTGCAGGCGGCGCTTGCCGCGGACGGCGCCGATTACGGGGTGCTCCTGCCGAGGCTGGACGAGTTGAAGGCCGAGCGGCGCCGGCTACTCGCAGAGCCAGGGAAGATCGTGACCGTTCGGACAGCGACGGGGCGCCTGCTGCGGGACGCGTGGAAGGACGGCGACATCCCCGAGCGCCAACACATCCTGAGCGACATGCTCGACGGCGTGCGGGTCGTCAAGGCGACCAGCCCAGGGCGGCTGAGCCGCATGGAGGACCGACTGGTGCCGGTGTGGATCGAGCACCCCGTCGAGGACGACTGAACGCGGGGAAGCCACTGGACTCCGCGACCAGGGGCTCCTGCGGCGACGACCGCGCGGCACATTCGAACCAACGAGCCACACCGACGCTAAGGAGCACACCATGGCCGCCAAGAACACCGACAACCTGACCGCCGCGCTTGACGCGCTGACCGCGGAGGCCGGAGCCGCCGTCGAGAAGGCCGACCTGCCCGAGTACCTGAAGCGCCTCGACGCGGTCATCGACGCCGCCCGCGCAGTCAAGGCGACTCACGCCAAGGCCGTCCGCGTCGCCCAGTCGCAGGCGTCCCGCGCTCGCAAGAAGGAGCGGGTCGAGAAGGCGCTGGCGCTGCTCGCCGAGCAGGAGGCCGCGGCCGCGAAGGCGTGAGTCGAGCGACACGACAGCCCCCGGGGTCAACCGACCTCGGGGGCTTCGTCGTTTCACGAGCACCCGGAGCCACCGGTGACGATCTGGGACCACCGGATCTTCCTGGCGGGCTAACCGTCGTCGGAAGGCTCCGTGGCCTCTGAGAGCCACCGGGTTTGAGCAGCCTCCAGCGACCCGACCGCCTGAGCGAGGGCCGCGTCAGCGCCGCGGAGGACGCGCTCGGCCTCGATGACCGCGGCGCGGAGTTCCAGGCGGCGCTTGTCGGCCGCTGCGGTGGGTACGGGGTCGTTCACCATGCCCCTGCTCCGCTCGGTGGTGTCCTCACGGGGGACCGGCGTCGCGCCAGCCATCCACTGAGGCTCGGCGGCGTCCGCGAGCAGGCCGCGGAGGCGGAGGCCAGCCGCCATGAAGGGCTCGAACGCGCCGGTCTCGTCGGTCACCGCCACGGCTTGTCCTCCAGGGTCGAGGGGAGCCGCGGGGTCGGCTGCCAGATGCTAGGAGCGTCGGCGGACGGGTCCAGTTCGGGGGAGGGGGTCGTGTCGTCGGTCACGGGCGGGTCTCCTGTTCGTCGCGGTGCGCGCGGCAGCCGAAGCACCGCGGGCTGAGGCCGTCCACCTCGCGTCGGCTCTCGGCGAACGCGTGGAAGGGGAGTTGGCGCTGACAGCCGGGGCACCACTTGAGGCCGTCCGGGTGGCGAGCGATGCGGGCCGCGACGATCTGGTCGTCGGTACGCGCGAGGCGGTTGGCGCGCTTGAAGCGCTGGCGCTCGCGGGCGGTGACGATCAAGCCGTCGCGGGTCTCAGTCAGGCCGCGCCCGACAGGGCGTCCCATCAGAGGGCACCGACCGCGGCGGCCACGAGGACCGGGACGGCGAGGACGGGCGCGACGGCGACGAGGAGGGCGAGGGACGCGACGACGTGGCCGCGGACAGAGATGGGGTTCATGGGTTGTCCAAACGAAAAGAGAGCCCGGCCGCGACGCGGGTGCTACCTCCCGCGAGGCGACCGGGCTCGGTCTTTGGGCACGCCGTCGCGGGGTAGCAGCCGCATGGCGTGGTCGCCCCGGGCGAACCAGGGCAGGTCTCAGGCGGCGTCATCGATCGTGACGCGCTGGTGGTCAGGCGGGAGGGTTCCCCGCGGAAGTCTGGGAGGCGATCTTGGCTCGGTGACGGCGCACCGCCTCGACGTTGGCGCGCCGGCCCTCGGGGGTCGAGCGCTCGGCGCGCTTGCGGTCGCGCTCGCAGGCCTTGCACCTGCGGGCGACGCCTCCGGGCCGGGACTGGTCAACGCCGAACTCGTCGCGGGGACGCTCGGCCTTGCAGCCCGCGCAGCGGATCGGCGCGGAGGTCACGAGCCCGGGGCGGCCACCTTCGCCGCCTGCGCCTGGATCATCGCGAGGCGCGAGGCCGGTCGGGTCTCGCGGGCCGACTCACGGAGGCGACGGGCGCGCTCATCACGGACGACGCGGCGGAGAGCGCCGAGAGTGCCGGCGTAGGTCGCGATGGTCCGGGTCTGGAGGTCGCCCCTGACGGCCTGGCGGTCGAGCTCGGCCGCGAGGGTGCGCGCGAGGTAGACCTCGGCAGCGTGCGCCTCGTCGGACAGCACCGGGTCGGACGCGATCGTCCGCTCGAGTTCGTCGGTGTGCGTGGTCATCATGGCTCCTAGTCAGAGGTGGCCGGGGTGGTAGCCGCGGGAGGGTGATGGTGCAAGGGCGGCGGCGATAGCCGCGTGTACCTCGGCGGCCGAGCGCGACGCCTCGGCGTCTTGGGACTGGGGGATCGCCTGCGACAGGAGCAGGCGGAGCGCCGGCAGGTTGTAGTCGCCGAGGCTCAGCGCCTGGGCGTTGAGCAGAACGGTCTCGAACTGCATGGCAAGCGACTGGAGGAGGGTGATGCGATCCGCGGTGACCGGACCCTCAGTCTTCAACTCGCGCGAGAGGCGCGCGAGCGTGCTGCTCTCGACGCCCGCGGCCTTCAGGCGTGACGCGATCGCGTCAACATGGCCGATCGCTTCGTGGCGGTTGAGGGCAGGCATTCGGTTCTCCTTCAGGAGGTCGATTCGGGACGCGGAATCGGAAACGGCCGCACATACTTTCGCCATTGCCGGGGGTTGAGCCGCAGGGCCACCAGCCACGGGATGCAGGCCGCATACCCCCTGCTGGGGAAGTAGTCGCCACGACCGCGCCGACGCGGGCTCCGAGAAGGCATTCGAAGGCCTCGCACGCCGGGCGGCCGTGGCTGAGTGGGCCGACACCCTTTGACAGGTGCCGGCCCTGCGGGTTACCTACCCGCGGAGGTTGACGAGGTCAGGCGTCGGTGAGCGTCACCTTGGCGACTGCCGCCGGCGAGAACACGTCGGTAGCGAAGCGACCCTCGGTGCGAGCACGAACGCGGTTCGTGTCGAAGCCGCTGATCGCGTCCCAGACCGTCTGGATGCCCTCGCGGTCGGTGCTGATGCCGACCTTCGAGGTGTCGAGCACGAGCGCCTCGCCCGCAGCCTGGTCGGCGCTGATGAGGGTGTTGAAGCCCCACACGCCGGGACGTGCGCCGCCCTCGAACGGGCTGCCGCCGAAGTAGCGACCCTCCGCGTCCTTGGAGAGGCGGATCGCGTCGTAGTCGGCGACGTTGAGGATCACGAGCGAGGGCGAGTAGCCCAGGTCCGAGACCTTCGACGCACCGGCGTAGATGCTGTCCGCCGCGGTGTCCGTGAACGCCTGCGTCTGGATGCCCGAGGTCGCGGCGAACGCGGCGATCGCGTTCGCGGTGACCTTGCGGATCACGCCGTCCTGGAGTTCGCCCGCGAGGAACCGCTCCAGGTCGTCGTTGTCGTCCAGCAGGTACTTGTCCACGTACTCGCTCAGGTGGGCGACCACCTGGAGCGCGCCCGCGACCTCCGCGACCGTGTAGACCGAGGTCGGCTTGGTGCCGCCCGCAGCCACGACGGCCGCGTTGTTGGTCCGCACCGTCTGGCGCAGGTACTTGTAGTTGGGCGTCTCCCGCACCTTGGTCGGGATGAGGGAGAGCAGGCCCAGGTTCGGCTGACCGAGCGGGATGGGGTCGGTTGCCAGAGCGACCGCCGTGGTGGACGAGCCACCCGCGACGAGCGCCTTGATGCCCCGAGCCGCGACAGCCGAGGTCATCGACTTGATCGACGCGGGGGTGATGAAGCCCTTCGCGCCGGCCGGGCTCTGCTCAGCGTGCTGGCGACCGTTGATGCCGGCGTCGAAGCCGTAGTCACCGGCACCCGCACCCGCCATGAGAGCGGCGTTCTTCTCGCCACGCTCGATCGCGTTCAGCTGGGCCTTGATTTCGACCGCGCGCTCCGAGCCGCGCTCGATCGCATCCGCCTCGCTGGGAGTGAGGTCGCGACCGCTCGACTTCGCGGCCTCGACCGCGGCGGAGAGCTTGATCTGGAGGGCGGAGAGTTCCGCCCGAAGGGTGGACTTGGTGTCCATGGTTGACTCCAATGGGTAGGGTCACTTTGTGGCGTCGACTGACGCCGGAAGTGCCTGCCCGACTGCGGCCTAGCGGCCCGGTCCCGCTCCTGCGGGTGGACTGGCTGGCAGCGACCGGTGTCCGTGCTCGGCGCTCTGCCCTCCTGGGCCTCGGCACCGCGGACGCGGCGGAGCGCACCCGACCGAGGTCGAGCGCTATGTACCCGCGACTGGCGCGGGTGGTCTAATGGCCGGCGGCTCGGCGCGCCGTCCCGTGTCGGCGCGCGTCGGCCCAGTTCATCGCGACGTCACCCCAAGCGAGGTTGGCGGCGCGATTGTCGGCGGGGTTCCCGTTGAGGTGCCTGACGAGCGGGTAACCCAGAGGGTTCGGGATGAACGCGCTAGCAACGAGGCGATGGACGCGAGCCGTCTGGCGCAACCCATCGTGTGAGAGCACCACAGACAGGTGGCCCTTCTGATTGGCGTCCCGGGGCTTCAGCAAGCGCCCACGGCGAGGGCGACCCAGATTGTCGATGCGATCGAGCGAGCGCACTTGACCCTGGCTGTTGACCTCGTAGCCGGGGAACCCCGCCACGGGGCACCAGTCAGCTGTCATGAGATGTACGCCGCGAGGACGGAGCGAGCGTCGTCCACCGAGACGGGGCGCGAGGCCTCCCGCTCCTGGCGCGTGCGCCGGTGCTCCCTCTGGAACCTGCCGAAGGCAGGGGTGCCGGGCTCGATGCCAGCCCGGCGGGCCGCGCGGACCTCATGCCAGGTCGCGCCCATGCGGACGGCCCAGGCGTCGCGGAGTTCAGCGAGCAGGCGAGTGTACTGGACCGGATCGGCGGCGGGGCGGCGGCGGTTGCGACGAGGCACGAGGCTCCTCAGGTAGCGCAGGCAAACAGTAACGCCCCGGCCAGCGAGGGCCGAGGCGTCAGTGAGGCGGGAGAGCCGTTTTCTCTCCCCACCGGTATATACCGCATCTGGGGCGGGTACTACGGGGCCAGACGGCGCCGCGGGGAGCCTCGCGGGACCATCTGTTGCGCAAACGTTGCGCGGGGCTAGCCCTTGGGCTCGTCGGGGAAGGCCGGGCCGCTGAGGTCGCTGTCCGAGGTCCGAACAGGCAGCCGGACGGGCGCGGGCGCGGTCGGCGCGTAGACGCGCAGGTCCTCGGGGATCGGCTCCCACGCCCAGCCGCGGGTGTTGCGGTCGGGCATCCTCTTCGCGAGGTAGACGCCGGCTTCGTTGAGGCTGTCGGCCTTCTTCGTGAAGAACGTGCCCATGCGAGTCGCGTCCTTCGGGAACCAGTCCTCGCGCTCGGGGTGCGAGTCAGGGAAGAGCTCGCGCGCGGTCTCGGCCAGCCCAGCCAGGAGGTCCTGGCTCGACAGCACGCCGCCGTCCGGGTGGCCGCTGAGGAACACCCGCACCGTGTAGGCGAAGCGATCGCCCGACGCGGCCTCCATGAGCGAGTCCTGGAGCGCGTCACGCGCAGCCTGCTCGAAGCCGGCCGAGGGGTCGAGCCCCTGGGCGCGGTCGAGCGCGCGGAACAAGGCCGTGACCTCCAGGGGCCGGACCCCCACGCCGGTCTCGCTGATCTGCCGAGCCAACTCGCCCTCCGCGGGGAGGTAGAGGGCCAGGGCGTCAGCGAGGTCGTCCAGCAGGTCCGCGAAGATCGCCGGGGCCATGTGCTCGAACGTCGAGCGCAGCCGGTCGCCCACAGGCGGGGCCGTGGGCTCGACCAGCCAGAGCCGGTTGCGCAGGTCGTCGCGCAGCCCAGACGGGGTGCCCGACGCGGTGAGCACAAGGGGGCGCTTGCCGCGGGTGACCGTGAGGCCGCTCGTCTTGTAGAGGGTCTGCGTCTTGAACGCGACGCCCGTGACGATGCGCTTGAGGTTGCCGTGGGCCTTGTCGCTGATCCGCTCCACGTCGTCGAACGCGAGGACCGCGTTGCCGGCGATCAGGCTGCCCCACTCGCGCTGGCTCTCGGGGAAGTCCGCCCCGATGCCGTCGGCGTGAGGGTCCGAGGGCTGGATGAAGCGGAGGACCATGCCGGCGCGGAGGGTCTTGCCGACCTTCGTGGGCGCGACGAACAGGAGGCCCTGGCGGTCCCACTGCGAGAAGTAGGCCGTGAGCATCCAGCCCCAGACGAGCCGCCAGTCACGCTCGCTCAGGTTCAGCGCGCCACGGAGCCAGTCGCGCCCCTCGCCGCGGACCTCGCCACGGCGGGGGATCGGGAGGGCTCGGAAGTCGGTCGAGGGGCGCGTGAACACCGGGCGCTCGTCCACCGGGTAGCGCTCGTCGGCGCCGGGCACCCGCGGGTCGAACAGGGTCCAGCCACCAGCGCGCACGTCGATGAAGAACCCGACCTCAGGGTCCCCGAGGTCGATGAGCAGACGCGGAGCGCCGGTGTCGTCATCCACCACCTGGTGGGCGCGGAGGGCGACCGGGACGCGGAGGCGACCCGCCGTGCTGATCGTGAGCCGGGTGTCGAGCCACGAGCGAACGGCGTCCGTGCGGCTGTAGGCGTCGATGCCGTGCTCGCGATCGAGCCGGTAGAGGAAGTCGCTCACGAGCGCGTCGGCGGCCATCGCGACCCGAGGAGCCGAGGGATCGCGCGGGACCGTGAAGCCCTCGCCCGCGGAGTTCACCATCAGGACGTAGTCAGCGATCAAGGCGTCCAGCGCGTCGGTCGTGGCACTCACTTGACCACCTTCCCGCGGTTCTCAGCGGTCAGGAGGTTCGGATAGACGCCGACGAGGTTGACCTGGTCGCGGGGAACAGGCTGGCCGGCGTGGTCGATGAAGTCGGGGCCGCCGTCCGAGCCCCACAGGGTCTCATAGTCAGCGCCGAGGAGGACGTCATCGCGGACGCCGCCGACCGGACCGGAGTAGCCGTGCTCATCATCGAACGAGCCGCCGTCGGCAAGAGGGTCGTGGCCGAAGACGAGCGCGGTGGCGTGCTCGCCAGCACCGACGCCCCAGGCGAGCCGGTAGGACTGGAACGAGTGGGGCAGCTGCAGCTGAGCCGACTCGAGCCAGGGGAGGAGGGGCTGGTGTGACTCGCCAGCGTTCAGACGCTTGACGACGACGCCAGAGGTACGGGTGGCGACCCGCACGTGCAGGTCGCGGAGGCCGTCAGGCGCCACGGTCACGAGGTGGATGGCGAGGTAGGGGCGGGGCTCCAGGGGTGTTGCCATGATGGGTTCCGATCTGCGCGGAGATGCGCAACGGGGTGGATCAGCAGGCCGAGGTGGCCGGCGTCTTGGTGGGAGCCAAAACTGGTGTCCATACTGCAAAGGTGTCCATGGGAGCGTCGCAGCGTCGCAACGAGCCCGGAGGGCAAGTAATCATTGGCTTTTGGCCGCGACGCTCAGTATAGCCTCAGCGTCGCACCAGCGTCGCGGAAGCGTCGCGAGAGCGTCGCGGCCCTGAGACAGGCAAAGGCGCTTTTTGGTGTTCCTCGGTGAGGCACCCGAGTTCGCGCCGTCCGCTCTGGATGCGCTGCGTCAACCGCTCGAGTCGGGGGTCATCACGATCTCCCGCGCGGCGGCCACCGCGAGCTTCCCCGCCCGATTCCAGCTCGTGCTCGCCGCGAACCCGTGCCCATGCGGCAATGCGGGCGTGCGCGACGCCGAGTGCAGTTGCAGCCCCTTCGCCCGCCGCCGGTATCTCGGGCGGATGTCGGGGCCCCTGCTCGACCGCGTCGACATCCAGCTCGACGTCCCCCGGGTCACGGCCGCGCAGTTGCGGCTCTCGACCCAGGCGCCCGTCACGACGAGCGCGGCGGCGCGGGCGCGGGTGGTCGAGGCGCGGGACCGCGCCGCGCGGCGGCTCGCGGACCAGCCGTGGCGACTCAACGCCCACGCGCCCGGCGGCTGGCTTCGCCGGGACGGCGCGCCCGCGTCCGGATCGACCTCCGCTCTCGACCGGGCGCTCGAGCGCGGGGCCCTCACGATGCGCGGCTACGACCGGGTGCTGAGGCTCGCGTGGACCCTCGCCGACCTCGACGGGGTCGAACGACCCGGCCTCGACCAGCTCGGTCGGGCTCTGTACCTGCGGAAGGCGGCGGTATGACGATCCTCGGCATCGCGACCTCGACGGTCGCGACCCTCGTTCGTGCGGTGACGGCACCGGACCACGACCGCGATGCGGTCGCGGAGCGGTTCGCGCGCGGCACCTGGAGCGGCATCGCCGAGCCGGGCGACCGGCACGCGACGGCCGTGATCGAGGCGCTCGGGGCCGAGACCTCCCTCGCACGCCTCATCGACGATCATTCCGGTGGCCTCCTGCGCGCCGCGATCGTCGAGCGGGGTGTCGAGGTCGACGACACCGAGCTCGCGGAGGCCGTCGCCCGCTGGACGCCGCGCATCTCGAAGGCGGCGGCCCTGCTCGCGTTCCGGCAGGCGGCGCGCTTCGGCGCGAGCCTCATCGTGCCCGGCGACCCCGAGTGGCCGCGTGGTCTCGCGGACCTCGGACCGCACGCGCCGAATGCGCTGTGGACGCGGGGGAACCGCGAGGCGCTCGGGGAGCTGGATCGGGCCATCGCCATCGTCGGTGCGCGCGCCGCGACCGGCTACGGGGAGCACGTCGCCGTCGAGCTGTCCGCCGGGCTCGTGGATCGCGGCTACGCGATCGTGTCGGGCGCCGCCTACGGCATCGACGGCGCCGCGCACCGCGCCGCGCTCGCCAGCCGGGGCACCACCGTCGCCTTCCTCGCGGGCGGCCTCGACCGCTTCTACCCGGCCGGGCATGAGGCGCTGCTCGCCCGGATCGTGGCGAGCGGCGCGGTCGTCTCCGAAGTGCCCTGCGGGGTCGCACCCACGAAATGGCGTTTCCTCATGCGCAACCGGCTCATCGCGGCGAGCAGCATCGCGACGGTGGTCGTCGAGGCCGGGGCGCGCTCGGGCTCGCTCAACACGGCCGGGCATGCGGCGGCGCTCGGACGACCGCTCGGCGCGGTGCCGGGTCCCGTGACGAGTTCCGCATCGGCGGGGTGCCACCGGCTGCTGCGCGAGTACGACGCCGTCTGCGTGACGACCGCCGACGAGGTCGCCGAACTCGTGCCCCTCGAGGTCGAGCCGGCGACGGCGAACGCGGAGGGAGCGGCCGTCGAGCAGGTGGAGGCCTCCGGTCGGCGCCGGCCCGCCGACCCGGGCGGCACCCGCATCCGCCTGCTCGACGCCCTCTCCCTCCGCAGCGCGCGATCCGTCGACCGGATCGCGCTGCTCTCGGGGCTCGCCCTCGACCGGGTGCGGGCCGAACTCGGGGTGCTGGCACTCGAGGGGGCCGTCGCCGAACGCGGCGGCGGTTGGGTGCGCGTTCACGAGAAGACGGGGTGATTCCGCGGGGCGGCGCGGATACGCTCGGCACATGAACGACATCGCCAAGGTCACCGTGCTCGGAACCGGAGTGCTCGGTTCGCAGATCGCCTTCCAGACCGCCTTCCACGGCATCGAGGTGACCGCCTACGACATCACCGACGAGGCGCTCGCCGCCGCCCGGCAGCGTTTCGCGGGCCTCGCCGCCACCTACGCGGCCGAAGTCCCCGGCGCCGCCGACGGCGCGGCGGACGCCGCGCTCGCTCGCATCCGCACCACCACCGACCTCGCCGACGCGGTCGCCGACGCCGACCTCGTGATCGAGGCGGTCCCCGAGGTGCTCGAGCTCAAACGCTCCACCTACGAGAAGCTCGCCGCCCTCGCCCCCGAGAAGACGATCTTCGCCACCAACTCCTCGACGCTCCTGCCGAGCGCCATCAAGGACGCCACCGGCCGCCCGGACCGCTTCCTCGCCCTGCATTTCGCAAACCGCGTGTGGGTGTTCAACACCGCGGAGATCATGGGCACCCCCGACACCGATCCGGCCGTCTTCGACACGGTCGTCGACTTCGCCGCGAGGATCGGCATGGTCCCGATCCCGATCCGCAAGGAGAAGGCCGGATACGTGCTGAACTCGCTGCTCGTGCCCTTGCTGCACTCCGCCGCCGAGCTCGCCGCCTTCGGCTACTCCGAGCCGGCCGACGTCGACAAGGTCTGGCGGATCGGCACGGGCGCCCCGCTCGGACCGTTCCAGATCTTCGACGTCATCGGCCTCAACACGCCCTACAACATCATGGTTCACGGCGACGAGAAGTCGCAGAAGATCGCCGCCTGGCTCAAGGAGAACTACATCGACCAGGGGCGCCTCGGCGTGGCCACCGGCAAGGGGTTCTACGACTACGGCGCGACATCCTGAGGCCACCCCCCGGCGTCAGCCGCTGACGCTACGCTCGGCACCATGGTCCAGCTCGGCCAGCATGCGCCGCCCGTCCACGTCATCGCCCATGTGAGCGACACGCACCTGCTCGGCGGCGGTCGTCCGCTCTACGGTGCCGTCGACACCGATGCCCACGTCGCGCGGGCCTTTGCCCAGCTCGAGCGCTCCGGGGTGCGCCCCGAGGCGATCGTCATCACGGGCGACCTCGCCGACCTCGGCGAACCCGACGCCTACGAGCGACTCAAGGCGCTCGTCGAGCCGGCCGCCGCACGCATGGGATCCCAGGTGATCTGGGTCATGGGCAACCACGACGAGCGCGGTCCGTTCGCCTCGATCCTGCTGGGTGAGGAGGCGAGCGGCGCGCCGCAGGATCGGGTCTACGACGTGGGCGGTCTCCGCATCATCGCCCTCGACTCGACCGTGCCCGGCTACCACCACGGCGACCTCGTGCCCGAACAGCTCGACTGGCTGCGCGCCGAACTCGCCACCCCGGCGCCGCACGGCACCCTGCTGGCGCTGCATCATCCGCCCATCCCGTCGCCCGTCGAACTCATGGCGATCATCGAGCTCGACCATCAGGCGGAGCTCGCCGAGGTTGTGCGCGGCAGCGATGTGCGCGGTGTGCTCGCCGGGCACCTGCACTACTCCACGAGCGGCACCTTCGCGGGGGTCCCCGTCTCGGTCGCGGCGGCCACCTGCTACACGATCGACGCGAGCGCCGAACCGGGCACTCTCGCCGGCATCGATCGCGGACAGACCTTCAACCTCGTGAACGTCTACGCCGACCAGGTGGTGCATGCGATCGTGCCCATCAGCGACGCCCCCCGGGTGTCCGGGTTCTCGGGCGCCTTCCTCGAGGCGCTCGCCCGCATGAGCGCCGAGGAGCGCCGGGAGGCGTTCTCCTCGAAGACCTCGACCTTCAGCCTCGCCGAGGTGGAGCGCTCCGGGCGCGGCTGAGCGGTGGCACCATGAGCGCATGGAGCTGCGCGCGGCGATCGAGCGGTACCTCGCCGAGTTGACGCTCGAACGCGGCTACTCCTCGCACACGGTGCGCTCATACCGGGCCGACCTCGCGGATCTGGCGGCCTTCAGCGAAGGCCTCGGGCAGGCGGATGCGGCGCAGCTCGACCTGGAGACCCTGCGCGACTGGGTGTGGAAGGGGTCCGAGGCGGGCCTCGCCCCGACAACCCTCGCGCGGCGCACCTCCTCGGCTCGCACCTTCACCGCCTGGCTCACCCGCACCGGCGAGCTGGCGAGCGATCCGGGGCTGCGGCTGCGCACCCCCCGCAGCGGGCGCCGCCTGCCGCGGGTGCTCACCCGCCCCCAACTCGACACCATCCTGGAGCGACTGCAGCGCCGCGCGGACGACGACGACCCGATCGCCCGGCGCGACCTCGCCGTTGTCGAACTGCTCTACGCCTCCGCCCTGCGCGTGAGCGAGCTCGTCGGCCTCGACCGTGCGGACATCGATCGCGAGGCGCGCACCCTACGGGTGCTCGGCAAAGGGGCGAGAGAGCGCGTGGTGCCGTTCGGGGCACCCGCGGCGCGCGCCCTCGACGCCTACCTCGAGTCGGCTCGGCCGCGCCTGGCGACCTCGGCATCCGGCGACGCCGTGCTTCTCGGGACCCGTGGCGGGCGTCTCAACACCCGCAGCGTCTACGAGCTCATCGCCCGCGAGCTGGCCGAGTTCCCGGGGAGCGGGCCGGCCGGGCCGCACACCTTGCGGCACACCGCCGCCACCCACCTGCTCGACGGCGGCGCCGATCTGCGGATCGTGCAGGAGCTGCTCGGTCACGCGAGCCTCGCCACGACGCAGCTGTACACGCATGTGTCGATCGAACGGCTGCGCGAGAGCTACCGGCTCGCGCATCCCCGCGCCTGAGCGGCGGGCTTCCGGCTCAGAGGCTCGAGATCACCTCGGCACGCGCCGTGGCGTACTCGGTCGCCGTGATGACACCGCGGGCGTGCAAGTCGTCGAGCTCGGCGAGCCGCGCCTCGGTGGAGACCTCGGGCGCCAGCAGCTTCGAGTCGATCGCGCGCGCGGTCAGCTCGGTCTCCATCGTGAGCGGATCGTGCCCGAGCTCCTTCGCCTTGCGCACGTTCCTCGTGATCGCGATGACCATGAAGGTGATGACGGCCGCGATGAACAGCAGGCCGAGCACGAGCAGCACCACGAACACCACGCCGAAGGCGCCGAACGCGTCGAAACCGAAACCGAGATCATCGGGACCCATGCAGGCATCATCGCCCATCGGGACCCAGCGGCAACAGCACGGCGCGCGGCTGGCCGCCGAGGAACAGCAGCGGCGAGAGGTAGGCGCCGTCGACACGCACCCCGAGGTGCAGGCACGGGGATGCGCAGTGCCCGGCGAGCACGGTGCCGATGACGTCGCCGCGGCGCACCCGGTCGCCCGCCTGGAGCGTGGTGGCGACCGGCTCGTAGCTCGAGACGACGCCGCCTCCGTGGTCGATCGACAGCACCGGGCGGTCCACCACCCATCCGGCGAACCGCACGACACCCCCCGCGGGCGCCCTCACCTCGGCACCCTCGGGCGCACGCACGTCGATCCCGCGATGACCGGCCGCGTACGGCGTCGCGGGCGCGACGAAGCCGCGCACGATCGGATGCGGGGCCGCCACCGGCCAGCTCCACAGCGCGGCGGCGACGAGCGCCGCGGCGAGCGGGCGGAGGCGGAGGAGGCGGCGCATCCGCCCATCCTCGCCTGCACCCTGGGCCCCCACAGGGCCCGCGCGGTGGCGGGGGAGGGATCGGCCCGCTCCCCGCGGGGGACGAGCGGTGCTAGACTCCCCGTAGCACCCGTTTCGGCGGGTGACTTCGCGTGCCCACTCGTGGCAGCAATCCCTTCAGTCCCACCGGAGACGGTGTGCGGGATCGCGTCCGGGCACCAGGGATCGCGACCGACCGGTCGCGGCAGACAACTGAGAACATGCGGGCCCGGCTTCGCCGTGCCTGCCGGAAAGGAACGGCCATGGCCGTCGTCACCATCCGCCAGCTGCTCGACAGCGGCGTGCACTTCGGACACCAGACCCGCCGGTGGAACCCGAAGGTCAAGCGCTTCATCCTCACCGAGCGCAGCGGCATCCACATCATCGACCTGCAGAAGTCGCTGGCCTACATCGATCAGGCCTACGACTACGTCAAGGAGACGGTCGCCCACGGCGGCACCATCCTCTTCGTCGGCACCAAGAAGCAGGCCCAGGAGGCCATCGCCGAGCAGGCGACCCGCGTCGGCCAGCCCTACGTCAACCAGCGCTGGCTCGGCGGACTGCTCACCAACTTCCAGACGGTCTCCAAGCGCCTCGCGCGCATGAAGGAGCTCGAGGAGATCGACTTCGACGACACGACGAAGGGCTTCACCAAGAAGGAGCTCCTCATCAAGAAGCGCGAGCTCGACAAGCTGCACAAGACCCTCGGCGGCATCCGCAACCTCACCAAGACCCCGTCGGCCATCTGGGTCGTCGACTCGAAGCGTGAGCACCTCGCAGTCAACGAGGCCACCAAGCTCGGCATCCCGGTGATCGGCATCCTCGACACCAACGCCGACCCCGACGAGCTGCAGTACCCGATCCCGGGCAACGACGACGCGATCCGTTCGGTGGGCCTGCTCACCCGCATCATCGCCGACGCCGCGGCCGAGGGTCTCATCCAGCGTCACCAGAAGCCGGAGGCCGAGGGCAACGTCTCGGCCGTCGAGCCGCTCGCCGAGTGGGAGCGCGAGCTCCTCGAGGCCTCGGAGACCCCGTCGGTCGCCGAGCAGATCGAGGCCGTCGACGAGCGTGTCGAGGGTGATGCCGAGGCTGCGGCCGAGGAGGTCGCCGTGGTGGTCGCCGAGGCCGAGGCCGCCGTGGAGGAGGTCGCCGCCGAGGAGGCCGCTGCCGAGGAGGCTCCCGCCGCCGAGGCCGAGGCTGAGGTCGAGGCCGAGAAGCCTGCCAAGAAGCCTGCCGCCAAGAAGCCCGCCGCCCAGTAATCCCGAACCAGTAAGGACAACATCCATGGCCAACTTCAGCCTGGAAGACGTGAAGGCCCTGCGCGAGCGCCTCGGCACCGGCATGGTCGACACCAAGAACGCTCTCGTCGAGGCCGATGGCGACATCGAGAAGGCCGTCGAGATCCTGCGCCTCAAGGGAGCGAAGGGCAACGCGAAGCGTGCCGACCGCTCCACGAGCGAGGGCCTCGTCGCCGTCGTCGAGTCGGCCACCGCGGTGACGCTCATCGAGCTCGCCTGCGAGACCGACTTCGTGGCGAAGAACGAGAAGTTCATCGCCCTCGCCGACAAGATCGTCGCCGCCCTCGCCGACTCGGGCGCCGAGACGGTGGATGCGGCCCTCGCGGTCGCGGTCGACGGCACCACGGTGGGCGCGCTCATCGAGGACCAGGCTGCGACCATCGGCGAGAAGATCGAGCTGCGTCGCGTGGCCCGGATCGCCGGCGAGAAGTTCGCGGTCTACCTGCACCGCACCTCGAAGGACCTGCCGCCGCAGATCGGCGTCGTGGTCGCGTACACCGGTGACGACGTGGAGACCGCCCGCTCGATCGCGCAGCACATCTCCTTCGCCGACCCGACCTACCTCGGCAAGGAGGATGTGCCCCCGGCCGACGTCGACAACGAGCGTCGCATCGTGGAGCAGATCAGCCGCGAGGAGGGCAAGCCGGAGGCCGCCCTGCCGAAGATCGTCGAGGGTCGCCTCGGTGCCTTCTTCAAGCAGGTGGCCCTGCTCGAGCAGGACTACGCCCGCGACAACAAGCTGACCGTCGGCAAGGTCCTCGCCGACGCCGGCCTGACCGTGACGGGCTTCGCCCGGTTCAAGGTCGGCGCCTAGGCAGCACCGCGCTCACGCGCACGCCCGAGGGGCCCCGGATCCGCGCGATCCGGGGCCCCTCGCCGCGTTCCGGGTGCGGTTTCGTCCGGATGGCGCGCTTTCGCGGGTGCCATCCGGCCGAAACCGGACCATCGGCTCGGAAGCCTCAGGGGTGTCGGCGCCGCACGCGGACGAGCACCGTGCCCGCCAGCAGGGCCGCGACCGCGAACGCGAGTGGGGCGAGGGCGTCGGTCGGACCGGTCTCCGCGAGCTCCGTGGGAGGCAGGACGGTCAGGGTGAAGGTCCGCGTCGCTGTTCCGAGCGGGTTCGTGACCGTGACGCGGAAGCTCGAGGAGGCGAGCGCGGTCGGTGCGCCCGTGATGCGGCCCGTCGCCGGATCAAGCGAGAGCCCGGCGGGAAGGGCGCCCTCGTCGATCGAGAACGTCGCTTGCCCGCCGCGGCCGATCGTCACGTCGTAGCTGGTGCCGAGGGTCGCGGCGGGAGCATCCGCGCGCAAGGTCGGTGCCCGAACAGGGTCGATGATGCGGATG
Organism: Protaetiibacter larvae; assembly: GCF_008365275.1. Classification (GTDB taxonomy): domain Bacteria; phylum Actinomycetota; class Actinomycetes; order Actinomycetales; family Microbacteriaceae; genus Homoserinibacter; species Homoserinibacter larvae. The sequence goes on along the minus strand of NZ_CP043504.1, from coordinate 2,407,871 downwards.
GAGGCCGCGGCGGCGTCGAGCATGACCACCCAGATGCGCCCATCCGAGGTCTCGAGCATGCGCGCGGTGAAGGACGTGTCTCCCACCGGGTAGTCGATGGTGGTCGCACCGGTGGTGGCGGTGACGTGGTCGAGGGACCCCTGATAGCTCGCCCAGAGCGTTCCGGTGGAGTCGAAGAGCAGATAGTTGGGATTCGCCGCGGGTGCAGGGATGGTGGTCTCGGCACCGCCGGCAGCCGGCATGTGGCCGATGGTGCTGGCGATGAGCTTGGGGTACCAGATGTCACCGTCGGGGCCCACCGCGAGGCCGTTGCCAGGGCGTCCCACCGTGGCGAACGTGCTCACAGCCCGGGTCACCGGGTCGATCCGCAAGAGGGTGGAGTCACCGAAGCTGTTGACCCAGATGTAGCCGTCCGAACCGACGACGAGATCGCTCGGCTGGCTGCCTGTCGGGATGGTCGCCTCGACGCCGCCGTCGAGCGTCATCACCGCAACCTGGTTGATGCCGAGCACCCACATCCGGTCGTCCGGCCCGGCCATGATCACCTCGTTCGCGGGATTCGGGGTTGCGTAGCTGCTCACCGTTCCATCCGCGGCGATGGCGATGACGGTCGAGATGTTGCCGTATGCGATCCACATCCGTCCGTCCGCGCCTTCAGCGATCGAGATGGGGATCGCGCCCGACGCCAGCGGCATGTCGGACAGGATCGTGCCGTCGAGCGACAGTCGCACCACCCAGGAGTCCCCCGCCGAGAGGCCGCCGACCGCCCAGATCGCACCGTCGGGGCCCGTGGCGAGAGCACGCGCCCCGGTGTGCCCCGGGATCGTGATCGTGGTGCCGTCACCCGGGTCCGCCTGCGCGGACGCGGGTGAGGTGAGAGCGGTGAGCGTGGCGCCGAGGACGAGGGCTGACAACACCAGGTACGCGGGACGGAGCCCTCGGCGACGGATGAGATGCATACGCGCCACGTTATCCGCGCCGATGAGCGCCTCTCGGCAAACGGGCACCCCCCGTTGACGGGATGGCGGCACCCGCAGTGGGCGCGACGCTCACCACGGCCAGGGACGCTCGACGTCGCGGGTGCTGTCGTCGGGGAACTCGGGCAGCTCGGAGCCGCCCGCGCGGATGCAGAGCCAGCGCAACTCGCCGGGGCTCGCGGCATCGCAGCGCCAGCTGCGCCACACGCCCTGGCCCACCCGGATCACGGTGCCCGGCCCGACGTCGACGACGTCGTCGTCCAGGCCCATCTGTCCCAGTCCCTCCAGGAAGACGTACAGCTCCTCGATCCGTGAGTGCACGTGCCAATAGCCGGCCTCCTCGCCGGGCTCGAGTGCGTTCGCGGTGAGCCCGATGTACTGCATCGAGAGCTCGTGATCGACCACCCGCCGGCCGTCGCGAGACGTCGACGGCCGGAATCCGCCGTAGTGGCCGCGCCACTCGTCGAGCCCGCCGATCTGCAGCACCTGGTAGTCGCTCATGGCGGCACTCTAGCTCCCGGCTCCGACGCCGCCCTCGGGTACTCTGGATCCGGCCCACCGGCCCGCATCCCCCCGGAAGGACACCCATGTCGAAGCGCCGCCGCGTCCTGCTCAAGCTCTCGGGTGAGGCGTTCGGCGCCGGATCCCTCGGCGTGAACCCGGATGTGGTGAGCGGCATCGCACGCGAGATCGCGGCGGCCACCCCGAAGAGCCCCGACGACGCGGGCGGGGTGGAGGTCGCGGTGGTCGTGGGCGGTGGCAACTTCTTCCGCGGCGCCGAGCTCAGCCAGCGCGGCATGGACCGCGGCCGCGCCGACTACATGGGCATGCTCGGCACCGTCATGAACGCCCTCGCCCTGCAGGACTTCCTCGAGCAGGCCGGCGCCCAGGTGCGCGTGCAGTCGGCGATCTCGATGACTCAGGTGGCCGAGCCCTACATCCCGCTGCGCGCCGAGCGGCACCTCGAGAAGGGCCGCGTCGTCATCTTCGGCGCGGGCGCCGGCCTGCCGTACTTCTCGACCGACACCGTGAGCGCCCAGCGCGCCCTCGAGATCGGCGCGGACGCCGTGCTGGTCGCCAAGAACGGCGTCGACGGCGTCTACACGGCCGACCCCCGCAAGGATCCGAACGCCACCAAGCTCGACCGCATCAGCTACCAGGAGGCGCTCGTGCAGGGCCTCAAGGTGGTCGACTCGACCGCGTTCAGCCTGTGCATGGACAACGGGATGCCGATGCTCGTGTTCGGTATGGAGCCCGCCGGCAACATCACCAAGGCGCTACAGGGCGAGCACATCGGCACGCTGGTCACGGCGTGACCGACCGCTACGACGGCGACGTGCTCGCCGGCGACTGGCGTGCCCGCGGGCGGACGCAGGTGCCACGCGTCGAGGCGCAGCCGGGCCTCGTGGTCGAGCTCGTCGACGGCTTCGTGGGCGCCGTGGTGCGCGTGGAGAAGGGCAACGTCGGGCTCGAGGATCGCCACGGTCGCGTGCGCTGGTTCCCGCTCGGCGGCGGGTTCCTCGTGGAGGGCGCGGCCGTGATCCTCAGCCCGCCGATTGCCGGACCGCAGGGGCGGCTGCTCACGGCATCCGGCTCGCGCGCCGTCGCGGGTCAGCGGGCCCGGGTCGCCCGGGCGAGCCGCATCTACGTGGAGGGCAGGCACGACGCCGAGCTCGTGGAGAAGGTGTGGGGCGCCGACCTGCGCGTGGAGGGTGTCGTTGTCGAGTATCTGGAGGGCGTGGATCACCTACCCGCCGCGCTCGCCGAGTTCCGGCCGGGACCCGCCCGTCGCATCGGCGTGCTTGTGGATCACCTCGTGCCCGGCTCGAAGGAGTCCCGGATCGCGCAGCAGCTCGCGGGGGAGCACACGCTGATCGTCGGCCACCCCTTCATCGACGTCTGGCAGGCCATCCGCCCCGAGCGTCTCGGCATCCGCGCCTGGCCCGTGATCCCGCGCGGCACCGACTGGAAGCACGGCATCTGCGCCGCCTTCGGCTGGCCCCACGACACCCAAGCGGACATCGCGCACGCCTGGCAGCGCATCCTCGCGACAGTCCGCACCTACACCGACCTCGACCCCGCCTTCCTCGGCCCCGTCGAGCGCCTCATCGACCACGTCACATCCGCCGAGATGTCAGAAGCTGCAGAATTCGGCCCCGGATCCCGCAACAACTGACATCTCGCGGGGATCACTAAGCTGGGGGGAGTCTGCTGGGATGTAAGGAGCCGCCGTGATCAGTGACGTTCTCGCCGAGGCCAAGGACAAGATGAACCGGGCCGTCGAGGTGGCCCGCGACGACTTCGCCACGGTGCGCACGGGGCGCGCGAACCCCGCCCTGTTCCAGAAGATCCTCGTCGACTACTACGGCACCCCCACCCCGCTCGGTCAGCTCGCCGGCCTGCAGAATCCCGAGGCGCGCACCCTCGTCATCACCCCCTACGACAAGGCCGCGCTCAAGGAGATCGAGAAGGCCATCGTCAACTTCCCGAACCTCGGCGCGACCCCGAGCAACGACGGCACGATCATCCGGGTGACGATGCCCGAGCTCACCGAGGACCGCCGCAAGGAGTACGTCAAGATCGTGCGGGCCAAGGGCGAGGACGCCAAGGTCGCCATCCGCAACGTTCGTCGCAAGGCGAAGGACGACCTCGACGCCACCAAGGAGGTCGGCGAGGACGAGGTGGCCCGCGCCGAGAAGGAGCTCGACGCGCTCACCAAGACCCACGTCGAGGCGATCGACGAGGCGCTCAAGCGCAAGGAAGCCGAGCTCCTCGAGGTCTGATGCACGCCGAACCCGACGACGACGGCGCATCCCGGAAACGCAGCGCCCGCGAGGATTTCGAGCTGCACGCGCAGCACGCGCGCGACGAGTTCGAGGCTCAGGTCAAGGCGGCCCGCGACCAGTTCGACGCCACGCAGGAGAAGATCAAGGCGCGGACGGGGCGCAATCTGCTCGCCGCGATCGCGATCGGGGTGGGACTCGGCGGGATCCTGCTCGCGAGCCTGCTGATCACCCCGTGGCTGTTCATCCCGTTCGCGGCGGCCCTCGTCGGCTTCACGGTGTTCGAGCTCTCGAGCGCGCTGCGCGCCGTCGGGCGCGACGTGCCGCGGGTGGCATCCGTGGTGGTCGGCATCGGCGTGCTTCCGGTCGCCTTCTTCTTCCATGTGCCGGGGTTGTGGCTGGCGATCCTCGCCGCGATCCTCGTGATCACGCTGTGGCGCCTGGCGGAGCTCGCGCGACCGAGCCACCGCACGGGTGCGCTCTCGGTGCTCGGCGACATCGGCGCGGGCGTGCTCGTGCAGCTGTACGTCAGCTTCATGGCGGGCTTCTACGTGGTGCTCGCGGGGGAGGACGGCGGCCGCTGGTGGGTGCTCGCCGCGCTCATCATCGTGGTGACGACGGATGTCGGCGCGTACGCATCGGGGCTCACCTTCGGCAAGCACCCGATGGCACCCAGGATCAGCCCCAAGAAGACCTGGGAGGGTTTCGCGGGGGCAGCCCTCGCGGCCATGATCGCGGGCTCGCTGCTCGCCTGGCTCATGCTCGGTCAGCCGTGGTGGGAGGGCACCATCATGGGCCTCGTGCTCATGCTGGTCGGCACGATGGGCGACCTCATCGAGTCGCTCATCAAGCGCGAGCTCGGCATCAAGGACATCTCGGGCTGGCTTCCCGGGCACGGCGGCTTCCTCGACCGGCTCGACTCGATTCTGCCGTCGGCGGCCGTCGCGTACGCCTTCTTCCTCATCTTCCATTGAGGAGTCCTCCGCGCCCGGTCGGTAGACTGGAGCGGTGAGCATGACCTTCCCGCGCGCCCGCAAGGGGCGCCCCGGCTACGACATCGACGAGGTCGAGGACTTCCTCGAGGATGCGCGCCGCGCGTACACCGCGGACCCGTCGGGCGCGGGCGGCATCGACGCGGACAGCATCCGCACGACCGCGTTCTCGATGCGCAAGGGCGGCTACTCGACGACGCACGTGGATGCCGCGCTCGAGCGCCTGGAGGACGCGTTCGCGGCGCGTGAGCGCGAGCGGCGGATCGCCGAGCAGGGCGATGAGGCCTGGTACGCGGAGGCGCGGGCAACGGCTCAGGCGATCCTGGACCGCAGCGTCCGCCCGGCCGGGAAGCGCTTCGCGCGCGTGAGCGTGTTCACGCTCGGGTACTCGGTGCGCGACGTCGACGCCTTCGCGGACCGGATCGCCGGATACTTCCAGAGCGGCACCGCGCTCACCCCCGAGGATGTGCGCACGGTCGCCTTCCGGCCGCAGCGCGGCGGCTACCGGGAGTCGCAGGTGGACTACCTGCTCGACACCGTGACCCGCGTGATGCTCGCCGTGCGCTGAGCCCGGCGGCCCGTCTTCGGGGGGCTTCGCGCTCCCGCACCCACGACCTTCTCCGTTTCCGTGGGTACACTTGTGCGACTGTGAGCGGATTCAGGCGCCGGGGGGCCCTCCTCGCACCGCCCGTGCAGGCGGATGCGGTCGCGCGCGCCCGCCCGCAGGCCGGCTCGCGCACCCTCGTCGGGCGCCCCCGCTGGGCGCTCGGGCTGTTCGCCTACCTCGCGTCGATCGGCCTCGTCGCGGTGCTCCTGGTGGAGCCGACGGGGCTCAGCTCGGCATCCACCCTCGCGGCCGGCAGGCTCGCCGCGGCGGGCGGACCGGCCGACGGCCAGACGCTTCGGATCGCGGATGTGGCGGAGCTCGGCCACTCTCGCGACGCGTTCACGATCGTGAAGCTCGCCCCGCCCCGACCGTCCGCGCCCGCCGCGGGGACGCCGGATCCGGGGTCCGCTCAGGCGATCGCCCACGAGCTCGTGCTCGCGCGGGGCTGGGATCAGGCCGAGTACGACTGCCTGGTCGCGCTGTGGAACAAGGAATCCCACTGGAACGTCTACGCGCACAACAAGAGCTCCGGCGCCTACGGGATCCCGCAGGCGCTCCCGGGCGAGAAGATGGCGAGCGCGGGTGCCGACTGGGCCACCAACCCCGCCACCCAGATCACCTGGGGCCTCGGCTACATCGCGGGCCGCTACAGCACGCCGTGCGGGGCCTGGGGGAAGTCGCAGTCGCGCGGCTGGTACTGATCCTCGCCCGTGCGGCTGAGCGGGGGCGCTCGGCTCGGTAGCATCGAGTATGGAGTACGCCCTCGTCGCGATCGCCGGCATCGTCGCCGTCGTGTCGGCGGCGGCCTGGGCGCCACGGCTCGGGGTCGCGGCTCCGCTGATCCTCGTGGTGATCGGCGTCGGGTACAGCCTCATCCCGGGGGTGCCACCGATCGACATCGAGCCCGACCTCATCCTGTTCGGCGTGCTGCCGCCGCTGCTCTACGCGGCGGCGATCAAGGTTCCGTTCCTGGATTTCCGGCGCAACCTGTCCACGATCACGGTGCTCTCGGTGGGGCTCGTGGTGGCGAGCGCCTTCGTCACGGGTTTCGTGCTGTACATGATCCTCCCGGATCTCGATCTGGCCGCCGCGATCGCGATCGGGGCGGTCATCTCGCCGACGGATGTCGTGGCTGCCACCTCGATCGCCCGGCGGATCGGGCTGCCCGCTCGCCTCCTCTCGATCCTCGAGGGCGAGGGGCTCGTCAACGACGCGACCGCGCTCGTGCTGCTGCGCTCGGCGATCGCGGCGACCGCGCTCACCGCCCAGGGGGCCGAGTTCGTGGCGTGGAACGCGATCGGCGACTTCTTCTACGCCGTCGTGGTGGCGATCGCGATCGGCGTCTTCGTGGGCATCATCGCGGTCTGGGTGCGCCGCAAGCTCGACAATCCGATGCTCGACACCGCGATCTCGTTCGCGGTGCCGTTCATCGCCTTCATCCCCGCGGAGGAGCTGCACGGCTCGGGCGTCATCTCGGTCGTCGCCGCGGGTCTCTACAGCGGCCATCGCAGCGCGACGGCTCTGACGGCGTCGTCGCGGATCTCGGAGCGTTTCAACTGGAGCACCGTCCAGTTCGTGCTCGAGAACGGCGTGTTCCTGGTCATGGGGGCGCAGATCTCGACGATCATCTCCGACGTCCATCAGGAGAAGCTCTCGAGCGTCGAGGCGGTGGCTCTGGGACTGCTGATGACGGGGTTGCTCATCCTCACGCGCTACGTCTTCGTCTGGCCGCTCGTGTTCCTCATGCGACGCCGCGAGCAGCGCATCGACGAGCGCCAGGGCATGCTGCAACGCACGCTCGATCGCGTCCAGTCGATGACGGGGATGGGCAATCAGCGGATCGAGCGCCGCCGCGAGCAGGTGGTGCGTCGCATCGATCGGCGGCGCAACGACCTCGCCGAGCTGAAGGCCGAAGGCCTCGGATGGCGGGGCGGGATCGTGCTCGGCTGGGCGGGCATGCGCGGCGTCGTCACGCTCGCCGCCGCCCAGTCGTTGCCGCGGAACACGCCCTACTACGAGCAGCTCGTGCTGATCGCGTTCACGGTCGCGATCGCCACCTTGCTCGTGCAGGGCGGCACCTTGCCGCTCGTGATCCGGCTGACGCGCATCCGCGGCACCGATCGCGCGGCGGATCGGCGCGAGCTGGCCGCGCTCCTCGAGGAGATGTCGACCGCGGGGGTCGCCGTGCTGGACCAGGGCGAGGTCACGGTGGAGGGGCATCTGGTGGATCCCGAGGTGATCGATCGCGTGCGTTCGGACACCCTCCTCGCCTCGGCGTCGGCGTGGGAGCGGGCACAGCATGCTGATGAGGTCGACGGCATCGTGCACTCCCCGCACCAGCAGTACCGCTCGCTGCGGCGCGAGGTGCTGGCGGCGGAGCGGGACGTGCTGATCGAGGCGCGCTCGCGCGGAACCTACCCCTCGCGCATCCTGCAGCGGGCGCAGTCCCTGCTGGACCTCGAGGAGGCGCGGCTCGAGCAGATCGACAACGGCGGGCGCGATTAGCCGCCGCGGGCGTCCCGGCGAATCGGTTTCGTAGACTCGAGGCATGCCTCGTTCCTCGCACCCGCGCAAGGGCCGCCGGGACGAGGAGCCCGAGCCGCTCGACCTGGAACGGATCCTCGGCGGGGCGCGTCACACCGAGAGCCGGCGGGACGGCGTGTGGAATGTGCAACCGCAGAGCGCGGCGGCCGCCGCCAAGGAGTACAGCTGCCCCGGATGCGGGCTCGTCATCGCGCCCGGCACGCCCCACCTCGTGGCGTGGCGTGCCGACGGCCTGTTCGGGGAGGACGCCGATCTCGCCGATCGGCGCCACTGGCACACGCATTGCTGGAGGATCCGCGCGTGAGCATCGAGATCACCGGCGGCGTCGAGCTGCCCGCGTTCCGGGAGGACGTCGAGTTGCGCACGGCGGACGGGCTCACCCTCGTCGGCGAGCTCGCGCTGCCGGAGACGGCCGACCCGGTGGCGACCCTCGTGTGCCTGCACCCGCTGCCCACGCACGGCGGCTTCATGGATTCGCACATCATCCGCAAGGCCGCCGCGCGGCTTCCCGCGCTGGCCGAGCTCGCCGTGCTGCGCTTCAACTTCCGGGGCGTCACCTCGCCGCGCGGCACGAGCGAGGGTTCGTTCGGCGGGGGTGTCGACGAGCGCCTCGACCTCGCGGCGGCGATGGCCTTCGTGACCGGCCGCGGACTCCCCGCGCCGTGGCTGCTGGGGTGGTCGTTTGGCACCGAGGTGGCGCTCAAGTACGGGCTCGAGCATCCCATCGAGGGCGCCATCCTGCTGTCGCCGCCGCTGCACCGCACGAGCGCCGACGAGGTGGCCGCCTGGGCGGGAAGCGGCAGGCGGCTCGTCGCGGTCGTGCCCGAGCTCGACGATTATCTGCGGCCCGCGGAGGCCGCCGAGCGTTTCGCCGCGGTGCCGGAGGCCGAGCTCGTGCCCGTCGAGGGCGGCAAGCACCTCTGGGTGGGGGAGAAGCAGACCTCGCGCGTGCTGAGCGAGATCGTGCGGCAGCTGAACCCCGCGGCGCTGCCGCTGCCGACGACGTGGGGGAGCTGACCGGGCTCAGAGCTCGTTCTGGCGCGGGATGATGACCTGCTTCACGATGAGCAGGATCGACGCCGCGACGGGGATCGCCACGAGCGCGCCGAGGATGCCGAGCAGGGTGCCGCCGGCGAGCGCCGCGATCACGACCACGACGCCGGGCACCTTGACGGCGCGATTCATGATGTTGGGGCTCAGCACGTACGCCTCGATCTGCATGTAGACGAGGTACCAGATGCCGACGACGAACACGGCGGGCGGGCCGTCGAACACCCACACGAGCAGGGTGATGATGATCGACCCCGTGATGGTGCCCACGAGCGGCACGAGCGAGAACAGGAAGGCGATGAACGCCAGCAGGGCGCTGTACTCGATCTGGTTCTGCAGGATCCAGCCGAGCACGGTGAGGAACAGGAAGGTGAGCACGCCGTTGCAGAGCCCGAGCGCGACCTGACCGATGACGTAGCGCCCGACCGAGGTGGAGATCTGCTCCGAGATGTCGATGAACTTCTCGCGCTTCGAGGCGGGGACCAGCTGGTACAGCGCGCGCTTGATGCTGCCGAGCGAGGCCACGAAGTACAGCATGAGGATGAGCACGATGAGGCCCCCGAAGACGCCGCTCGCGATCGTCAGCGCCGTCGACAGCACGCCTGTCGTGATCGCCTGCAGGTTGTCGGTGAAGAAGTCCTCGATGCCCTGCACGACCTTCTCGTAGTCGAGCCACGGGATGGTGGAGTTCCACCACTGCTGCACGGCGGTCTGGTCGGTGAGCGTCGCCACCAGGTCCGGCACCTGCTGGATGAGGGCGCCCACCTGGTCGGCGATCACCGGGATGATCGCGAAGATGAAGCCGGCGAACACGCCCAGGATCACCGCGAGCACGATCACGATGGCGAGCGAGCGGGGCACCTTGTGGCGGGCGAGGAAGGACACGGCCGGGTCGACGCCGAGTGCGAGGAACAGCGCGGCGCCCACGTAGGTGAGGATCGTGGCGAGGTTGCCGATCCCGGCGCCGATGACGACGGCGACGAGCACGCCGAGACCGCCGAACAGACCGAGGCGGAATGCGTTCTGGATCTTCATCGCCTGCCCTTCCCACCCGCTTCCCGCGGGATGTAGGGACAGGCTAGCGTCAGGCCTCGGTGGCGGCGTGCGCGGTCTGGCGCGTGTTCTCGGTCTCGTCGGCCTCGTCCGTGTCGTCCGCCGCGGGCGCTGCGGGCAGCTCCTCCGCCTCGGCGTCCGCCTCCGCCTCCGCCTCGGGCGCCGCCTCGTCGGCGGGCACCGGGAAGTCGTCGTGCACCGGGGCGAGCTTGTCGGCGCCCGCGAGCAGCCCGCGCAAGCCCTCGAAGTACCCGGCGACGGCTTCGCGCTCCACCCGGATCTTCGCGAGCCGGTCTTCGGCCTCCGCGATGAGCGCGCGCGCCTGCTCCTGGGCTTCCGAGACGATCCGCTTGGCCGACGCCTCGGCGTCGCGAACGGCCTTCTGGGCCTCGGTGCGCGCGTCTTCGGAGATCCGCTTCGCCTCGGCGATGCCGACGGTCTGCAGCTTCTCCACTTCGGCGCGCTTCTCGGCGGCGCGCGCGCTCGCCTCCTGCAGCTGGGCGGTCGCCTCGTCGAGGTACTTCTGGGTGCTCGCCGCGGCCTCCTGATGCTTGGTCAGGTAGTCCTTCTCGGCCTCATCGCGGCGCGCGGCGAGCTCGGTGTCGAGGTCGGCGCGGGCCTGCTCGGCCTCGGCGAGCAGGCGGGACGCCTGCTCGGACTTCTCGTGGGCGAGGCGGGCGGCGGTCGTCTGCTGCTCCGCGGCGAGCTCGGCGCGGATGCGGGCCGCCTCGCGCGCGACATCGGTGCGTTCGCGTTCGACGTCGGAGGCGAGCGTGGCGCGGGCCTGCGCGATCTGCTGCTCGGACTCGGCGCGCGCGGCGGCGAGCTCGGCGGCGAGGCTCTCGCGCGCGCTCTGCAGTTCCGCCGCCCACGACTCGCGAGCAGCGGTCTCCTCCGCCTCCCAGGCCGCCTTCGCGGCGGCGAGCTCGGTCTCCTGTGCGCCGCGGGCCTGGGTGAGCTCCGTCTCGAGCGCGCTGCGCGCGGTCGTCGTCTCCGTCGTGAACACGGCGCGCGCCCCGGACAGCTCGGCGTCGTGCGCCTCGCGGGCCGCGGCGAGCTCGGCGGCGAGGGTCGCCTTCGCGGTGCTGAGCTCGTTCTCGAGAGCGTTCCGCGCGATGGCCTGCTCCGCCTCGAGCGCGGAGCGGGCGGCGCTCTGCTCGGCGTCGAGCTCGGCGCGCGCGGTCTCGATCTCGGCGGCGAGGGCACCGCGCGCGGTCGCGAGCTCCGTCTGCCAGTCGGCGCGGGCGCGGGCGAGCTCCGACTCGAGCGCCGCACGCGCATTCGCCGCCTCGGTCTCGAGGGCGGCACGGCGCTGGGCGATCTCCGTCTCGAGGGCCGCGCGCGCCGCTGCCGTCTCCTGCGCGAGCGCTGCCCGGTCGGCGGCGGTCGCGGCGTCGAGCTCGGCGCGGGCGCGCTGGGTCTCGGCGGCGAGGGCCGCGTTCGCGGCCTCGGTGTCGATGCGCAGCGCCTCGCGCTGATCCGCGATGTCGCGCTCGAGCTCCGTGCGCCCCTGCTCGAGGTCGCGGGCGAGTTCGGCACGGCTGCGGGCGTTCTCCGCGTCGAACTCGACGCGTCCGCGCTCGGTGTCGCGAGCCAGCTGGGCAGCCGCCTCGCGCGCCTCGGCGACCTCGCGCTGCGCCACGACGCGCAGTTCGGCGACCTCGCGCTCGGCCTCCGCGCGCAGGGCGGACACCTCGCGGCGTCCCGCCGCGCGCGTCTCGGCGACCTCGGTCGCCACGGCGCCGCGGATGGCGGCAGCCTCGCGCAGCGCCTCCTGCGTGGTCGCCTCGCTGTCGTTCGCGGCGCGGGTGACGATCGCCTCGGCCTCGTCGTGTGCGCCGGTCAGGATCAGGTCCGCCTGAGCCTGCGCATCGGCGACGAGCCGGGTCGCGGTCTCGGCGGCGTCCGCGCGCAGGGCGTCGACCTCCTGCTGCACGGAGAGCCGCAGCCGCTCCGCGTCGATGTCAGCTTGGGCGATGAGGCGCGTCGACTGCTCCTCGGCGACGCGGAGGGTGTTCTCGAGCTTGGTTCCGAGGCCCGAGTAGGTGGGGCTCCCGACCTCGTCGAGCTCCGCCTGGAGATCCTCGGCGAGCGCCTGCAGGCGCTTGACCTCCTTGAGGGCGTCGCTGCGATCCGCGTTGGCCTTGATGAGATCGCGGCGCAGGGCGGCGACCGACTGATCGACCTCGTCCTTCTTGTAGCCGCGAAGCTCTGTGCTGAAACCAGCGTCGTCTGCCGCCACGTGTGCTCCTCGCTCGGGGAAACCTGGAGGTCCTGGCCCGCCACGGGAGGCGGGGAACCCTCCCGAGTGTAATCGGCACCCATGAACGCTGCCGCCCCGAGAATCGGGGGTCGGCGGGGCGCAGGTCAGCGGACTCCCAGGGTGCTCCCGGGCGCTGTCCGGGGAGAAGGGGCGGTCTTCCGCTAATCTGGGGTGTCTTTGCCTGCTGCCCTGCCGCACACCCGAGGGTGGGGATCCGCCCCGAGAGTCGTCCGGCGGATCGCGCGGACACGTCCGTGTGGCAGCTCGAGAGGAGTTCATCCGTGCGATTCGTACTCGCGATCGTGCTCTTCGTGGTGTCGTTCGTGGCCATCGGCCTCGGCATCGCGCAGCGCACCATCTTCCTGGGTCCTGACCACGTCACCGCGTCGGTGGCGGTCGACGGCGACGCGCCGTTCACCGTGCTCGACGGCGCAGCGCTCAACGCCCACCCGGGCACGCAGCGCATCGAGGTCTCGGGTTCCGGCGACGTCTTCATCGCGATCGCTCGTACCGACGACATCACCGCCTGGATCGGCGACGCGCCCTCGACGAGCGTCGCCATCGACGAGCAGGGCGCCGACCTCGTCGCGAGCGCCCACCCCGGCCTCGCGAGCGACGCCGTGTCGCCCGTCGGAAGCGACCTGTGGATCCAGGAGTTCACGGGCACCGGCACGGTCGCGCACTCGATCAACGTGCCCGCGGACGTGTCGCTGCTGATCGCCTCGGACGGCGAGGCCGCCGCGCCCGCCGACATCTCCATCACCTGGCCGCTCAAGAATGCCACGCCGTGGTCGGGCCCGCTCGTGATCGGCGGCGTGGCCGTGCTGCTCGCGGGGCTCATCGTGCTCATCTGGGCGCTCGTGCACGCGCGTCGGCGCCGCGGACCCCGCCGCAAGACCCCCAAGATGCCGAAGCCGCCGCGCCCGGCGCAGCTGCGCCCGGCACCGCGTCGCCCCGCGATCACCGCGGGAGGTCCGGAGCCGACCGCCCACGGTCGCCGTCGCGCCTTCGTCGCGGTCCCGCTGCTGCTCGTCGGCGCGCTCGCATTGAGCGCCTGCACGGCCGACGGCTCCGCCGTGCCGACCGCCTCGCCGAGTGCGACGGACGCCGCGGTCGCCGCGGTCGATCCGCCCGTCGTCACGAAGGGCCAGTTCACCCGGATCGTCTCCGCGGCGGCGGAGTCGGTTGCGGGTGCCGACGAGGCGCGTGACGCGACCCTCGCCGCCGAGCGCCTCGCGGGCCCCGCGCTCGAGCTGCGCACCGCCAACTACGCCGCGCGCGGCGCCGACGGCGCGATCACGGCGACGCCGGCCTTCCCGACCGGATCGGTGAGCGTGATCCTGCCTCAGCAGCGCCACGAGTGGCCTCGCGTGGTCTTCGCCGCGGTGTCGGGCGTCGGTGACGACAGCGACGCCGAGTACGGCCTCATGTTCGTGCAGGAGACCCCGCGCGACACGTACAAGGTGCACTATCTGGTGCGGCTCACGCAGTCTGTTCCCGAGGTGGCCCCCGTCGACCTGGGAGCTGCGCGGCTCGGCCCCGACAACAAGCTCCTGGCGTACACCCCCGACCAGCTCGCGAGCGAGTACGGCGACATCCTCATCAACGGCGACGCCTCCGCGTACACGGAGCACTTCGACGCGGAGAACGACCTGCTGCGCGAGACCTTCGGCGCCGACTACAAGACGCAGCGTCGCGGCGCGCTCCCGAATGCGGTGATCGACTTCACGAGTGCCGTCGGCGGCGAGGAGCCGTACGCCTTCGCCACCAACGACACGGGGGCCATCGTCGCGGTGGATCTGCGCGAGACCGAGACGGTCAGGCCGGCCGAGGCGGGCGCCGCGGTCAGCCCGACGGGTGCCGTCAAGGCGCTCTCGGGGAAGCAGACGACGACGAAGGGCATCGCGGCCGAGTACGGCATGCAGGTGCTCTTCTACGTGCCCGCGCTCACCGCGAGCGACCAGAAGATCCGTGTTCTCGGCTTCACACAGGGTCTCGTGGCGGCGAGCGAAGTACCGTAGAGCACGTGAGCGATCTGCCCCCCGCGAGCCTTCGCGGTGCCGTCGACCTGTCCGCACTCGTGAGGCGTTCCGCCGCACCCGCACCCGCACCCGCAGCCGCGGGGGAGCGGGCGGCGTCGCCGCTCGTCATCGAGACCTCCGATGCGGAGTTCTCGAGCGTGCTCGAGCTCTCCCAGCGCGTCCCCGTGGTGGTGGAGCTCATCGCCCCGGGACTCGCTCCCGCTCTGGGAGCGGTCGTCGAGTCGTACGGCGGGCGCCTCGTGCTCGTCGTCGTCGACGCGAGCGTCAACCCGCAGCTCGCGCAGGCCTTCCAGGTGCGCGAGGTGCCCACGGTGGCCGCGGTCATCGGCGGTCGGCCCGTGAGCCTCTTCGTCGGCATCCCCTCGGATGCCGAGGTGCGGCAGGTGCTCGACGAACTCCTGCAGCTCGCCGCCGAGAACGGCGTCACCGGGACCGTCCCCGCGGAGGGCGCCGACGATGCGGCCGAACCCGTGGAGGAGCCGCTGCCGCCCCACCACCAGGAGGCCTACGACGCGATCGAGGCCGGCGACTACCCGACGGCCATCGCCGCGTACCGCAAGGCGCTCGTCGAGAACCCCCGCGACCAGCTCGCGGTTGCCGGCCTCGCGCAGGTGTCGCTGCTCGACCGCCTGACGGGCGTGTCGGCCGGCGAGATCCGGGATGCCGCCGCCGCCCGGCGCGACGATCTCGACGCCCAGCTCGCCGTCGCCGACCTCGACGTCAGCGGCGGGCATCTCGAGGACGCCTTCGGACGACTCCTCGAGCTCTTCCCCTCCGCAGGCCCCGCGGATCGCGACCGCATCCGCACCCGCCTGCTCGACTACTTCGAGATCGCCGGCGGCGAGGACCCGCGGGTCGTGGCTGCGCGTCGCGCCCTCGCCGCGCTCCTGTACTGAGTCGCCTGCGGCGTCAGGCGGCCCGGACGAGGTAGAGCGCGCCGAGCGGCGGCAGGGTGAGCTCGACCGAGGCGGGCTGACCGTGCCAGGGGTGCGCCTCGGCCGTCACGCGACCGAGGTTGCCGACCCCGGATCCGCCGAAGTCGCCAGCGTCCGAGTTGAGCACCTCGACCCAGTCGCCCGCGGTCGGCAGCCCCACGCGGTACGGGCCCACCGGGTTGCCGCCGAAGTTGACGATGCAGGCGAGCTGTTCGCCCGAGCGCGAGCGGCGCAGGAAGGCGACGACGTTCGATCCCGGGTCGCTCGTGATCCATGCGAAGCCGTCGGGGCTCGCGTCGAGCTCCCACAGTGCCGGGGTATCGCGGTAGACGCGGTTGAGCTGCGCCACGAGTCGGGACAGCGCCTGGTGCGCGGGCTGCTCGAGGATCCACCAGTCGAGTCCGCGCTGCTCCGACCACTCGGACGGCTGGCCGAACTCGGACCCCATGAACAGCAGCTGCTTGCCGGGGTGCGCCCACATGAAGGCGAGGTAGGCGCGCACGTTGGCGAGCTTCTGCCACTGGTCGCCCGGCATCTTCGACAGCAGCGAGCCCTTGCCGTGCACGACCTCGTCGTGGCTGATGGGCAGCAGGAACGCCTCGCTGAAGGCGTACAGGAAGCTGAAGGTGATGTCGTTGTGGTGATCGCCGCGCCACATCGGGTCCTCGTGGATGTACTGCAGCGAGTCGTGCATCCAGCCCATGTTCCACTTGAGCCCGAAGCCGAGCCCGCCCGAGGTGGTGGGGTGCGTCACCCCGCCCCAGGAGGTGGACTCCTCGGCGATCATCACGATGCCCGGGTTGCGCTTGTAGGCGGTCGCGTTCACCTCCTGCAGGAAGGAGATCGCCTCGAGGTTCTCGCGGCCCCCGTGGATGTTGGGGAACCACTCGCCCTCCTTGCGGGAGTAGTCGCGGTATAGCATGCTCGCGACGGCATCCACGCGCAGCCCGTCGATGTGGAACTCCTCGAGCCAGTACAGGGCGTTCGCGACGAGGAAGTTGCGCACCTGGGAGTGGCCGAAGTCGAACACCAGGGTGCCCCAGTCGGGATGCTCGCCCACGCGGGGGTCGGAGTGCTCGTAGAGCGGCTCGCCGTCGAAGCGGGCGAGCGCCCACTCGTCCTTGGGGAAATGCGCGGGCACCCAGTCCATGATCACGCCGATGCCCGCCTGATGCAGGCGGTCGACGAGGAAGCGGAAGTCGTCGGGGTGGCCGAAGCGGCTGGTCGGCGCGTAGTAGCCGGTCACCTGGTAGCCCCAGGATCCGCCGAAGGGGTGCTCGGCGAGCGGCAGGAACTCGACGTGCGTGAAGCCGAGCTCCGTCACATACTCGATGAGCTCATCCGCGGCCGCCCGGTAGCCGAGCCCGGGTCGCCAGGAGCCGAGGTGCAGCTCGTAGACGCTCATCGGGCCGTGGTGGGGGTCGCCGGCGCCGCGTCGGGCGAGCCAGTCGCCGTCGCCCCAGTGGTACGCGCTGTGCCCGATGACGGATCCCGTCGAGGGCGGCACCTCGGTGTAGCGCGCCATCGGGTCGGCCCGCGTGACCCACTCGCCGGATCGGGTGAGCAGCTGGAACTTGTAGACGCCGCCCGCGCCGACGCCCGGCACGAAGAGCTCCCACACGCCGTTGTCGTCGAGTCGGCGCAGGGTGTGGCCGACACCGTCCCAGGAGTTGAAGTCGCCGACCACACGGACCGCCTGGGCGTGCGGCGCCCACACCACGAAACCGGTGCCGGCGACGCCCTCGTGGGTCTTCACGTGCGCGCCGAAGACGTGCCAGAGCTGCTCGTGGCGACCTTCGCCCCACAGGAACAGGTCGATCTCGCCGATCGACGGCACGAAGCGGTACGGGTCGTCGCTGCGCCACTCGGGCCCCTCGGGGTAGCTCGTGAGCAGCTCGTAGGCCTGCCCCGGGTCCGGCGCGAAGCCCTGCCAGAGCCCGCGGTCGAGGTGGGCGAGCGTCACCTTCGTGCCGTCGGCGCGCACTGCCGTGACGGTCTTCGCGAGCGGACGCAGCGCCCGGATCACCCAGCCGCCCGCGACCGGGTGCGCCCCCAGCCAGTCGTGCGGGCGCGGATGCCGCCCCTCGACGAGGCTCGCGACGAGACCGGGGTCGAGGGCAGGCAGCATGTCAGCGTCCCTTCTGCGGTTCGACCGCGAGGATGTGCACCGGTTCGGTGAAGGCGTCGAGACGCACGTAGTTGGCCTCGCCCCACGTCCATCGGGCGCCCGTGACGAGGTCGCGCACGACGAAGCTGTCGCCGGGGGAGAGCCCCAGGGCCGCGAGGTCGAGGTAGACCATCGTCTCGCGCACCGAGTGCGGGTCGACGTTGGCGACGACGATCACGGTGTCGCGGCGCCCCGTCGGGGTGAACGCGCCGTCGAGGCTCTTCGAGTAGACGAGCACGGCGTCGTCGTCGCTCCAGTGCAGGGAGAGTCCCCGCAGCTGCCCGAGCGCGGGATGCTCGGCGCGCGCCTGGTTGAGCAGCGTCAGGTAGGGCGCGAGGCTGTGGCCGGCGGCGGACGCCTTCTCCCAGTCGCGCTGCTTGTACTCGTACTTCTCGTTGTCGATGTTCTCTTCCGAGCCCGGGCGCGCGACATCCTCGAAGAGCTCGTAGCCGGCGTAGACGCCCCAGCTGGGGGAGGCGGTGGCGGCGATCGCCGCGCGCACCTTGTAGGCGGCCTTCCCCCCGAACTGCAGGTACTCGGTGAGGATGTCGGGGGTGTTGACGAAGAGGTTCGGCCGCAGGTAGTCGGCGGACCGCCCCGAGATCTCGCCGAGGAACTCCTCGAGCTCCGTCTTGGTGTTGCGCCAGGTGAAGTAGCTGTAGGACTGGTGGAAGCCGGCCCCGGCGAGCGAGTGCAGCATGGGTGGCCGGGTGAAGGCCTCGGCGAGGAACACCACATCGGGGTGGCGCGCGGCGACCTCGCCGAGCAGCCACTCCCAGAAGTCGAGCGGTTTGGTGTGCGGGTTGTCGACGCGGAAGATGCGGATGCCGCGCTCGATCCAGAGCTCCACGAGGCGCAGCACCTCGGCGCGGAGCCCCACGGGGTCGCGATCGAAGTTGAGGGGGTAGATGTCCTGGTACTTCTTCGGCGGGTTCTCGGCGTAGGCGATCGAGCCGTCCGGGCGCTGGGTGAACCACTCGGGGTGCTCGGCGACCCAGGGGTGGTCGGGTGAGCACTGCAGGGCGAGGTCGAGGGCGATCTCGATGCCGTTCGCGGCCGCCTGCTTGAGGAAGTACCGGAAGTCGGTGAGGGTGCCGAGGTCGGGATGGATGGCGTCGTGCCCGCCCTCTGCGGCCCCGATCGCCCACGGGCTGCCCGGGTCGAGGGGGCCGGCGACCGTCGAGTTGTTGGGACCCTTGCGGAAGGTGCGGCCGATGGGATGGATGGGCGGCAGGTACACGACGTCGAATCCCATGGCGGCCACCCCGGGCAGGCGCTTCGCGGCCGTGCGGAAGGTGCCGCTCTTCCAGCTGCCGTCGCGCTGGCGCTTGGCGCCCTCGGAGCGCGGGAAGAACTCGTACCAGGATCCGACGGCGGCTCGAGCGCGCTCGACCTGCAACTCGATCGTCTCGGACTCGGTGACGAGCGAGCGGATGGGGTGGCGCGCGATCGCGGCGACCACACGGCGGTCGGTGGCGACCTTGAGCCGCTCGGCGGGGGTGGCGGTGGCGTCGAGCAGCGCGGCACGCGCATCGGATGCGATCTTGCCGCTGACCCGCTCGAGCAGTTCGGCCCCCATGGCGAAGATCAGCTCGGGTTCGTCACCCGCGCCGAGCTTGATGGTGGCGGCGTGCAGCCAGCTGGCCCAGTCGTCGCTGTAGGCGCGCACCCGGTAGCGATGGCGGCCGGTCGTCTCGGCGCGCAGCTCGGCGCGCCAGCGATCGGTGCCGGCGCCGGTGAGGCGCATCGGGTGAACGGTCTCGCCGCCGCTCGGGTCGGTGAGCAGCAGCTCGGCGCCGATGATGCCGTGGCCCTCACGGAAGACGGTCGCCTCGAACGGCACGACCTCGCCGAGGTACGACTTCGCCGGCCAGCGGTTCTCGGGCTGCTGAGGCGCGAGGTCGCGGATCGGGATGCGTCCGATCCGCGCCGACCGCACCGTCGGGGTCGGCTGGGAGTGCGCGGTGCTCACCCCTTGACCGTAGCGCCTCGGAGCGGGCCCGCCGGGCAGCGACGATCCGACGGTCGGGGTACAGGGTGCCTGGTAGACCCTCTTGTCTGTCCGATTCGTCCCCCGGGGAGACCTCTGTACCCCGAAAATGAGGCTGAGAATGTCCCCTGAGGCACCTGCGCGTTCGATGTTTTCCCTGGTCAGAGGCATATAACAATTTGTCGTCGCGGCAGAATGGTGACCCCCGCAATGGGGCGGCCGCGTCCCCTTTGTCCTCCCTAATGCGGACTCTACGGTTGCTAGTGGGGGATATCTCAGACCTCAGCCGACGTGCGAAGCCCGCAAACCGGCTCACAACACCCGAACGCATCGATGCCGCGCGCTCGCGCGCCATTCGGCGCGCCGGGAAACAGAACGGCATCACCGAAAGGAAGCCTGAAATGAACAAGCTCACCAAGGCGGGCATCGCCACCGCCGCGGGCATCGCCCTCCTCATGGGTGGCGCCGGCACCCTCGCGTACTGGAACGAGTCGGCCACGGTCGCCGCGGGGACAGTTCAGACCGGTCACCTCGAGCTGACCGCCGGCTCCGCGGGCTGGGCAGACAGCATCTCCCACATCGTCCCCGGTGACACCGCGACCTACACCGCCGCGTACACGCTCTCCGCGCTGGGCGACAACATCGACGTCGACCTCTCCGCGACCCTCCCGGCCGCGAGCGGCATCGACCTGAGCGTCAGCTACAGCTACACCATCGACGGAACCGCCCACGCCTCGGGTGACGTCGTCTCGCTGGACGAGGGCGACTACGCCGTCGTCGTCACCGTCGTCGTGGCCTTCGCCTCGAGCTCCACGACCCACGAGGACGAGACCGTCAACCTCGGCGACGTGGTCATCACCGCGACCCAGGTCTGATCCTGGCGGGCCGGGAGCGCACGGCGCTCCCGGCCCGCACCTACGTTCCACGCAACATCCGAAAGGTGGTGATCCGCATGTCCGCTCGCGAACCGCAGCGACGCGCTCGCCACCGCGCACCCCGGCGTCCCCTGGACACCGCCCGCGGACTGCTCGGCACCGCCGCCGCCGTCGCGGGAACCACCATCACCGTCGTCGCCCTCTCGAGCGGAAGCCTCGCGAGCTGGGTCGACTCGGCCACCGTCACCCCGGGCGTCGTCTCCACCGGCTCGGCCGAGCTCGACGTCACCGCGAGCTTCACCGCCGCCAACTGGAGCAACCTGCTCGTCGGCGAGAGCGTCCGTCAGAGCTTCACCGTCACCAACCTCGGCGACGTCCCCTTCACCCTCTCCGCCACGGGCACCTCGACGGCCGCCGGCTACGAGCTGCGCACCGCGCCGGGCGCCTGCCCCGGCACCGCGCTGGGCGGTGCGTCGATCACGACGACCGCCGCCTCGCTCGGCACCCTCGCCGCCGGCGCCACGACGACCGCCTGCCTCGAGGTGCGCCTCGTGGCGGGTGCCGCAGCGGGAAGCACCTCCGCCGTCAACGTGACCGTCACCGGAACCCAGGTGCCGTGATGTCCCGGGCAGTCAAGCGCCGCACCCCGCGCGAACGCCGGAGGCTCCGCACCCGCCTCCGGCTCTCGGCCGTCGCGGGCGCCGTCGCGCTCATCTCCGTGATCGGCTCCGGTGCCGCCTGGGCGGCGTGGACCGCGAACGACTCCGCGGGATCCACCGCCACCGCCGCGACCGTCGGGGTCACCCACGCCTTCGCGACCACCCCGACGCTTCCCGTCACGTACAACGCGACGACCACCGTCGCGGTCGGCACGGTCACCGTCACCAACACGAGCAGCCGCACCGGCAGCTACAGCCTCGTCCTCAGCGCGACCTCCGCGTCCGCCACCCTTCGCGGCGCGGTCGCCGTCGAGATCGGCACCGCCGCCAGCTGCACGACAGGCGCGACGCTCACCAACTCGACCACCGGCACCTTCGCCGCGCCCATCACCAAGAGCGGCACCATCACGGCCGGTCAGGTTCTCACCTTCTGCGTGCGCACGACCATGACGGCCGCGAACGTCACCGCCAACGCGGGAGCCTCACTCGCGGCGACCGTGCAGACCGGCGTCACCGTCGGCACCTGGACGAGCAACGCCGCCACCAACCTCGCCTTCGCCCAGTCCGTGGCGGCCGCCACCGGCTTCGTCTCGCACGAGGCGAACCGCTACCAGATCTTCAACCAGGGGCAGTGCATCGGCACCCGCTGGAACCAGTACGACGACCTCTCGCGCGGCGCCATCGCCGGCGACTGCAACAACGAGCAGACCAGCCAGTGGCGCCTCTTCGACGTCGCAGGCCACGCCGACACCAAGTACATCGCCCGCGCCTACAACACCGGCGCGAACCCGGGTGCGCGCTGGAACGTCGTGTCGGGGACCAACATCAACCTCACGACCGCCTCCGACGTGGCCGCCCAGCGCTGGACGATCACGCAGCGACCCGACGGCCTCTACCGCTTCGTGAGCGGCTTCGCCCCCGGCACCCAATGCCTCCAGGTGCAGGCCAACAACCGTCTCGCGCTCGCCACCTGCGACAACGCGCTCGCGAGCCAGGGCTTCAGCTTCACCCTCGTCGCCAACGCGGCGCCGGCACCCGTGACCCTCACCTGCAGCGCCCAGAACGGGTCGAACTGGGTGCAGTACAGCTGGTCCGTGCTCACCGGGTACCAGGCCGAGGTCAGCTACAAGGTCTATGTGGGCGGGATCTTCATCGGCGACCACACCAACGGCTGGGACACCAAGGTCAACCTCTACACTCCGGGCGGCGGTGCCCTCGCCATCCCGGTGGGCACGCTCGGGGCGGGTCCGAAGACGCTCGAGATCTACCAGTCGGTCGGCGGGGCGACTCCGACCCTCACCGGTACCGCCACCATCATCATCGCCGCAGGCACCAACTACATCTCGTGCGGGTAGCCGTGCGCACCGGATCCAGCCGCCGCGGTCCTCGCGCGAGGATGGGACTCCTCGTGGCGATGGCCGCCGTCGGCGTGCTCGCGGGCGCGGCGGCCCCCGCCCAGGCCGCGACGGTCACCGGGGTGCAGTTCTCCCACGACGGGCTCTCCTGGACCTCGACCGTGCCCTCGGGCCTCTTCGACGACGGATTCGTGTTCGTGCCGGGTGACTCGCGCTCGGCGACGTTCCGCATCCGCAACGCGCAGACCACCGGCATCCGGGTCGCGGTCGTGCTGAGCAACGCGGGCTGGTCGAACTCCGCCACCGGCGGCAGCTTCACGCTCCGGGGTGCCGACCAGAACGGGCTCGGACTCTCCTCGACGCCTTTCAGCTCCATCCCCTTGTGCACGCCCATCGTGCCCACCCGCATCCTCTTCCCGGGCGAGGAGCTCGTCGTCACGAGCACCGTGCGGCTGAGCCCCGCCGCGACGGGACCCGCCGCGCAGAACGGCAGCGTGCAGTTCGTGTACGCGCTCGCCTTCAGCGAGGCCGCGGCGCCCGCCATCGCACCCTCGTGCGCAGCCGGCGGCGGGGTCATCCCGCCGGATCCGGGCGTCGTCGTGGTCATCCCGTCGGGACCGACCCCGCCGTCCGTCCCCGCGACGTCGAGCCCGCAGCGAGGCGATGCCCTCGGGGCAACCGGCGTGGGCCGCGCCCTCGTGCCGACGCTCATCGTGTCGATCGTCGCCGCGGCCATCGGCAGTGCGTTCGTCGTCATCGCCCGCCGCCGCCGGACGGACGAAGAGCAGGACGAACCCGTCGCGCCCGTCATGGACGAAGCCCTCGCCGAACGCCTGACATCATGACAGTCATGGAACCGCTCCCGACCCGCCGCGAGGCGCGCGCCGCCGAGACGGGCGGCTCGCCGAGGGCCGCGAAGGCGCCGAAGGAGACCGCCCAGCGCGGGCCCGTCGCGAGCGTGTTCCGCGCCATCGGTGTCGGGCTGAGCGCGGGCCTCCTGCTGTTCATGCTGGGCCTCGCGGTCATCGTCGTGATCGTGCCGATCGCCACCGGATCCTCGACCTTCACGGTGCTCACCGGGTCCATGCAGCCGCACCTGCCGCCCGGCACCTTCATCGTGGTCCGCCCGACGCCCGCCGAGGACATCCGCATCGGCGACGTCATCACCTACCAGCTCGAATCCGGCAAGCCCGCCGTCGTCACCCACCGGGTCATCGCCCGCACGATCGACGGCGCCACCGGCGAGCTCACCTTCACCACCCAGGGCGACGCCAACAACACCCCCGACCCCAAGCCCGTCACCGCCGTCCAGGTGCGGGGTGTGCTCTGGTACGCCGTGCCGTACATCGGCTGGGTCAACAACGTGCTGAACGGCGAGTCGCGCGCCTGGCTCGTGCCGCTGCTCGCGGGGGTGCTGTTCGCGTACGCCGCCTGGATGTTCGCGGCGGGCGTGCGCGATCGCCGCCGCACGAAGCGCGCCGCCGCGGCGCCGCCCGCGTCGCCCCCGGGCGACGATCCTGCGTAATCCCTCGGTAACCGGCCACCCCTAGGGTGGTTCAGGTGAAGGCCATCCGTCGGTTCACCGTCCGCACCGTCCTGCCCGAAGCCCTCGCGCCGCTCGAAGAGCTCGCCGCGAACCTGCGCTGGTCGTGGCACCAGCCGACGCTCGAACTCTTCCGCGACATCGCCCCTGAGCTCTGGGACGAACTCGGCAAGGACCCCTTCGGACTCCTCGGCGAGGTGCCGCCCGCGCGGCTCGGCGAGCTCGCCGCCGACACCTCCTACGTCGCCCGCGCGGAGGCGCTCCGCGACGAGTTGCGCGCCTACCTCAGCGAGCCGCGCTGGTACCAGGGCCTCGGCCCCGACGCGCCCGCCACGATCGCGTACTTCTCGCCCGAGTTCGGCATCGCGGACGCCCTCCCGCAGTACTCGGGGGGTCTCGGCATCCTGGCCGGCGACCACCTCAAGTCGGCCTCCGACCTCGGCGTGCCCATCGTCGGCGTGGGCCTCTTCTACCGTTCGGGCTACTTCCACCAGTCGATCTCGCGGGAGGGATGGCAGCTCGAGAGCTACCCCGTGCTCGACCCCGACGGCCTGCCGATGAGCGTGCTGCGCGGACCGGACGGCGCCGCCGCCCAGGTGGTGCTCGCCCTGCCCGACGGCAAGGCTCTCACGGCGCGCATCTGGCGCCTCGCGGTGGGGCGAGTGACGCTGCTGCTGCTCGACACCGACATCCCCGAGAACTCGGAGGAGCTGCGCACCGTCACCGATCGCCTCTACGGCGGCGGAGGCGAGCACCGCCTGCTGCAGGAGCTGCTGCTCGGCATCGGCGGCGCGCGAGCCGTGGGCATCTACACGCGACTCGCCGGCATCCCGGCCCCCGAGGTGTTCCACCTCAACGAAGGCCACGCGGGCTTCCTCGGCCTCGAGCGCGCCCGCGAGCTCGTCGGCGACGGGCTCTCCTTCGCGGAGGCGATCGAGGTGGTACGGGCGGGCACCGTCTTCACCACCCACACCCCGGTGCCGGCCGGCATCGACCGCTTCGAGGCGCCGCTCGTGCAGCGGTACTTCTCCACCGACCTGCTGCCGGGCGTGGACGTCGTCGACGTGCTCGCGCTCGGCGCCGAGGACTATCCCGGCGGCACCCCGGGCACCTTCAACATGGCCGTCATGGGTCTGCGGCTCGCCCAGCGCGCCAACGGCGTGTCGCAGCTGCACGGTCGCGTCAGCCGCCACATGTTCGGCTTCCTCTGGCCCGGATTCGACGCCGCCGACGTGCCCATCACCTCCATCACCAACGGCGTGCATCCCGCCACCTGGACCGACCCTCAACTGCGCGAGCTCGCCGAGTCGCGGCTCGGCAGCGCCGACGCCACGAGCTGCGACTGGACCTCGGATGCCGTCAGCGATGCCGAGATCTGGGAGCTGCGCGGCCGGCTCCGCGAGCAGCTCGTGCACGACGCCCGCCGCCGGATGACAACCGCCTGGGCCGAGCAGAACCCCGGCGTCGCCGCGCCGATCTGGTACCGCGAGCTGCTGTCGCCCGAGGTGCTCACGATCGGCTTCGCGCGCCGGGTGCCCACCTACAAGCGCCTCACCCTCATGCTGCAGGACCCCGGCCGGCTCCGCGCGCTGCTCACCGACCCCGAGCGTCCCGTGCAGCTCGTCGTCGCCGGCAAGTCGCATCCCGCCGACGACGGCGGCAAGCGCCTCATCCAGCAGCTCATCGAGTTCTCGCAGGATCCCGAGGTGCGCGGCCGGATCGTGTTCCTGCCCGACTACGACATCGGCATGGCGCAGAAGCTCTACCCGGGCTGCGACGTGTGGCTCAACAACCCGCTGCGCCCGCTCGAGGCGTGCGGCACCTCGGGCATGAAGGCCGCCCTCAACGGCTCGCTCAACCTGTCGATCCTCGACGGCTGGTGGGCCGAGTTCCAGGACGAGCACAACGGCTGGGCGATCCCGTCCGCCGACTCCGCGGGCGACGCCGCCGAGCGCGACGCGCTCGAGGCCGCCGCCATGTACGACCTCATCGAGCACCAGATCGCGCCGCGCTTCTACGACCGCGGCGCCGACGGCGTGCCGACCGCCTGGGTGGCCGACATCCGCCACACCCTCGCCACCCTGTCGCCCGCGCTCTCGGCGGACCGCATGGTGCGCGAGTACGTCGAGCGGCTGTACCTGCCGGCCGCCGCCGCCGAGCACACCGTCACCGCCGACGACGCCGCGCCCGCGCGTGCGCTCGCCGCGTGGATCGCCCACGTGCGCGCCTCCTGGCCTGAGGTGCACGTGGCGCACGTCGAGTCGGGCGGCGTCGACGCCTCACCGCACGTGGGGGAGGAGCTGCGGGTGCGCGCTTTCGTGGAGCTCGGCGATCTCGCCCCGACGGATGTCGTGGTCGAGCTCGTGCACGGCCGGCCGCGGTCGAGCGAGGAGCTCACCGAGGTGCACGTCGTGCCGCTCGAGCTCGAGAGCTACGACCTCGGCAAGCCCGCGGTGTACACCGGCTCGGTGACCTTCGAGCGTGCCGGCGGCTTCGGGTACACGGTGCGCGTCGTGCCGCGCAACGCCCTGCTCGCCTCCGACGCCGAGCTCGGGCTCGTCGCGCTCGCGGGGTGATCTCGACGGGCTCGATCCGGCGGATCTCGAAACGCGTCCGCCCCCTCAGAAATGCAGGAGTTCTGCGAGCCCGCACCTGTTGGCGCGGGCCGCGACCCGACCGCATCCGCATTTCTCCTGCATTTCTCGCACGGATGGGCGGGTCGTGACGCGCGTGGATGCGCCGCTAGCCTGACCCCATGACTGACTACTCGGCGCTCGGCGCCAGCCTGGGCGGCGTCTGGTTCTCGATCGTGTTCGTGAACACGGCGCTCGCGGCGGCGCTCGATCGTTCCCGGCTGGGCTACTTCCTGTTCTCGCTGTTCTTCGCCCCGATCGCCTCGCTCGTGCTCGCGATCGCGGGTCGCAAGACCGCCTGACGGCATCCGTCGGCCCTGCCGCGCCGTTTCCGCCACTCAGGAGCCGCGGGCCGGCGATTTCGCAACTCAGGAGATCGCAGGGATCCGCGGGCAGATGGCGCCGAAGGATGCGGATGTCCTGAGTCGCGGCACGCGCAGCACGCGGCACGCGCAGCACGCGGCACGCGCAGCGCGCGGCGCGCGCAGCCGGCGCGGCCGGCGCCTGACGTCAGCGGGCGGTCGCGATGTCGGCGAGCACCGCGCCGGTGACCCACACGAGGTCCGCCGGGGCGAGGCCGATGTCGAAGCCGCGGCGTCCGCCCGAGACGTAGACCACATCCCAGAGCTCCGCCGTCTCGTCGAGCACCGTCTCGTGGCGGGTCTTCTGCCCGATCGGGCTGATGCCGCCCACAACATACCCGGTGCGGCGTTCGGCCAGCGCGGGGTCCGCCATCGCGGCCTTCCTCCCGCCGACCGCAGCCGCAAGCGCCTTCAGATCGAGCTTGCCCGTCACCGGCACGATCCCCACCACGAGCCGCCCGTCGACCTCGGCGAGCAGCGTCTTGAACACCTGGTCCGCGTCCACGCCGAGCGCCGTCGCGGCCTCCAGCCCGAAATCCCGATTCGCCGGATCGTGATGGTAGGCGTGCTCGCTGAACGCGATGCCCGCCGCGGTGAGCGCGACCGTCGCGGGGGTGCCGCCCGCCATCAGTCCGCCCGGAACAGCAGCATCGAGGTGGGCGACATCGCGAGCTCCTCGCCCGGATGGTGCACGCCCGCGATGCCGGAGATGTCGTCGTGGCCCGAATCCCACAGCAGGGTGTAGCGCTCGACGCCCTCGTGCGCGGGCAGCGTCACCGTGACATCCGTCTCGAGGCCGTGCACGACCAGCAGGATGCGGTTGAACGCCTCGAACTCGGGCGTCGACGCCGCCAGGTACTGCAGCGTGCGCTCCTCGGGCGAGTCCCAATCCTCCAGGGTCATGGTCTCGCCGTCCTTGTTGTACCAGTCCATCTGGCTCGCGGACGGCGTGGTCTCGCCCCAGCGCCCGAAGCGCACCGGGCGCAGGGCGGGGTTCTCGCGGCGCAAGCGGATGAGGGTCTGCACGACCTCGTACAGATCCTGCTGCCACTCGCTGCGATCCCAGCTCACCCAGGTGAGCTCCGAGTCGTGGCAGTAGGCGTTGTTGTTGCCGCGCTGGGTGCGCCCGAACTCGTCGCCCGCGGTCAGCATGGGGATGCCCGCCGAGAGGAGCAGGGTGCCGAGCAGGTTGCGCACCGCCTTGCGCCGGGTGGCCTGGATCACCGGATCGGGTGTCGGCCCTTCGACGCCGTGGTTCCACGACTTGTTGTCGCTGGACCCGTCGCGGTTGTTCTCGCCGTTGCCGAGGTTGTGCTTGCGGTCGTAGGCCACCAGGTCGGCGGCCGTGAAGCCGTCGTGCGCGGTGATGAAGTTGACGCTCGCGAGCGGTCCGCGCTCGAGCGAGAAGACGTGGTTCGAACCGGCCAGGCGTCGGGCGAGGGAGCCGATACCTTCGCTCGCGGTGCCGGTCTCGCGGGCGCGGGCGATGTCGCGCAGCCAGAAGTTGCGCATCCGGTCGCGGTAGCCGTCGTTCCACTCCGACCAGCCGTCGGGGAAGCCGCCCACCTGCCAGCCGCCGATGCCGACATCCCAGGGTTCGGCGATGAGCTTCGTGTCCGCGAGCTCCGGGTCGTCGATGATCGCGTGGAGCAGCGGATGGTCGGCCGAGAAGGAGGCGTCCTTGCCGCGTCCGAGGGTGGCGGCGAGGTCGAAGCGGAAGCCGTCCACCTGCACCTCCCGGGCCCAGTAGCGCAGCGAGTCGAGCACGAGCCGCTGCGTGACCGCCCGGCTGTAGTCGAGGGTGTTGCCGCAGCCGGTGGTGTCGATGTAGTGGCCGTCGGCGGTCTGCCGGTAGTAGCCGGCGTTGTCGATGCCGCGGAACGAGCTCGTGGGCCCGCCCGGGCCCTCCTCGGAGGTGTGGTTGTAGACGACGTCGAGCACGACCTCGAGGCCCGCCTCATGCAGGCTCTTCACCATCGTCTTGAACTCCCGCAGCACCGCCCCCGTGCCGCCGAACTGCGCCTCGCGGCTCGCGTAGGCGGCGTGCGGGGTGAAGAAGTTGAGGGTGTTGTAGCCCCAGTAGTTGACGAGCCCCATCTTGGTGAGGCGCTGCTCGGAGACGAACTGATGGATCGGCAGCAACTCGACCGTGGTGATGCCGAGATCCTTCAGGTAGCCGATCGTCGCAGGGTGCGCGAGGCCGGCGTAGGTGCCGCGCAATTCCTCGGGCAGCTCCGGGTTGAGCTTGGTGAGCCCCTTCGCGTGCGCCTCGTAGATCACCGTGTGGTCGAGGCCGATGCGCGGCTTCTCGACCCCCTCCCAGTCGAAGGCGCCGTCCTGCACGTAGCTGCGCCATCCGCCGTCCGGGGTCCGGGCGAGGCCCCGCGCGTAGGGGTCGAGCAGGTAGCGCTCGGGATCGAAGGCGTGGGTGGGGCCTTTCGGACCGTCGACGCTCAACGCGTAGGAGGTGCCGGCGGTGAGCGATCGGGTGGTCGCGCTCCAGACGTCGTCGTCACCGCGGGTGAGCGGCACCCGCTTCGACACCCATCCGGAGTCCTTGGCGTCGAAGATGCACAGCTCGATCGTGGTCGCGTTCTCGCTCCAGACCCGGATCTCGCCGCCGCGGGAGGTGAGGTGCACACCGAGGTTCCTCAGCGAGTCCACGGGCGACATGCCCTCTAGGTTAGGACGTGCGCATGTCGGCTTTGTAACGCGGCCGACGGTGCGGGCGGTGCCGGAAG
The DNA here is from genome assembly GCF_008365275.1 of Protaetiibacter larvae. Lineage (GTDB taxonomy): Bacteria > Actinomycetota > Actinomycetes > Actinomycetales > Microbacteriaceae > Homoserinibacter > Homoserinibacter larvae. The sequence continues at coordinate 2,378,300 of NZ_CP043504.1, read as the reverse complement.
GAGGCGGGGATGGCGGTCTACCTCGACCACGCCGCGACCTCGCCGATGCCGGAGGAGGTGCTCGCGGCCTACAGCGACGCGCTGCGGCTGGTGGGGAACCCGGCGTCCATCCATGGTCCCGGTCAAGCGGCCCGTGAGCTGCTCGAGTCGGGTCGGGAGGCCGTTGCCCGTTCGCTCGGCGTCGACCCGGTCGAGGTGGTGCTGACCGGTGGCGGCACCGAGTCGGTGAACCTCGGCATCAAGGGGATCTTCTGGGCGCAGCCGGGACGCCGCACGATCATCGCCCCCCGCGGCGAGCACCACGCCACGATCGACGCCGTCGAGTGGCTCGTGCGGCACGAGGGCGCGGTGGTCGAGTGGATCGAGCTCGACGCTCTGGGGCGCGTCCGCCTCGACCAGCTGGGGGCGGCGCTCGCGGCGGCCGGCGACGACGTGGCGCTCGTGACGGCGTTGTGGGCCAACAACGAGGTGGGCACGGTGCAGCCGGTCGCCGAGATCGTGGCGGCGGCGCATGCCCGGGGCGTGCCCGTGCACCTGGACGCGATCGCCGCGTATGGACAGCTGCCGATCGACGTGCACGCGGTGGGCGCGGATGCCGTCTCGGTGTCGGCGCACAAGATCGGCGGGCCAGTGGGCATCGGGGCGCTCGCGCTGGCCCGCACGGCGAAGGTGGAGGCGCTGCTGCACGGTGGGGACCAGCAGCGCGGACGGTCCGGCACGCAGGATGCGGCCGGTGCGGTGGCGTTCGGGGTGGCGGCCGCGCGGGCGCAGGCGGCGCTGCCTCTCGATGGGGTCGCGGCGCTGCGCGACCGGCTCGTCGCGGGCGTGCTCGGCTCGGTCGAGGGGGCCACGCTCCGCGGGGATCCCGAGGCGGCCGGCCGCCTGCCCGGGAACGCCCACTTCACCTTCGCGGGCGCCGATGGTGACGCCCTGCTGTATCTGCTCGACGCGGCCGGGGTCGCCGTCTCGACCGGGTCGGCCTGCCAGGCGGGCGTCCCGGAGCTGTCGCATGTGCTGCTCGCGATGGGGGTGTCGGAGCGCGAAGCGCGAGGCGCCATCCGGGTCACCCTCGGCCACGACTCGACGGATGCCGACGTCGACGTCCTGCTCGCGGCGCTCCCCGCCGCGGTCGCCCGGGCCCGGCTGGTGGCGGGCTGACCGCCGCCGCCGGGGTATCGCCTCCCGCCCTCCCATCTCAAGGAGCCCGCCCTCCCATCTCAAGGAGCGGCGCATCCCATCTCAAGGAGCCGGGGTGACGCGAGTCGAGCAGTGTGGCGGAAGATGCCCCGTTTCCGAGTCTGCTCCTTGATTCCGGTTGCCGGACTCCGTGAGATGGGACGCCAGGCCTCCGACCCGGGAGAGGACCGCCGCGGGGGCAACCCCGCGTACCCTGGAGGCATGCGGATCCTGGCGGCGATGAGCGGCGGCGTCGACAGCGCCGTCGCGGCGGCGCGCGCCGTCGAGGCCGGCCACGAGGTGGTGGGCGTGCACCTCGCCCTCAGCCGCGCCCCGGGAACGCTGCGCACCGGATCCCGCGGCTGCTGCACGATCGAGGACTCGATGGATGCCCGCCGCGCCGCCGCGAAGCTCGGCATCCCCTTCTATGTCTGGGACTTCTCGGAGCGCTTCCGCGACGACGTGATCGACGACTTCGTGGCCGAGTACGCCGCCGGCCGCACCCCCAACCCCTGCATGCGCTGCAACGAGCGCATCAAGTTCGCGGCCCTGCTCGAGAAGGCGCTCGCGCTCGGCTTCGACGCGGTCGTCACCGGGCACTACGCCGAGGTGCGGCGGGGTCCGGACGGCGTCGAGCTGCACCGCGCCGCCGCGTGGGCGAAGGATCAGTCGTACGTGCTCGGCGTGCTCACGACCGAGCAGCTGGAGCACGCGTGGTTCCCGCTGGGCGCGACCCCGTCGAAGGCGGAGGTGCGGGCGGAGGCCGAGGCGCGCGGGCTCTCGGTGGCGGCGAAGCCTGACAGCCACGACATCTGCTTCATCCCCGACGGCGACACCCGCGGCTGGCTCGCCGAGCGGGTCGGCGCCGAGGAGGGTCCGATCCTCGACCGTGACGGCACGCGGCTCGGCACCCATCCCGGCGCGGCCGCCTTCACGGTCGGCCAGCGCAAGGGGTTGAACATCGGCTACCCCTCGGCGGATGGCCGCCCGCGTTTCGTGCTCGAGGTGCGTCCGAAGACGAACGAGGTGATCGTCGGCCCGAAGGAGGCGCTCGCGATCTCCGAGCTCGCCGGATCCCGGTTCAGCTGGGCCGGCATCGCGCCCGCGGATGCGGTGGACGGTTTCGCGTGCGAGGTGCAGGTGCGCGCCCACGCCGAGCCGGTCGCCGCGACGGCACGGGTGGAGGGCGGCGAGCTCGTCGTCCGCGTCGACGCCCCGCTCGAGGGGGTCGCCCCGGGGCAGACCGCGGTGGTCTACGTCGGCACGCGCGTCGTCGGCCAGACCACGATCGACCGCACCGTCTCCGCCGTGCCCGCCCGCGCGTGATCGTGGCGCGGCTGGAGCCGCGCCACGACGGCGGGGGAAACGCCCCCCGCCGTGCGGTCGCAGCTCCAGCCGCGCCATGGACCCGATCGCGCGTCGGGGGTCCGCAATAGGCTGAGCGGGTGGCAACCGGATCCGAGCTGCAGGCGGCCCACGCCGAGGCCGAACAGCTCACCGCCCGCATCCTCGAACTGCGCGAGGCGTACTACGCGCGCGACACCACGCTCGTCGCCGACTCCGAATACGACGCCCTCATGCACCGCCTCGAAGAGCTCGAGCGCCTGTTCCCCGAGCTGCAGAGCCAGGACTCGCCCACCCAGACGGTCGGCGCAGGCACGAGCACGGGCGGCCTCGCCACGATCGAGCACGCCGAGCGGATGCTGAGCCTCGACAACGTGTTCTCGCCCGACGAGCTGCGCGACTGGTGCGTGAAGACCGCGGACGCCGCGGCGCGACCCGTCTCGTGGCTCACCGAGCTCAAGATCGACGGCCTCGCCCTCAACCTGCGTTACGAGCACGGCGTGCTCACCTCGGCTGCCACCCGCGGCGACGGACGCGTCGGCGAGCTCGTCACCGAGAACGCCCTGCGTCTCGCGGATGTGCCCGCACGTCTCGCGGGGGAGGGGCACCCCGCGCTCGTGGAGGTGCGGGGCGAGGTGTTCATCCCGGTCGCCGCCTTCGAGCGCCTCAACGAGCTGCAGGCCGAACTGCGCGAGCGCGCCTTCGCGGAATCCGCCGAGCGCGCGAAGGGCCGCTCCGCCGCCTTCGACGAGGAGCGGGCGCGGCTCTCGGCCGCACGCCGCTTCCCGGCTTTCGCCAACCCGCGCAACGCGGCATCCGGCGGTCTCCGCCAGCAGCTCGACAAGAAGGACGGCCTCGAGCTCGAGGCCGCGCTCGCCCGCATCGGTGCGCTGCGCCTGTTCGTGCACGGCATCGGCGCCTGGCCCGACCCGCCGGTCGCCGCCCAGAGCGAGGTGTACGACATCCTGCGCGGCTGGGGACTGCCGACCACCCCGTACAGCCCGGTGAGCGCGGATGTCGACGGCGTGCTCGCCTACGTCGCCCACTACGGTGAGCATCGCCACGATGTCGAGCACGAGATCGACGGCATCGTCGTGAAGGTCGACGAGCTCGCCCTCCACGACGAGCTCGGCGCCACGAGCCGTGCCCCGCGCTGGGCAATCGCGTACAAGTACCCTCCGGAGGAGGTGCAGACGCGGCTGCTCGACATCGTCGTCTCGGTCGGGCGCACCGGCCGGGCCACCCCGTTCGCCGTCATGGAGCCGGCGCGCGTGTCGGGGTCCACCGTGCGGCAGGCCACCCTCCACAACCAGGACGTCGTGAAGGCGAAAGGCGTGCTGATCGGCGACACCGTGGTGCTGCGCAAGGCGGGGGATGTGATCCCCGAGGTGCTCGGTCCGGTGGTCGAACTGCGCGACGGCACCGAGCGCGAGTTCGTGATGCCCGCGAACTGCCCCGAATGCGGTACGCCGCTCGCGCCCGCCAAGGAGGGCGACATCGACCTGCGCTGCCCGAACGCCCGCGCCTGCCCCGCGCAGGTGCGGGGGCGTGTCGAGCACATCGGATCGCGCGGGGCGCTCGACATCGAGGGCCTCGGCGAGGTGGGGGCGGCGGCGCTCACCCAGCCCGAGAGTCCGAAGCCGGCCCCGCTCGAGACGGAGGCGGGGCTGTTCGACCTCACCCTCGAGCAGCTCATGCCGATCGAGGTCGTGGTGCGCGACGTGGAGACGGGTGAGCGCAAACGGCTCGACGACGGCTCGCTCGACACCCGCACCCCGTTCCGCAAGATCGTTCAGCAGGCCCGCAAGGACCAGCCCGCGATCGAGGGACCGTCCGAGGCGGCGAAGACGCTGCTCGACGAGCTCGAGAAGGCGAAGTCGAAGGAGCTCTGGCGCTTCCTCGTCGCCCTCAACATCCGCCACGTGGGGCCGGTGGCCGCGCGCGCCCTCGCCGACTGGTTCGGCTCGCTCGCCGCCATCCGCTCCGCCACCCGTGACGAGCTCGCCGCCGTGGACGGCGTGGGCGGCATCATCGCCGATGCGGTGCTCGACTGGTTCACGGTGGATTGGCACCTCGAGATCGTGGAGCGCTGGGCCGCGGCGGGGGTTCCGTGGGCCACCCCGGGGCATCCGGGACCCGGGCGGGCCGCGGCGATCGACGGGCCGCTCTCCGGCCTCACGATCGTCGTCACGGGGTCCATGCCGGAGCATTCCCGCGACGGCGCGCAGGAGGCCGTGATCGCCGCGGGGGGCAAGGCCGCCTCGAGCGTGAGCAAGAAGACCGACTATGTGGTGATCGGGCCGGGCGCCGGGTCCAAGGCCACGAAGGCCGCCGAGCTCGGCATCCCGGTGATCGAGGCGGACGATTTCAGCCGCTTCCTCGCCGAGGGTCCGTCGATCCTCGGCTGAACGGTTCAGGTAACGCCTGTATTTCCGGATCGCGAGCCGCCCCCATTCCGGCGGTAGAATAAGTTGTCCGCTGCTGAGAGTCACTGGGAAGGCAATCAGCTGATCGAGATCGCCGCACTGCTGGTGACCCCGGTGCTCCTCACCGGGGCTTTCGTCATGCCCGCAGGTCCCATCGCCTCCGTGGATCTCGTGGCCGCGGTCGGGCAGGCGCCCGCCGCCGCACCGGACCCGATCCTCGCCCCCGCAGGCCGTGGTGCCTCGGCGGTCGCCGGGCCGTCGACACCCATCGACCAACTGCACGGCATCGCCCTCCTCGACCGCTTCGGCGAGCTGCCGCGCTCCGAGGTGCGTCGCTTCCTCGCCTCCCATCCGACGGCCGTCGCCGAGCTGCTCGCGTCGCCCCCGTCGGCGCGCGAGGTGGCCGACTGGTGGGCCGCGACCCCGGCCGGCAGCCGTACGGCACTCGCCGAGCTCTCCCCGAAGCTCCTCGGCAACCTGGAGGGCGTGCCGTTCGCGGTCCGCGACTCCGCGAACCGTACCGCTCTTCGCGGGGCCGTCGCCGCGCTCGACGACACGCTCGCCGGACACGTGGGGCGCGCCGAGCGCGACGAGCTGGAGACGCGCCGTCACATGCTCGACCAGGTGCGTGCGGCGCTGTCCTCCCGCGACGGGCACGTGCGCCGGCTGATCGGTCTCGACGCCGACGGCGAGGGCCGCGCCGTCATCGCGATCGGCGACCTCGCGCGCGCCGACTACGTGAGCTTCCTCGTGCCGGGGATGTTCTTCGGAGTCGACGCGCAGATCGTGGCCTGGGCCGACACCGCGGAGGCCTTCGTGGACGGTCAGGAGGAGTGGCTCGATCGCCTCAAGCCCGAGGAGCACGCCACCGTCGCAGCGGTCGCCTGGATCGGGTACCGCACCCCGAGCCTCGTGAACGTCGCCTCGATGGAGCTCGCGCGCGAAGGTCGCGACGCGCTCACGGCGACCCTCGAGGGGCTTCGCGCGAGCCGCGGGTCCGCTCAGCCGTACCTCAGTGTCGTCGCCCACTCCTACGGGTCGACCGCCGCGCTGCTCGCGCTGGAGGAGAACGAGGTGAGCGTGGATGCGCTCGCGCTCGTCGGCTCGCCCGGCAGCCCGGCGCGCAACGTGAGCGAGCTGCATGTGGTCGACGGCAACGTCTGGGTGGGGGCCGCCGACTGGGATCCGATCCCCGCGTCGGGGGTGTTCGGCAGCCAGCCGGCATCCACGAGCTACGGCGCGCACCGCTTCTCGGTCGCCGCCGGTCGGGATCCGCTGACGGGCGCGCGCCTCGGCGGCGCCGTCACCCACAACGACTACTTCGCGCCGGGCTCGACTTCGCTGCGCAACCTCGCCCTCATCGGCATCGGCGAGGGCACCCAGGTGACGGGCCTCGCCTCGGGCGATGCGCCGTCCAGCGGGCGGCGACTCGCCCGGTGACCCCCGCGACGGCTTCTAGGATGGAGGTCGTGTCTGAGATCACTCCGGAAGTCGTGCGCCACCTCGCGCACCTCGCGCGCATCGGGCTCACCGATGACGAGGTGCAGCGTCTGACCGGGGAGCTGAGCCAGATCGTCGACGCGGTCGCGACCGTGCGGGCCGTCGCCACCCCGGAGGTGCCGGCCACGAGCCACCCGATCGCGCTCGGCACCGTGACCCGTCCGGATGTCGTGGGCGAGACGCTCACCCCCGACCAGGCGCTCGCGGGTGCCCCGGAGCGCGACGGCGACTTCTTCAAGGTGACCTCGATCCTGGGGGAGGAGCAGTGAGCGACCTCACGCGGCTCTCCGCCGCCGAACTCTCCGGACTGCTGGACGCCCGCGAGGTGTCGAGCGTCGAGGTGACGAAGGCGCACCTCGACCGCATCGCCGCCGTCGACGGCGAGGTGCACGCATTCCTGCACCTCAATGCGGCGGCACTCGACACCGCGGCCGCCGTGGATGCCGCCCGCGCGGCGGGCACCGCCTCCGGCCTGGCAGGCGTGCCGGTCGCCATCAAGGACGTGCTCTGCACGCTCGACATGCCGTCCACCTCGGGCTCCAAGATACTCGAGGGCTGGATCCCGCCGTACGACGCGACGGTGGTCGCGCGGCTGCGGGCTGCGGGTCTCGTGCCGCTCGGCAAGACCAACATGGACGAGTTCGCGATGGGCTCCTCCACCGAGCACTCCGCCTACGGCAACACCCACAACCCGTGGGATCTGTCGCGCATCCCCGGCGGATCCGGCGGCGGCTCGGCCGCGGCCGTCGCGGCCTTCGAGGCGCCGCTCGCGCTCGGCTCCGACACGGGCGGCTCGATCCGCCAGCCGGCGGCCGTGACCGGTTCGGTGGGGGTGAAGCCCACCTACGGCGGGGTCTCGCGCTACGGCGCGATCGCGCTCGCCTCCTCGCTCGACCAGGTCGGTCCCGTGACGCGTACGGTGCTCGACGCGGGCCTGCTGCACGACGTGATCGGCGGCCACGACCCGCGCGACTCCACGTCGATCCCGGATGCGTGGCCGTCGTTCGCGGACGCCGCGCGCGCGGGCCGGCGCGAGGGCGCCGTGAAGGGGCTGCGCGTCGGCGTCGTCTCGGAGCTGGCGGGTGGCGAGGGCTTCCAGCCGGGCGTCGTGGCGCGGTTCCAGGAGTCGCTCGCGCTGCTTGAGGCGCAGGGCGCGGAGCTCGTCGAGGTGTCGGCGCCGAGCTTCCAGTACGCGATCGCCGCGTACTACCTGATCCTCCCGGCCGAGGCCTCCAGCAACCTGGCCAAGTTCGACTCGGTGCGGTTCGGGCTGCGCGTCACCCCGGATGGCCAGGCCACCGTCGAGGACGTCATGTCGGCGACCCGGGAGGCGGGCTTCGGCGACGAGGTGAAGCGCCGCATCATCCTCGGCACCTACGCCCTCTCGGCCGGCTACTACGACGCGTACTACGGCTCGGCGCAGAAGGTGCGCACCCTCATCCAGCGCGACTTCTCGGCCGCCTTCGAGCGGGTGGATGTGCTGGCGACGCCGTCGGCGCCCACCACGGCGTTCCCGCTCGGCTCGAAGGTCGACGACCCGCTCGCGATGTACCTCAACGATTTGACGACGATCCCCGCGAACCTCGCAGGCGTGCCCGGCATCTCGCTGCCGTCGGGGCTCGCCGAGGAGGACGGCCTGCCGGTCGGCATCCAGTTCATGGCGCCCGCCCGCGAGGATGCGCGCCTGTACACCGTGGGTGCGGCCCTCGAGCAACTCCTCGAGGCGCAGTGGGGTGGCCCGCTGCTCGCCCAGGCCCCCGACCTCCGCCTCTCCTAGAAACGATCGCGACATGGCCAAGCCCGACCTCATGGACTTCGACAAGGCGCTCGAGCTGTTCGAGCCGGTGCTCGGATTCGAGGTGCACGTCGAACTCTCGACCGCCACCAAGATGTTCAGCGACGCCCCCAATCCGGCCGCTCCCGGCGGCTTCGGGGCAGGCCCGAACACGCAGATCACCCCGCTGTGTCTGGGGCTGCCCGGCAGCCTCCCGGTGGTGAACGAGAAGGCCATCGAGTACTCGATCTCGCTCGGGCTGGCGCTCGGCTGCCAGATCGCCCCCTCGAGCCGCTTCGCTCGGAAGAACTACTTCTACCCCGACCTCGCGAAGAACTACCAGATCAGCCAGTACGACGAGCCGATCGCCTTCGAGGGCTCCGTCGAGGTGGAGCTCGAGGACGGCACCCTCGTGACGGTGCCGATCGAGCGCGCCCACATGGAGGAGGACGCCGGCAAGCTCACCCACGTGGGCGGCTCGACGGGCCGCATCCAGGGCGCCGAATACTCGCTCGTCGACTACAACCGGGCAGGCGTGCCGCTCGTCGAGATCGTCACGAAGCCGATCTACGGCACCGAGCACCGCGCGCCCGAGGTCGCGAAGGCGTACGTGTCGACGATCCGCGACATCGTGCGCGCCCTCGGCATCTCGGAGGCCCGGATGGAGCGCGGCAACCTGCGCTGCGACGCGAACGTGTCGCTGCGGCCGCGCGGCGAGACGAAGCTCGGTACCCGCACCGAGACGAAGAACGTGAACTCGTTCCGCGCCGTGGAGCGCGCGGTGCGCTACGAGATCCAGCGCCAGGCCGCGATCCTGGCCGCGGGCGGCACGATCACGCAGGAGACCCGCCACTGGCACGAGGACACCGGCACCACCTCCCCGGGCCGCCCCAAGTCGGATGCCGACGACTACCGCTACTTCCCGGAGCCCGACCTGCTGCCGATCGAGCCGAGCCCGGAGCTCATCGAGCAGCTGCGCGCCGCCCTGCCCGAGGCGCCGGCCGTGCGCCGCCGCCGGCTGCAGGAGGCGTGGGGCTTCACCGATCTCGAGTTCCGAGACGTGAAGAACGCCGGGCTGCTCGTCGAGATCGAGGACACGGTCGCCGCGGGCGCCGCACCCGCCCAGGCCCGCAAGTGGTGGACGGGCGAGATCGCCCGCATCGCCAACCTCCGCGAGGCCGAGCCGGCGTCGCTCGTGTCGCCGCTCGACGTGTCGGAACTCATCGCGCTCGTCGAGTCGGGCGACCTCACCGACCGCCTCGCCCGTCAGGTGCTCGAGGGCGTCATCGAGGGCGAGGGGCGGCCGTCGCAGGTCGTCGAGGCCCGCGGGCTGAAGGTGGTGTCGGATGACGGCGCCCTCATCGCCGCGATCGATGAGGCGCTCGCCGCGCAGCCCGACGTGCTCGAGAAGATCCGCGACGGCAAGGTGCAGGCCGCCGGCGCTGTGATCGGCGCGGTCATGAAGGCGATGAAGGGCTCCGCGGATGCGGCCCGCGTGCGCGAGCTCGTGCTGGAGCGGGCGACGCAGGGGTAGTACCCGCCGTCACCGCGCGATCTCGTCCAACCGGCTGCCGGAGCGAAGTCGCTCGACGAAGCTCGCGCCGTCGCCGGGCGTCCGCACCATCCGGATCTCGCGCACGCCGTCGTCGACCTGCACGACGCCATCCGCGCGGAATCCGTGCTTCGTGTAGAACGCCTGCGCCCGCGGGTTCGGGTCGGCGACCCACAGCGACGCGGATGCGGTGGGCTCGATGACGGCGTCGAGCAGGCGCGAGGCGGCGCCCGATCCGTGGTGCTCGGCGAGCAGGTAGAGCACGTAGAGGTGTCGCGACCAGGGTGAACCGTCCTTCTCGGGCGGCCCGGACATCGCGATTCCGACGAGCGCGCCGTCGAGTTCGGCGACCGCGATCCGGTTCGCGGCATACCGCTCATCCGTCAGAGCGGCGTGCCACATCCGCTCGCGCCGGGGCAGCAGCTCGGGGTCGTCGAGCACCGCGTCGCGCATGATCCCGCGGTAGGTCTCGCGCCACGAGCGCACGTGCACGTCCGCCATCGCCCCGACGTCGTCGGGGGTCGGCGGGCGCACCACGATGCGGTTCGCGCCGGAATCCTACGGATCAGGTTCATCGCGCCTCGTACACCTCGCGGCGGTGGCCGACCTTGAAGACGGTCACGAGGACGAGTGCGTCGGCGACCTCGTAGAGCACGCGGTAGTCGCCGACGCGGATGCGCCAGGCGTTGTCGGCGCCGACGAGTTTCGTCGAGTTCGGCGGTCGCGGATCGCCCTGCAGGGCCGCGATGCCGTCGAGCACCCGCCGCCGGATGAGCGGATCGAGTTTCCGCAGTTCGCGCGCCGCGGCGGAGGTGAACTCGACCGTGTAGACGGTCACGCGTCGAGTTCACCACGCAACTCGTCGAGCGAGACGCGGACGCCGTCGTCGGCTTCGCGCGCTGCCCGGAACTCGGCGGCGTCGCGCGCGTCTTCCAGCGATTCGAGCAGTTCGAGGTCTTCGACGCCGATGACGACGGCCGCCAGCTTGCCGTGCCGCGTCACCCCGATCCGCTCGCGCGCATAGACCACGCGTCCGACGACATCGGCGAGGTCCTCGCGCAGCGCGCGAGTCGTCACGGAGCGATTGAGGGTCGACATGTGTCGATAATACGACAAATGTCGATATTTGTCCTTATGTACACAACCTCAACCCGAGATGCCGGAACGCGTACCGATCCCCGATCGCGGCGCGCACGCGAGAGTGTCGGATTCCCCTTCCGCCGTTCGTCGCCTGCACGTACCGTTCCGACAGGAGGACACCATGGAATACCTGATGCTCGTCGCGATCGACCCCCAGGGCGAACCCGACGACCCCGCCGACACCTCGGTGACGCCCATCGAGGAGTGGGTGGCAGAGGGCGACCGTCGCGGCATCCGGCTGCTCGGCGAGCGCTTCCGCCCGCCGGAGGCCGCGAAGGTCGTCAAGCGCCGCGGCGGCGAGGTGATCGTCTCCGACGGGCCGTTCGCCGAGTCGCGCGAGTGGATCGCGGGCTTCGACATCCTGCGGGTCTCGGATCTCGACGAGGCCATCGAGTACGCCTCGCGGCATCCGATGGCCAAGGGCGGCCGCATCGAGCTGCGCCCGGTGTGGCCGTTCGACGACGGGCCCGCCGAGGGCGATCCGGTGGTCGACGAGGTGGCGTTCGCGCAGGGGCGGCCCACGTTCTTCCAGTTCGTGGTCGACACCCCCGACGGTGAGCCGTGGGATGCGAGCGCCGACTCCGAGTTCGAGGAGTGGCATGCCGAGAACCTGCGCGACCGCTACGTGATCGCGGGCGGCCGGCTGCGTCCGATCGAGGACGCCACCCTCATCCGGCGCCGCGGCGGCGAGCTGCTCGTCTCCGACGGGCCGTTCGCCGAGTCCCGCGAGCTCGTGGGCGGCTTCGACGTGCTCGCCTGCGACTCCTTCGAGCAGACGATCGGCTATGCCTCGCACCACCCGATGACGCGCATGGGCGCCATCGAGCTGCGCCCCCTGTGGCCCATGGACGGCGACGAATCCCCCACGGGCACGGAGTAGCGTGCCGCCCGTGAGCGAGAAGATCGACCTCAAGAAGCAGCTCGATGCCTACCGCGCGAAACAGGGTGAGTTCCGCATCCTCGACGTGCCGCCGCAGCGCTACCTCGCCATCGACGGCGCGGGCGACCCGAACACCGCCGTGTTCGGCGAGGCGGTCGAGGCGCTGTTTCCCGTCGCCTACGCGCTCAAGTTCGCGAGCAAGAGGCAGCTCGGGCGCGACTACGTGGTCATGCCGCTCGAGGGCCTGTGGTGGTCGGACGAGCTGGATGCCTTCACGAGCCGGCGGGACAAGTCGCGCTGGCAGTGGACGCTGCTCGTCCTCACGCCCGAGTGGATCGACGGCGACCTCGTCGAGGCCGCCATCGGCCAGGTCGCCGCGAAGGCCGCGGCGCCCGCGCGCCTCGCCGACGTGCGGATCGACACCCTCGAGGAGGGCCGCTGCGTGCAGACCCTGCACCTCGGGTCCTTCGACGACGAGGCCGGGGTGCTCGAGCGACTGCACCACGAGTTCCTGCCCGCGAACGGCCTTACGCCGACCGGCCGGCACCACGAGATCTACCTGAGCGACCCGCGCAAGACGGCCCCCGAGAAGCTCCGCACCATCCTGCGCCAGCCGGTGCGGCCGCTCAGCGCGCCGCGGTGAGCATCGCCCGCTGCTCGACGAGCGGGCAGGTGAACACGTCGCGCTCTCCGAGGCCGACGCGGTTGATGTAGCGGATGACGATCGCGTACGACGCGAACAGCCCGGTCTGGGTGTAGGGCACGCCGTGCTCGCGGCAGACACACACCCGGTTGCCCGCGCAGCCAGGCGGCCGCCCGGATGCTGCGGCGGGACTAGACCTGGTCGCCGGGCCGCACGCGGAACCCGGCGGCGAGGTTGGCGATCAGCTGCTCGCGATCCTGCCGCACCACGTAGGCGGGCCGATCGCGCTCGACCCGCCACGACTCGGACAACGGCGAGACATCGACGGCGTCGAAGCCGAGCCGGTCGTACAGCTCGGTGACGAACGCCGCGGCCTCGGGGAAGTCGCTCGAGACGGCGAGCGCCCGTCGGCCGGGCGTGCCGGCGGGAAGCCCGGTGGTGGTGATCTCGGCGGCCATGATGTGGTTGAAGGCCTTCACGACCTTCGAGCCCGGCAGGTGCTCCTGCAGCAGGCCCGACACGGTCGCCTCACCGGCGTCGAGGCGCGGGATGTGACCGTCGCGCTCCCAGTAGTAGTTGTTCGTGTCGAGCACGATCTTGCCGTCGAGCGGTTCGACGGGGACGTCGGGGTACGCGCGCAAGGGCACCGTCACGACCGCGACGTCCGCCAGCTGCGCGGCCTCGACGGGCGTCGCCGCCCGCGCCGACGGCCCGAGCTCGGCCACCAGCTCGGCGAGCGTTTCGGGACCGCGGGAGTTCGCGATCACCACCTCGTATCCGATCCCGGTGAACGCGCGCGCGAGCTGCGATCCGATGTTCCCTGCCCCGATGATCCCGATCGTCGTCATGCTCAGCGCAACGTCGTCGCGCGCCGGAGCATTCCCCCGGTGGGCCTCGTCGCGCTCGCTACTCGCCCGTCTTCGCTGCGCGATCGCGCAGCCGGATGCGGCGGTGCTGCCCGTCGACCTGCACCTCGGCGAGGTTGCCGCGCGAGCGCACGAAGTCGGTGAAGCTCGAGAACCCGAGCGTCTTCTCGTTGAACGAGGGGTTGAGCCGTTTGATCTGCGACTTCACGCCGGAGGCGTTGAGCCATTCGGCGTCCTCGTTCTTGGCGTGGGCGAACTCGAGGGCCCGCACGAGCAGCCGGGTGGCCTCGCGGTCGCTCACCGTGCCGTCGGCGCCGTCGGTGGGCGAGATGAACGGATCGGTCGCGAGCGGCGCGACGATCGTGGGCTTCGCGGCGACGGCCGGCCTCTTGGTCGCGGGTGCGCGCTTCGCGGCGGGCGCGGCATCCACGGGCGCGGCATCCACGGGAGCGACCTCCGCCGGCGGGGCGGCGGCGGCCGCTTTCGCGCCGCCACGCGTCGGGCGCGAGGGCGCGGCCTCGACGCCGGGCAGCCCGTCGTAGCTCTCGAACTCGTCGCACGCGGAGATGAGCGCCTTGGCGGTGCCGCCCGCCACCCCGATGCCCACGACCACGCGCCCGAGGCGCTTGCAGCGCTGGGCGAGGGCGATGTAGTCCGAGTCGCCCGCGACGATGACGACGTGCGTGATGTCGGGCAGGCGGAAGAGGTCCTCGAGCACGTCGACCGAGAGCCGGATGTCGGCGCCGTTCTTGGTGCCGGACGCCGGGAACAGCTGGGTGAGGTCGATCGCGCGGTCGACCAGCTGCCCCTTGTAGGAGGCGTTCGCCGGAACCGACCAGTCGGCGTAGGCGCGTGTGATGGCCACCGTGCCGAACGACGAGGCGAAATCGAGGATCGCACCCACGTCGATCCGGGCCGCGGTGAGCTTGGGGGCGATCTCGTTGCGGGCGTCCCGCGCGTTGTCTTTGCGCCAGGCGCCGTCGCCGTGCAACTGGTCGTAGCGCGAGATGACGATGTTGTCGAAGTCGATGTAGACGGCGACGCGGTCGGTGTCCGTGAGCTCCGGCATGCGGGGCCTCCCTGGGTTCGCCTCGACCCTATCGTCGGCGAGGTCGCGTCCGGCGGGATTCGGGGGTTTCCCGGATGCCGTGGCGCGTCGGGCGGGAGGAGGATGGGGGCATGAGCGCAACGCCCGGACCCCTGATCCGCCCCCGTTCGAACCGCGTCTTCGGCGGGGTGTGCGCGGCGGTCGCGCGCCGCTTCGGCTGGGATGTCGCGCTCGTGCGCGTGCTGACGGTCGTCGCGGCGCTGCTCACGGGCGCCGCGCTCATCGTCTATCTGGTGCTCTGGGTCGTCGTCCCGTCCGAGTAGCACCCGGCGCGACAGGCCGCCGCCCGCCTATCGTTGATGCATGCGCATCCTCCTCTTCGGCATCACGGGCTACACCGGCACCCATCTGGCGCGCGAGGCGCTCGCCCGCGGGCATGAGGTGCTCGGCGTCTCCCGCAGCCTCGGCGACGCGGCGATCCCGGAGGGTGCCGTCGCGGTCGCGGGCAACATCCACGACGCGGACACCGTGGCGGCCCTCGCCGACGGTGTCGACGCGATCGTGGTCGCTGTGCAGCCGATCGACTCGGACGGCAACCGCATCGTCGATGCCGTGCCCGCGCTGCTGGATGCCGCGGAGGCCAACGGCGCGCGGCTCGGCGTGGTCGGCGGAGCGAGCTCGCTGAGCCGGGAGCCGGGTGGCCCGCGACTCATCGACGGCGACTTCCCGGAGGAGTGGAAGCCCGCCGCGCAGGCGCTCATCGACGTGCTGGTGGCCCTGCGCGAGACGGACGGCACGGTCGACTGGTTCTTCCTCAGCCCGCCCGAGCACTACGGCTCGTACCTGCCCGGCGAGCGTCGCGGGAGCTACCGTGTGGGCGGCGACGAGCTCGTGGTGGGCGCCGACGGCACCTCCACGATCGGCGGCGAGGACTACGCGATCGCGTTCCTCGACGAGTTGGAGACGCCCACCCATCACGCGACGCGGTTCACGGTCGGGTACTGACCTCACCCTCTGGACCGTCGGCAGCCGGTCGCCGGGCGTCTGTGCTGAGGAATAACGGTTGCGCGCTCGGCGCTGGACCGTCCGGGCGCATCGATCGGAGGGCGACATGAGCGTGGTGCTGACCGGCGGCACGGGATACATCGGATCGGCGGTGCTGCGGCGTCTCGTCGCGCGCGGCCACGAGGTGGTCGCGGTGGTGCGCAGTGACGCCGCCGCGGAGGCGGTTCGCGCGGCCGGTGCCGAGCCGGCGGCGGGGGAGCTCACGGATCGCGAGTGGCTCGGTGCGCTGCTCGTGGATGCGGATGCCGCCATCCATCTCGCCGATCTCGGTCCCGAGGGCGACGACGCCGTCCTCGACGCCGTGATCGCCGCGTTCTCGGGCACCGATCGCCCCTACCTGCACACCGGCGGTGTCTGGACCTGGGGTGCGGGCGACGACATCCGGGAGGACGATCCGGGCGATCCGCCCGCCCTCACCGCATGGCGGCTGGCGCGGCATGAGCGCGTGCTGAGCGCGCCCGTGGCCGCCGCGGTGATCTCGCCCGGCATCGTGTACGGGCACGGCCGCGGCATCCCGGTGGGCGTCATCGCGGATGCCCGCGACAGCGACGGCGTCGTGCCGCTCGTGGGCGACGGCAGCCAGCACTGGACGACGGTGCACGTCGACGACCTCGCCGAGCTGTATGTGCTCGCCCTCGAGCAGCGCGCCGCGGGCGAGTTCATCGGGGTGTCCGGGGTGAACCCGACGGTGCGCGAGCTCGCGGAGGCCGTCGCCGGACCGGACGGCACGGTGCGGGCCGAGACGGTCGACGCCTCCCGCGCCCGACTCGGGGAGGGATTCGCGGACGCCCTGCTGCTGGATCAGCAGGCGCGCGGCGCGAAGGCTCGCGAGGTGCTCGGCTGGGAGCCGCGTCGCCCGAGCCTCCTGGAGGAGCTGCGCGGGCGGGCGGTGGCCGCGGGCTGACCCCGGCCGTTTCCCCGCCCACGGTATCCTCCCGCCATGTCGAGGTTCCCGCGGTCCGTGTACGAGCTCGGCGAGGAGCCGGATCCCCGGTTCAGTCTCGCCAATGAGCGCACCTTCCTCGCCTGGATCCGCACCTCGCTCGCGCTCGTGGCGGCGGGGGTCGCGCTCGAGGTGCTGCAGGTGGGGCAGCCGGGATGGCGGCTCGCGGCGGCCCTCGTCTTCGCGGCGCTCGGCGTGCTCGCGGCGGTGCGGGGCTGGGTGGGGTGGACCGGCACCGAGCGCGCGTTGCGGCGCGACGAGGCGCTTCCGAGCCCGGCGATCGGGCTCGTGCTCGTGGTGGGCATCGTGGTCGCGGTCGCGCTCATCGTGGTGGGCGTCGCGGTGTGAGCGGCTCGGTGGCGCGTGATCCCGGGCTGCAGCCCGAGCGGACGCTGCTGGCCTGGCGGCGCACGGCGCTCGCCCTGGTCGCGGCGTCGGCGGTCGCGACCCGGTGGCTCGCGGTCGAGCTCGGGCCGTTCGCGGGGGTGCTGAGCGCCGTCGGCGTGCTCGCCGCGGTGTTCGCGCTCGTGGCCGCGCAACGGCGCTATCGTCGCGTGACGGCGGGGTTCGCGGCGGCGGACGCCCGGCGCGCGCCGCTTCCCGCGGCCGGCGCGGCGCTCGCGCTCGTCGCGGCATCCGCGGTGCTCGTGGGATTCGCGGGCGCGGCGCTCGTGGTCGTGCTCGCCCTCGGTGCGCGGTGAGCCGGATGCTCCGCGCGGATGCCGCGCCCCGATGTCACGACCCGCGGCCGCACCGGTAGGGTGGCGGCATGAAGGTCGTCATCTTCCTCGTGTCGCTCGTGCTCTTCCTCGCCTCGTTCCTGGCGTTCGGCTACGCGTCCACCTTCGAGGGCCTCACGGCGGCGGCCGTGTTCTTCGGCGGCATCCTGCTCGCCTCGATCGCCTTCGTGATCCCGTTCCACCTGCTCGAGAAGTTCGACTGAACCTCGCCGCGCGTCATTCGCGCGGCGCTAGCACCTTCGCCGTGAACGCGTCGAGCCGGCGCACCAAGCCGCCGGCGCGGGTCGCGATGACCGACTCCGGGTTCGGGTCCCACGGGCTGCCGTGCGGTGCGATGCGGATGAGGTGCGGGCACCCGAGATCCGAGCAGATGTAGGTGCCGACGCTGTCGCCCGCGTCGCCGGCGCCGCCCGCCCGCAGGGCGGTGAACAACCGCACCTGACCGGCCGGCTGCGCGATCTGGCACAGCGAGCACATCGCCGAGCCGCCGGCGAGCCGCGTCTCGGCCGCCCGCAGCACGATGCCGAGGGGTGCGTCGTCGCGCCAGTACACGAGGTAGCCGCGGTGCGCGGTCGAACCGTCCCGCCAGCCGAGGAACTCGCGATCCTCCCACACCACCTCGTGCAGTCCGGGCAGCGGGATGCGCCCGGGATCGATCGAACCCGCGTTCACGAAGCTCTCGCGGATCTCGGCGGCGGTCAGAGGAAGCATCTCGTGCCAGGGTAGTCCGGTTGAATGGGCGGGTGGATCTCGAACTCGCCGCGCGCCTGCGTGCGGACCTGACGGCCGCGCGCTTCCGCGTCGACCACCTCGACGCGCTCTGGGGCGCGGCCGCCGAGGCCGCGCTGCGCCGCGGCAACCGGGTGCCCGCCGCCCGGGCGCTCGCCGCGTCCGACGCTCCGGCCGCGGCGCTCGCGCGACTGTTCGTGCTCGGCGAGCTCGTCGAACCGGATGCCGCCGCGGCCGCGCTGCCGAGGCTCGGTCTCGCGGGCGCCGCCGAGCTGGGGCTGCTCGCCGAGACCGCGGGCCGCATCCGTCCGCTCGTGGATCTGCGGCCGTACGCCTTCGTCGACCTGCACGGTGCGGGGGAGTGGTGGGTCGCCTCCGACCTCGGCGAGCTCGCCACCGGCGGCGCCCTGCGCACCGATCACGTGCTGGGCGTCGGGGGCGCCTCGACGACGCTCGCGGGCCTCCAGTTCCCCGAGCCCGTGGCGTCGGTTCTCGACCTCGGCACGGGCTGCGGCATCCAGGCGCTGCATGCCCGTCGCTTCGCCGAGCGGGTCGTCGCCACCGACATCTCGGAGCGCGCGCTCCGGTACGCGCGCCTCAACGCCGCCCTCAACGGGGTCGACGGCATCGAGTTCCGCCGTGGCGACCTCTACGAGCCCGTCGCGGGCGAGCGCTTCGACCGCATCGTGTCGAACCCGCCTTTCGTCATCACCCCACGCACCCCCGAGGTGCCCGCCTACGAGTACCGGGACGGCGGGCGCGAGGGGGATGCGCTCGTCGCGGCCGTCGTCGCAGGCGCGGCCGAGCACCTCGTCCCCGGGGGCACGGCGCAACTGCTCGGCAACTGGGAGTACGCGGCGGGCGCCGATGGTCTCGAAGGCTCGGCTCGCTGGGCGGATGCGGCGGGGCTCGAGGCCTGGATCATCGAGCGCGATCGGCTCGATGCGCCGCGCTACGCCGAGACCTGGATCCGCGACGGCGGCACCCGCCCGGGCACGCCCGAGTTCGAGCGGCTGTGCGGTGCCTGGCTCGACGACTTCGCACGCCGCGGGGTCGAGGAGGTCGGGTTCGGCTATCTCGTGCTGCGCCGCCCGCACGGGGCTCCGGGCTTCCGGCGCGCGGAGCGGGCGGATGCCCCGCTCGACGGCGTGAGCGGCATCGGGGCGCACCTGGCGGCGGCGCTCGCGGCGCACGACGCGGTCGCGGCACTCGACGACGCCCGGTTGCTCGCGGTGCGGCTGCGGGTCGCCGGGGACGTCACCGAGGAGCGCTCGCACTGGCCCGGCGAGGCGGACCCCTCGGTCATCGTGCTGCGTCAGGGGGGCGGACTGCGCCGTGAGCTGCGCGTGGATCCTGCTCTGGCGGCCGTCGTCGGCGCCTGCGACGGTGAGCTGCCGCTCGGTGTCATCCTCGATGCGGTGGCGCAACTGCTGGACACGGATGCCGAAGCCCTGCGCATCGCGCTCGTCGCCGAGGTGCGGGAGCTCGTCATCGACGGCATCCTCGCGCCCGTCGGCTGACGCGGCGCGGGGACGGCGCTGAGGTCGCTGCCAGCGGCATCACAGGCGTCGTCCAGCCCGCGCCCGTAGCGTGACGTCCGGAGGCAGGCATGGGTTTTCTCGATCGGCTGTTCGGCACCCAGGAGCCGCAGCGACGTCCTGCGATGTCGGCGGAGTCGGGATCGCGTGGTGACGATGCGCGGGCGCTCGAGCGCTACCGCTACCTGCTGCGCACGGCACCGCCCGAGACGATCGAGCAGGTGCATGCCGAGGCGTTCGCGCGGCTGACCGACAGCCAGCGCGCCCTCATCTACGAAGACCTCAGTCGCGGCGCCGGAACGGGCGAGCGCCCGCTGTCGAGTGAGCCCAGCACCCTCGCGCGCGCGGCGACGCGCGCCGAGCTGCGCGCCCCCGGGTCCCTCGAGCGTTCGCTCTCCGGCGGCACCGCAGGTCTCACCCCCGGCGGTCCGAGCTTCGGCTCCCTGCTCGCGAGCTCGATGCTCGGCACGGTCGCGGGGTACGTCGTGGGCTCGGCGCTCATGAGCGCATTCCTGCCCTGGGATGCGGCCTACGACACCGCCGACTCGGGCGACGCCGGTGCGACCGACTCCGCGGATGCGGCGGGCTCCGTCGACGCGGCGGGCGGCTTCGACGCGATCGAGTTCGGCGGCGGCGAGTTCGGCGGCGACTTCGGGTTCTGACCCGCCGACATGAGCGCGAGCGCGATGCCGAAACCGAGCGCCGCGGCGACGGCGAGGGGTGCGTCGAGCCCCTCGGCCGTGATGAGGAAGGTCGGCACGATCGTGAGCACCGCCGCGGCCGCGAGCGCCGGGAGGGCCGCAGGCCGCCCGATCGGGCGCGTCGCCTCGAGCCTGCCCAGCAGCAGCGAGAGCGCGAGCACGATCCCCAGCACCAGCAGGTAGACGAGCGGGCGGGTGGCCCACCAGACCGCACCGCCGGGGGCGGGGGCGGCGCCCGGGACGAGCAGCCCGAGGCCGCCGAGCGCGACGATGATCGGCAGATGCCAGAGGTACACGGTCATCAATCGCGATCCGATCGTGACGACCACCCCGCGGGCGGCGCGTGTGCGCATGAGCGCGTCGAGCGGCCGCTTCAGCAGCTGCAGCACGGCGGCCTGCCCGAGTCCGAGGGCCACGAGGGGGAGCGTCGGCGGGTTGAGGTTGGTGAGCATGTCGTCGGAGTACGGTCCCCACACCGTCAGCGGCACGAGACTCGCCCAGCACACCGCCGCGATCGCGAGGAGCTGCCACCAGCGGCGCCGCGCGAACCAGCCGTCGGCGTACCAGAAGCCGAATTGCTGCACGAGAGGCCACACGAACAGCAGGTTGAGGTAGCCGAGCAGTTCGATGCCCGTGCCGAACTGCACCACGTCCACCGCGATGGCGCCCGCGACGAGCGCGACGAGGGTGCTGCGGGGTGCGCGCTCGTGCAGTGCGACGAGGGCCGGGGCGAGCAGCTGGCAGATGAGGTATGCGCACAGGAACCACAGCGGACTGCCGATGCCCACCGCGACGGCGTCGAGCAGCCCCGCGTCGATCCCCAGCGCCGTCGCTCCCAGCAACGCGGTGGCGAGCACTGCGAAGAGGGCGACCGCCGGCCGGGCGAGCCGCAGCACGCGCTCCTGGGCGAAGGCCCGCGCCGCGGCGGTGGCATCCGCGTAGCGCCGTCGCCTGCTGCGGAGGGCCGTGAGGGTGGCGAAGCCGCCCACCACGAAGAACAGCGGCATGATCTGACCCGCCCAGGTGGCCGCCGCGAACCACGGCTGCTCTTCGAGCGGCCGCGCGATCGCGATGCCGCCCGCACCATCCGGACCGACCCCCACGAACAGCAGGTGGACGAGCACCACGAGCAGCACGCAGAACACCCGTGCGAGGTCGAGGGTCAGGTCGCGGCGTGCGAGGTCGACGCAGGGAGTCGCCTGATCGCCTGGGTGCGCCGTCGTCACCTGCACACTGTAACGGCGCCCCGACATGAGCATGCCCCGGACGCGCGCGGCGCCCGGGGCGGTGCTCAGTCGGCGGCGAGGATGCGGACGGCCGAGTCGAGATCCTGCGACTGCGCGATCTCGACGGAGGTGTTGAAGATGTCGCCCCGGAGCGTCACGTAGACCGCCCCGGTCTCGAGCACGTACCCGAGCACCCGCTTCCCGGTACGCACCCGGTGCACGTCGTCGAGCACTCGTTCGACGTCCAGCACGGCGATCGTCGTCGGCGATTCGATCGTGAGGTGCATGCGTTTCGTCCCTTCTCGAATTCTCCCGCGTTCGGGGGACAACTCCCATTACACGACGTCAGTCTGCGCACGGCAAGGGAGGAAGTCGGGAGTTCGCCGAATGTGACGCGGCCCGACGTCTGCGGGAGCGCTCCCACGGGTTGCGGAGGCGGATGCCAGGCTTCTCCCAGGGCCGTCGGGCACCGTGGAGGAAGCCCGGACCACAGCGGGACCTCATCCGAAAGCCCCGTTCTCGTGCCCCACACCTCGTCTGCGCCCTCCTCCGCGCGCGACCACCAGCTGCATGCCATCGCGCTCGTCGGCTTCCGACGGATCAGTCGTCGCGCGCTCGTCATCGCGACCGTCGCGCTGAGCATGATGCTCGTCGTCGTGCACGATCTGCCCGCCGCCGCCGCACCCGCCGCGGCCCCCGCATCCCCGATCGGCAGCCAGGCGCTCGCGATCGACTCCCGACTGGTGGCCTCGCCCTTCACCGAGCCGTTCACAACCGCGCGCGACGACTTCAGCGTGAGCCTGTTCACGCCTGTGCAGTGGCCCGTCGACCCGTCGACGCACATCTCGAGCTACTTCGGCAGGCGCGCCGCGCCGTGTGCGGGCTGCTCCACCTTCCACGCGGGCATGGACTTCACGCCCGGCTACGGTGCGCCGGTCGCCGCCATCGCGGATGGCGTCGTCGTCGCGCTGCCGCTGTCGGAGCTCGGCAGCTACGTCGTCGTCCGCCACGTCGTCGACGGGGTGACGATCGACAGCGTCTACGGGCACCTCGTGGCGCGATCGGGCCTCCCGGTCGGCACCCAGGTGGTCCGCGGGCAGACCATCGGTCTCGCCGGCAACACGGGACCCACCTCGGGCCCGCACCTGCACTTCGCGATCCTCTCGGGGGGCTCGCCCATCGACCCGCTCGCCTGGATGCGTGCCCACGTGACCCAGGCCTGGGGTGAGTGAGCCGCTAGCCTGACGTGGTGCCCGCCGTCGTGATCCGTCCGCTCGAGCGTTCCGAGATCCCGGCGCTCGTCGCGATCAACGACGCCGCCTACCCCGCCGTGCCGATCACGCCGATCGCGGAGTTCGCCGAGCTGGTGGACCACAGCGAGCTCGCGCTCGTGGCCGAGCGGGGCGGCGAGCCGATCGGCTTCCTGCTCGCGATGGCGCCGGGGCGGGACTACGCGAGCGAGAACTACCGCTACTTCAGCGACCGCTCCGAGGACTTCCTCTACATCGATCGCATCGTGCTCGCCGAAGGCGCCCGGGGCACGGGGGTCGGCCGCGCACTGTACGCACACGTCTTCGAGGCGGCGCGGGCGCGCGGTGCGTCGGAGGTGACCTGCGAGGTCAACGTGCAGCCGCCGAACCCGGGATCCCTCGCCTTCCACGCGACGCTCGGCTTCCGGGAGCTGGGCCGGCAGTCGACCAAGGGCGGCGCCTTCGTGGTGGCGTTGCTCGCCGCCGAGGTGTAGCCGCTACGCCTCGTGCGGGCGCTCCCCGGACTCGTCGTCGAGCAGCTCCTGCAGCGCCCGGTCGACGTCGTCGGGCTCCGGCTCGCCCGCCGTGAGCCGCGCGATGAGCGCGGCCGGGTCGGCGATGTCGACGTCACCGGGCACGATGTCGGGATGCGCCCAGAGCGCGTCACGCTGCTCGGCGCCCACGGCATCGCTCACGGCCTGCCACATCGCGGCCGCCTCGCGCAGCCTCCGGGGGCGCAGCTCGAGGCCCACGAGGCTCGCGAACGCCGACTCGGCGGGACCGCCCGCTGCGCGACGGCGCTTCACGGTCTCGGCGATCGCCGCCGACTTCGGCAGGCGCGTGGTCGCCTGTGCGGTGACGACATCGACCCAGCCCTCGACGAGCGCGAGCATGGTCTCGAGTCGCCCGAGCGCGGCCAGCTGCTCCTCGGTCTTCGGGGGGATGAGCTTGCCGCTCGTCATCGCCTCACGCAGGGCCTCGGGGTTCTGCGGGTCGAAGTCGGCCGCGAGCTCCTCGAGGGGGCCGGTGTCGATGCGGATGCCGCGCGCGTAGTCGGTGATCTGGGTGAGCAGGTGCAGCCGCAGCCACTTCGCGTGCCGGAACAGCCGGGCATGCGCGAGCTCGCGCACCGCGAGGTACAGCCGCACCTCCTCGATCGGGATCTCGAGGCCCTTCGCGAAGCCGTCCACGTTCTGCGGCACGAGCGCCGCCTGGCGGTTCTCGCCGTCCAGCAGCGGGATGCCGACGTCACCGCCCGAGACGACCTCCTGCGCGAGCTGCCCCACCACCTGGCCGAGCTGCATCGCGAACAGGGTGCCGCCCACGTTGCGCATGAGGCGCCCCGCATCTCCGATCATGCTCGTGAGCTCCTCGGGCGCCTGCTCTTCGAGCACGCGCGTGAGCGCGGTCGCGATCGAGGTGGCGACCGGCTCGGCGAGCTGCGTCCACACGGGCATCGTCGCCTCGGCCCACCCGGCGCGGGTGAGCAGGGCGGGCTCCGCGGTGAGCGCCGCGATGCCGGTGGCCTCGTCGAGCCACAGCGCCGCCACATGCAACGCCTGCTCGAGCGCCGACACCTCGGCCGGCGTGGAGGCGACCGCGGACCGCGCGGCGAGGGCGGCGGCCTGCTCGCGCGCGAGACCCCAGTTGATGCCGTCGCCCGAGTACTGCAAGGCCTGCTGCAGTTGGCCGATGAGGCGCGACACGAGCTCCGGGTCGTTGGGGAGCCCCGCCGCGCTCGCGAGCTGGGCGGGGTCGAGGTCGGCGTTGCCGGAGAGGAAATCGCGCAGCATGTCGCGGAACTCCTCGCCCGGGTCGTCGCCGGATCCATCACGCGCCGGGTCGCGCGGGTCGTCAGCCATGCGATCCACGCTAGTCCCCGCTCCCCGGGAGCCACCCGGGTTTTCGCCTAGGCTGGCCCCGTCCAGGCTGCGCCCGCAGCGAACACGGAGGAGCTCGTGACGTTGTTCCCTGCCGACGGCGACGAGCCGCAGCGCGACGAGCCGCAGCGCGGCGCGCGCACGCAGCTCATCGGCCAGGCGCTCGTCTTCCTCGCCGTGCTCGCCGCGCTTCTCCTCGCGATCTCGCCGACGCCGTACGTCGTCGAACGTCCGGGTCCCGTCTACGACACCCTCGGCACGACCCAGGTGGACGGCGACGAGGTGCCCGTGATCTCGATCGACGGAGCCGACACCTTCCCGACCGAGGGTCGGCTCGACCTGCTCACGGTGTTCCTCGACGGATCGCGGGAGCGGCCGCTCGACTGGTTCGACGTGATCGCCGCCTGGTTCAACCCGCAGCGCGCGCTGCTGCCGGTCGACGCCGTGTTCCCCGACGGGCAGACCCAGGAGGAGGCCGACGAGCAGAGCACGCACGACATGCAGCTCTCCCAGCAGTCGGCCGTCGCGGCCGCCCTCGGCGAGCTCGGGATCGACTTCGAGCAGACGGTGACCATCGACTCGGTCTCGGCCGGCTCGCCGGCCGACGGCGTGCTCGAGGCGGGCGACGAGGTGCTCACCGTCGGCGGCGCCCAGGTCGGGAACGACACGCAGCTGCGGGCCGCCATCCAGAAGGCCGGCATCGGCAACCCGCTCGAGTTCGGCATCCGCCGGGCGGGTGACGCCCGCACCGTGACCGTGACCCCCGAGGCGCGCAGCGCCACCGACCCGACCCCGGTCGTCGGCATCGTCCCCGGCCTGAGCTTCGAGTTCCCGTTCCGGGTCGACATCCAGCTGCAGGATGTCGGCGGTCCGAGCGCCGGCATGATGTTCGCCCTCGGCATCTACGACAAGCTCACCCCCGGCGCCCTGCCGGGCGGCGCGCACATCGCCGGCACCGGGACGATCGACTCGGCGGGCGCGGTCGGCGCGATCGGCGGAATCCGGCAGAAGATGTTCGGCGCCCGTGCGGCGGGGGCGGAGTGGTTCCTCGCGCCGGAGGCGAACTGCGACGCGGTCGCGGGACACGTGCCGGACGGGCTGACGGTGTTCGCCGTGTCGACCCTCGCCGAGGCGATCGACGTCGTGTCCGCGATCGGCTCGGGCGCATCGACGAGCGCATTCCCGAGCTGCGACTCCTGAGCTCCGCCCAGCCCGCTCCCAGAGCCTGCTCAGGAGCCCGCCCCTAGGATGATGGGGAGCCGCCGGGGTCGCCCTTGCCCCCGCTGACCCGCAGGAGTGCAACCCGTGTCATCCGCCAGCGCCAGCCCCGACGTCCGTTCTCGAGGCCGCAGCACCGTCGCGATCGTCATCGCGATCCTCGCCGTCCTCGTGATCGGCTTCCTCGTGTTCAGCAACCTGTTCACCGACGTGCTCTGGTATGACCAGCTCGGCTTCCTGCCGGTGCTCACGACGCAGTGGTACGCGGTCGTCGCGATGTTCCTCGTGGGCTTCGTCGCCACCGGGCTCGTGCTGTGGCTGAGCATCTTCCTCGCCTTCCGCTCGCGGCCGCTCTACCAGAAGCTCAACTCGCAGCTCGACCGCTACCAGCAGGTCATCGAACCGCTGCGCCGCCTCGCCATGATCGGGCTGCCGGTGCTCATCGGCATCTTCGTGGGCGTGTCGACGGCCGCGCGCTGGTCGGTCGCCGTCCAGTTCTTCAACCGCACCTCCTTCGGCCAGGTCGACCCGCAGTTCGGCCTCGACGTGTCGTTCTACGTGTACGAGCTGCCGTTCTACCGCGGCATCGTCGCCTACGCCTCGGCGATCGTGCTCATCTCCTTCCTCGCCGCGGTCGCCACCCACTACCTGTACGGCGGCATCCGCATCAACGGCCGCGAGGTGCGGATCTCGCGCGCCGCGCGCATCCAGATCGCCGTCACGGCGGCGGTCTACATCGCGCTGCAGGCGGTCAGCATCTGGCTCGACCAGTTCGCAACCCTCGTCGACGACAACGGGATCTTCACGGGCGCCGCCTACACGGATGTCAACGCCGGGATCCCGGGCCGCGCGATCCTCGCCGGTATCGCGGTGCTCGTCGCGGTGCTCTTCATCGTGACGGCCGCCGTCGGCCGCTGGCGCCTGCCGCTCATCGGCACCGGCCTGCTCATCGTGTCGAGCCTCATCATCGGCACCGTCTACCCGGCGATCGTGCAGCGCCTCACGGTGGTTCCGAACGCCAAGAGCGTCGAGGCGCAGTACATCGAGCGCGGCATCGACGCCACGCGCACGGCCTACGGTCTCGACGACATCGACGTGCGGCCCTACGACGCCGTGACGACCGCGTCGCCGGGCGCGTTGCGCGAAGATGCGCAGACGACCGCCAACATCCGCATCCTCGACCCCGCGCTCGTCAGCCAGACCTTCTCGCAGCTCGAGCGGGTGAAGCAGTACTACCAATTCCAGACCCACCTCGACGTCGACCGGTACAGGATCGGCGACACCACCCAGGACACCGTGATCGCGGTGCGCGAGCTCAAGCAGTCGGGCCAGAGCAACCAGAGCTGGTACAACAACACGCTCGTCTACACGCACGGCTTCGGCGTGGTGGCCGCCTACGGCAACAAGCGCACCGTCGACGGGCAGCCCGAGTTCCTCGAGTCCGGGATCCCGTCGACGGGTGAGCTCGGCGACTTCCAGCCGCGCGTGTACTTCGGCGAGAACTCGCCCGCGTACTCGATCGTGGGCGCCGCAGAAGGCTCCGCCCCCATCGAGTTCGACTACCCGCAGGGCGGCGAGGACAGCGAGGCGAACGCCGACTTCACCTTCGACGGCGACGGCGGGCCGGTGCTCGACAACGTCGTCAAGAAGCTCGCCTACGCGATCAAGTTCCAGTCGGCCGACCTGTTGCTGTCGGACGCCGTCACCGACCACTCGCAGATCCTCTACGACCGCAAACCGCTCGACCGCGTCAAGAAGGTCGCGCCGTACCTCACCCTCGACTCCGACACCTACCCGGCCGTCGTCGACGGGCGCGTGGTGTGGATCGTCGACGGCTACACGACGACCGCCGACTACCCGTACTCGAGCGTGCAGCAGCTGTCGTCGACGATCGCCGACACCTACACTCCGACGCCGGACTACCCGCTCGACGACGTCAACTACATCCGCAACTCGGTGAAGGCCACGGTCGACGCCTACGACGGATCGGTGCACCTTTACGCGTGGGACACCGAAGACCCGATCCTCAAGACCTGGCAGAAGATCTTCCCGTCGACGATCGAGCCGGCCTCCGCGATGAGCCCCGAGCTCACCGCCCACGTGCGCTACCCGGCCGACCTGTTCAAGCTGCAGCGCGCGATCCTGCAGACCTACCACGTGACCGAGGCGGGCTCGTTCTACTCGGGCGACGACGCGTGGGCGACCCCGCTCGACCCGACCCAGGCCTCCGGCTCGGCGAAGGCGCAGCCGCCGTATTACCTGACGATGCAGGTGCCGGGATCGGACAAGCCCGCGTTCACGATCTACTCGACCTACATCCCGAAGTCGCAGACCAGCTCCGACAACCAGAGCGTGCTCACCGGCTACCTCACGGCGAACGCCGACCCGGGCAAGGACTACGGAAAGCTGACGCTGCTGACGCTGCCGAAGCAGGACACCGTCCCCGGACCCGGACAGGTGCAGAACTCCTTCAACACCGACACCGAGGTGGCGAACCAGATCGCGCTGCTCGAACGCGGGTCGACCCAGGTCAAGCGCGGCAACCTGCTGACCCTGCCGGTCGGCGGCGGCCTGCTCTACGTGCAGCCCGTGTACGTGCAGTCCACGGGTGAGACCAGCTACCCGCTGCTGCGCAAGGTGCTCGTGGCGTTCGGCGACCAGGTGGCCTTCGAGGACACCCTCGACGAGGCGCTCGACGTGCTGTTCGGCGGCGACTCGGGTGCCGACGCCGGCGACACCGATGCGGAGGGCGACGGCAGCGATCCGGGTGTCGACCCCGGCACGGCGCCGGGCGACGGCGGCACCGAGGGGTCGAGCCTCGACGAGGTCGCGCTCGCGAAGGCGCTCGCCGACTACCAGAAGGCGCTCGCCGACCGCACCAAGGCCTACCAGGACGGCGACCTCGTCGCGGCGGCGCAGGCCGACCAGCGCATGCAGGACGCCATCGAGCGCGCGATCGACATCACCGGCTGAGATGGTCGACGCGCCCGAACCGGTGAGCCTCCGCGAGGGGGAATGGCTCGAGCGCAATCGCGCCCGCTGGGACGAGGTCGTGCCGCTTCACGTGGCGAGCCCGATGTACGACCACACGGCCCTCCGCGACGGCCGTGGCCGACTGTCGACCCCGGCCGAGGAAGCCGAGCTCGCCGACTACGCGCCGGACGGCTGGTCGGGACTGCGGGTGCTGCACCTGCAGTGCCACTTCGGGGGTGACACCCTCGTGCTCGCCCAGCGCGGTGCCGAGGTGGTCGGGCTCGACTTCTCCTGGCCGGCGATCGAGCAGGCCCGGGCGGAGGCCGCCGAGCTCGGGCTCACCGGGCGGGCCCGCTTCGTGCACGCGAACCTCTACGACGCCCGCCACGCGCTGCCCGACCCGGAGGGCTTCGACATCGTCTACACGACGTGGGGCACCATCACCTGGTTGCCGGATGTTGCCGAGTGGGCGCGCATCATCGCCTGGTTCCTGAAGCCCGGCGGTCGACTGTACTTCGCCGACAGCCATCCGGCCGCCTGGTCGCTCGACGACCCGGAGTCGGGGGAGGGGCTGCCCCAGCTGCGCTACCCGTACTTCTCCGACGGGCGCCCGGAGGTGCTCGACGAGCAGGGCGACTACGCGGATGGCGACGCGGTGCTCGAGAACACGGTCACCTGGGAGTGGGCGCACCCCACCTCGGAGGTGCTCACCGCGCTGCTCGACGCCGGCCTGCGCCTCGACTTCTTCCACGAGCACGACCGCACCCCGTGGCGCATGTTCCAGGCGCTCGTCGAAGTCGAGCCGGGCCTCTGGGGCTGGCCCGCACAGCGGTGGATGCCGCTCGGCTTCTCGCTCGGGGCGACCCGCACGGCGTCGTGAACGACGCACCGGCGCGCGTCGTCGTCATCGGCGACGCCCTCATCGACGAGCTCGTCGACCCCTCCGGCACGACGCGGATCGTCGGGGGTTCGGCGCTCAACGTGGCGGTCGGGCTCTCGGTGCTCGGGGTTCCCGCGACGCTCGTGGCGATGGTGGGTGACGACGCCGACGGCGCGCTCATCCGGGAGCACCTCGCCGCGCACGGGGTGCTGATCGTCCCCACGATCACGGCCGCCGGAACCGGGATCGCCCGCTCCGAGCGGGTCGGTGGCGAGCCGCGCTACGCGTTCAGCGAGTCGATGGTGGCGCGTTCACTCGCCTTCGATGAGGCGCAGCGGGCCGCCATCGCGGACGCCGCGCTCGTGGCGGTGAGCGGCTTCCCCTTCGACGTGCCCGAGCAGCTGGGGCTGCTGGAGGACGCCGTCGGCGCCTCGTCCGCGGTGGTCGCGGTCGACCCGAACCCGCGCCCCGGACTGCTGCACGATCGCGAGGCGTACCGCGGGGGTCTCGAACGTTTCGGCGCCGCCACCGCCCTCCTCAAGGTCGGCGACGACGACACCCGGCTGCTCTACGGCACGGATGCCGTGCAGACGATGCCCCGCCTCGGGGGAGTGTTCCCGCGGCTGCTCGTGACGCGCGGCGAGCACGGGGTCGTGCTCGTCGACGGCGACTCCTCGTGGTCGCGGCCGACCGCGGCATCCGCGGTCGTCGACACGATGGGGGCGGGCGACTCGGTTTTCGCGACGGCCCTCGCCGCGATCGCGGTCGCGGGAATCGACGGGATGAACTGGCCTGCCGTCCTCGAGCGCTGCATGGCGATCGCCGCCGCGACGATCGCGCATCCCGGCGCCCTGCTGCGGCTCCCCGAGTAACCCGTGTCGGCGTGCGCTCCGATCCCGTGCTAGGCTTACTCCTTGTGCCGCGGGGTGGAGCAGCTCGGTAGCTCGCTGGGCTCATAACCCAGAGGTCGCAGGTTCAAATCCTGTCCCCGCAACGAAACGAAGGGCCGCCCGGAAGGGCGGCCCTTCTGCATTCCCGGGCGAGCACTCTGCCGCGAGGACGCCGAGCGCGAGCTGATCGACAGGGGGGAAGCGCCTCATCCCCGATCGAGCGGATGCGGCTCGCGGGACGGCTCAGTAGAACAGGAACTCCTCGTTCGCCGACATGAAGATCGTGTCGATCGTGCCGCCCTCGGGCGAGAACGCGACGATCGCGTTGTCGTCCGAGCGGCCGACGATGACGTCGTCGGGGAAGAACTCGCCGTAGTACTGGCTCGTCCGGTAGCGGTCGACCGTGTCGGGCGGCAGGGCGAAATCCCAGGTGCCGAGCCCCGGTTGCACGTAGTCGAGTGAAAGCACCGCATCCACGGGGGAGAAGAGGTCGTCGGCTTCGCTCGCCGCGATCAGCACGCGCGTAGGGTCGGCGAGGTAGCCCTCGATCGCGGCCGTGTTGCCGCTCGAGATGGCCTCCTCGATGTTGGTGATGTCGTCGTCCGTCAAGGAATCGGCGGCCGGATCCTCCGACGGCGATGCGCTCGGCGACGCCGAGGGAAGATCGCGCGGCTCCTGGCTCACCGTCGGGTCGAGCTCGGGGGGCGACTCCTGCTGCGCGAGGCCGCAGGCGGCGAGCGTCGTGCCGAGGGCGACGACGAGCAGCGCGGCTCCGGCACGGCGGATGATCGGCCGGCGAGACGTGGGCAGGGGGGACACGGTGCACCTCGATCTCTCGGGGCGGGGGTGAGAGGTCTTCACGATGGTAGCCGAGCGAGGTCACGTTTAGGCTTCGGTTATGAACAGCGAGGACGCCCCGTTCGCCGTGGCGGTCGCTCAGTTCGCCCCGAGCGACGACACCACGGCCAATCTGGAAGAGATCTCCCGCCTGGCCGTCGACGCGGCCTCCCGCGGCGCCATGCTCGTGGTGTTCCCCGAGTACTCGTCGTACTTCACGCCCACGATGGGCCCCGACTGGGTGGAAGCCGCCCAGACGCTGCACGGTCCCTTCGTGCGCGGTCTCGCCGAGATCGCCGTCGAGCTCGGCATCCACCTCGTGGCCGGGATGCTCGAGATCGTGCCGGGGGAGCCGGAGCGCGCCGCCAACACGATCGTCGCCCTCGCCCCCGACGGCGAGCTCGTCGCCCACTACCGCAAGATCCACCTCTACGACGCCTTCGGGCAGCGGGAGTCGGACTGGATCGTCGGCGGCGCGATCGAGGCCCCGCACACCTTCGCCGCGGGCGGCTTCACGATCGGCATCCAGACCTGTTACGACGTGCGCTTCCCCGAGGTCACCCGCCGGCTCGTGGACGCGGGCGTGGAGCTCGTGCTGCTGCCGAGCGAGTGGGTGCGCGGGCCGCTCAAGGAGTCGGCGTGGCGCACGCTCGTCACCGCGCGTGCCATCGAGAACACCGTCTTCGTGGCGGCAGCCGACCAGGCGCCCCCCGTCGGGGCGGGCAACAGCATGATCGTCGACCCGATGGGCGTCGAACTCGTCACGATCGGCGAGGCGACGGATGCCGCTGTCGCCTGGATCTCGCCCGCGCGCCTGCGCCAGGTGCGGCGGGTGAACCCCGCGCTCGAACTGCGGCGGTTCCGGGTGGAGGCGCGGTGATCTCGATACACCGCCTTCGGCGGCACTCGATCAGCGAGTAGCGAGCACCGCGTTCGCGGCGGAGCGCGCCTGGAAGGCGAGCACCACCAGCACGATGCCCGCGAGCACCGCGTAGGCGCCCAGAACGTAGATGAGCCACACGAGCGCATTGCCGGGCGTCGTCCACAGCAGGATCGCCAGCAGCACGCCGAACACGATCGACAGCAGCGAGAACACGATCGCCATCGTCTTGGCCGCGCCACCGGCGAGCGCGGCGGCGGCCGGGATGCCCATGATGCCGTTCACGATGGCCCAGAACACGACGAACCACAGCAGGATGAGCAGCGTGAGCGCCCCGATCGCGAAGGGGAACACGAGCAGGGCGATGCCGGCGAGCACGCCCAGGATGCCGATGACGAGCAGCCATCCCCATCGCCGATCCGTCTTGCGGGTGGCGAAGGCGTGCACGATCTCGGTGATGCCGTCGGCGATCGCGTAGATGCCGAACACCCAGAACACGGCTCCCGCGGTGGCGACCGGCCAGATGAAGGCGAGGATGCCGAGAACGACCAGCAGCACCCCGCGCAGCAGCACGAGCCACCAGATCGACTTGATGAAACTGCTCACGGCGACGGCGTCGTTCGACATGGTGCATCCCCTCGGTTCCGGCGAGGTTTCCCCCGTCGGGGCCGAGCCTAGCGAGGCAGCGGGTCGACGGCCAGAGACTCCGCGAACGCGAAGAACACCGTCTTGCCGGGCGTGGTGTCCTCGACCTCGGCGTCGACGCCGCGTTCGAGCATGAGCACGAGTCCGCTCGAGACCGCGTCGAGCAGCTGTCCGGGGGCCGTCATCGAGATCCCGGAGCCGAGCGTCGAGATGACCGCGGCGATCGCCGTCGGGTCGACGTCGGCCCGCACCATCCCCGCTTCCTGCAACGCCGGGAGCAGTCCCGGATGGATGGTGAGGTCGGGCACCGCGCTCACCCCGTCGATCGCCCGCATGATGCGGTTGAGTCCCGCCGGGTCGCTCAGGTAGAGCGCCCGGGCGAGCGGGTGCTCGTAGACGGCGGCGAGCGCGTAGCCGAAGATGCGCGAGGGCAGACCGCCGCGCGGATCGCGCTCGACGTTGTCGGCGATGATGCGGGCGAGCTCGCCGGTCTCACGGGTGAGGAGGGTGGCGAACAGCTCCTCGAACACGGGGAATACGTCGGAGACGTCGCGCGGGCTGATGCCCAGGCGCTCGGCGATGCTGCCGAATCCGAGCGCTTCCACGCCATCGCCGATGACGATCTCGGCGGAGGTGTCCAGGATCTGCTCGGCGATGGGGGTGGGTTCCATGGTGCCGATCTGAGAGGTGGTCTTCGCACAGCGTAGTGCTCACCGCATACCGGTCTGTGCACCCTTTTCGGGGGATCAGCGGTCAGCGCAGGGCGGCGAGCCGCTCGGCCGCCTCGGTGAGCACCTCGGTGCGTTTGCAGAAGGCGAAGCGCACGAGAGACCGGTACGGCGCGCGGCGGTCGGGATGCACGAATGCCGTGAGGGGAATGCCCACGACGCCGGCGCGCTCCGGCAGGCTGCGGCAGAAGGCGTCCGCGTCGTCGACGCCGAGGGACGCCGCGTCCGCGATCACGAAGTACGAGCCGCTCGGCCGGCTCACCGTGAGGCCAGCCGCCCGGAGCCCCTCGCTCAGCAGGTCGCGCTTGGCCTGCAGCGCGGCGGCCGCGCCCGCGAAGTAGCTGTCGGGGAGATCGAGGCCGACGGCGATCGCGGGCTGGAACGGGGCGCCGTTGACATAGGTGAGGAACTGCTTCACGGCGAGCACCGCATCCCGCAGCTCGGGGGTCGCGGTGAGCCAGCCGATCTTCCAACCGGTGGTCGAGAAGGTCTTCCCGGCGCTCGAGATCGACACGACGCGTCCGCGGGCACCCGGCCGGCTCGCGGCGGGCACATGCTGCACGCCGTCGAACACGAGGTGCTCGTAGACCTCATCGGTCACCACGAGCGCATCGTGCCGGTGGGCGAGCTCGATCGCCAGGTCGAGGAAGGCGGCGTCGAGCACGACGCCCGTCGGATTGTGGGGGCTGTTGAGCAGGATCACCCGGGTGCGGTCGGTGACGGCCGCACGCAGCGCCTCCGGGTCGGGCAGGAAGTCGGGGGCGCTCAACGGCACGGTCACATGACGCGCCCCGGCGAGGGCGATGATCGCGGCGTAGGAGTCGTAGACGGGCTCGAGGGTCACCACCTCGTCGCCGGGCCCCACGAAGGCGAGCAGGGCGGCGGCGAGCGCCTCCGTGGCGCCGGCCGTGACGAGCACCTCGCGATCCGGGTCCACCTCGAGCCCGAAGAAGCGCTTCTGGTGGCGCGCGATCGCCTCGCGCAGCACCGGCATCCCGAGCCCGGGCGGATACTGGTTGACGCCGTCCGCGATGGCCGCACGGGCGGCCTCCAGCACCGCGGCCGGGCCGTCCTCGTCGGGGAAGCCCTGGCCCAGGTTGATCGCCCCCGTGGCGGTGGCGAGCGCCGACATCTCGGCGAAGATCGTGGGACGCGGAGCCCCCTGCGCATCCAGCAGCAGCGCCCCGCGGGCGGCGCGCATCCAGGGAGCTTCGGTCACCCGCTTACGCTATCGGCCAGAACACAAACGGGGCCAAGTAGGCTCCCAGGGCCGACCTATGGATCGTCCAGCTTCACGGTGGACTCTGGCGTCGCGTGAAAGGAGCACCACCGATGTCCGAGAACGAGTCGTCAGCCAACATCACCCCCCCAGAGCCCGAGACCGCGGCGCTGCCGCCCGTGCCTCCGCCCCCGGCCGCGTCGCCCTTCGCGCAGACCGAGCCGATCCCGCCGAGCTTCGCGGCAGCCCCCCAGCCGGTCTCCACCGCGCCCCGCCAGCGCTCGCTCGCCGTGCCGGTCATCGCGGCCGCGGTCGTGGCGGCCCTCCTCGGGGGAGGGGCCGGCGCGGGAGTCACCGCGTGGGCTCTCGCGAGCCAGACGCCGTCCTCCTCGGAGAGCGCCGCCCCCTCGCCGCAGACGATCACGGTCAACAACCCCGACAAGGTCGACGTCGTGACCGCCGTCGCGGCGAAGGCATCCCGTTCGGTCGTCACCATCTCGGTGAACGCCGGCCAGGAGGGCGGAACCGGTTCCGGGGTCATCCTGAGCGAGGACGGCTACGTGCTCACCAACACCCACGTCGCCACCCTCGACGGCGCCTCGGACGAGGGCACCATCGAGGTCACGACCGCCGACGGCCACATCTATTCGGCCACCGTCGTGGGCCTCGACCCCATCGTCGACCTCGCGGTGCTCAAGCTGAAGGATGCCTCCGGCCTCACGCCCATCGAGTGGGGCGACTCTTCGAAGCTCGACGTGGGCGACCAGGTCATCGCCATCGGTGCGCCGCTCGGGCTCTCCAACACCGTCACCGACGGCATCGTGAGCGCCCTCAACCGCAGCATCCAGATCGCCTCCTCCGCCGTCCCCGACCACGGCGACGACGACCAGACCCCGGACCAGGAGCAGAACGGCGGCCAGGGCCCCTTCGACTTCTGGAACTTCGACCAGGGGCAGGGCGAGAGCCGGCAGCAGTCGAACCCCGCGAGCGCGACCATCTCGCTCCCCGTCATCCAGACCGATGCGGCGATCAACCCCGGAAACTCGGGCGGCGCCCTGCTCGACTCCGAGGGGCGACTGGTCGGCATCAACGTCGCGATCGCCTCGACGGGCTCCACCGGGCAAGGCCAGAGCGGCTCGATCGGGGTCGGATTCTCGATCCCGTCCACCCTCGCGAAGCGGGTCTCGCAGGAGATCATCGACAACGGCGAAGCCACCCACGGTCTGCTCGGCGCGAGCGTCAGCACCGCGACCTCGGCCGACTCGGATGTGGTGGGCGCGCTCATCGAGGAGATCGTCTCGGGGGGCGCGGCCGAGAAGGCGGGCCTCAAGAAGGGCGACGTCATCACCGAGCTGGGCGGCGTGCCGATCACGAGCAGCACCGACATCACCGCGCAGGTGCGCGCGCTCGCTGCGGGATCCAGCACCGAGCTCGTCTACCAGCGCGGCGGCGACAGCGCGACCGTGAAGGTGACCCTCGGCGAACTGACGCTCTGAGCGCAGCACCTCCGGGTGGCGGCGGCGCCCTCGCGGTGTCGCCGCCACCTTCCGTCCCGCGTTGCTAGGCTCGTCCGGACGCTCAGCGAGCGGATCGGGAGGGCACAGTGGCGCAGACGCCGGAGCACCATCCGGGCGTCTCCTATGTGATGCCGGTGCTCAACGAGGTGGCCTACATCGAGGCCGCCGTCGCCTCGATCTTCGCCCAGCGCTACGACGGACCCGTCGAGGTGCTGCTCGCGCTCGGCCCCTCGACGGACGGCACCCCCGAGGTCGTCGCGGGACTCGTCGCCCGCGACCCGCGCATCCGGGTGATCGACAATCCGGGGATGGACATCCCGATCGGGCTGAACCTCGCGATCGCCGCCGCGAGCCACCCCGTGATCGTGCGGGTCGACGCGCACACCGAGCTCGGCGAGGGGTACACCGCGCGCGCCGTCGAGACCCTTGCGCGCACCGGGGCGGCGAGCGTCGGCGGGGTCATGGCGGCGGCGGGACGCCCTGGCGTGCAGGCGGCGGTCGCCCACGCCTACAACAGCCGGTTCGGGCTGGGCGGCGGCAGCTACCACAGCGAGCAGGCCAAAGAGGGGCCGGCCGAGTCCGCCTATCTCGGGGTCATGGACACGGCGCTGCTGCGCTCGATCGGCGGCTACGACGAGACACTGCGCCGCGGGGAGGACTGGGAGCTCAACTTCCGCCTGCGCCAGGCGGGCCACGTGGTGTGGCTCGATCCCGCGCTGCGGGTGAAGTACTGGCCGCGGTCGAGCTGGGGTGCGCTCGGCCGCCAGTTCTGGGCGACCGGGGTGTGGCGCGGGGAGCTCGTGCGACGCCTGGGGGCGCGCAACTCCTTGAGGTACTTCGCGCCCCCCGCGCTCGTGGTCGATCTCGCGCTGTGCGCCGTGCTGACGCCGTTGCTCGCGACGGGACTCATCGGCGGCTGGATCGCGTGGGTGCTCGCTCTCGCCTACCTCGGTCCGATCGCCTACCTGGCGCTGCTCGTGGTCGCCGCCGCGACCTCGACGGGGTCGCTTGCCGACCGCATCCGTTTCGCGCTCGTGCTCGCCGT
Source organism: Protaetiibacter larvae (assembly GCF_008365275.1). Classification (GTDB taxonomy): domain Bacteria; phylum Actinomycetota; class Actinomycetes; order Actinomycetales; family Microbacteriaceae; genus Homoserinibacter; species Homoserinibacter larvae. The sequence continues at coordinate 2,341,047 of NZ_CP043504.1, read as the reverse complement.
CATGCACCTGAGCTGGGGGCTCGGCTTCCTCGTCGGTGCGACGCGCGGGGCGCGGGACGCGGTCGACACCTCGCGCACCGAGTCCTGAGCGGCCTCCCCGCGGTCGGCGTCACAGCCAGCCGGCGTCCACCATCCGCTGCACGACGCGCTCGCCCGCGTGCCCGTCGTCGAGCGGCGTGAAGCGCTCCCGCCAGCGCGACGCCTGCTGCCGGTAGCGCTCGCGCGTTACCTCGATGTCGGCGATGGCGTCGAGCAGCTCCTCGCGCGTGCGGACCACCGGGCCGGGTGCCTCGGCGAGCAGATCGAAGTAGAACCCGCGCAGGTCCGAGCTGTAGTGGGCGAGGTCGGGGGTGAAGAAGATCACCGGCCGCCCGGTGGACGCGAAGTCGAACATGACCGAGGAGTAGTCGGTGACGAGCACGTCGGCGAGCTGCAGGAGGTCGGACACGTCGGGGTAGCCGGTGACGTCGACGAGGCGCTCCGCCTCGAGATCGCGACCGTAGCGGAGGGTGCGCGAATGCCCCCGCACGAGCAGCACATGGTCGGGGCCGAGGCTCTGGGCGAAGCTCGTCAGATCGAGGTAGTCGACCATCTCGGTGCGGTCGTCGCGCCAGGTGGGGGCGTAGAGGACGACGCGCGCACCCGCCGGGATGCCGACCGCGGCGCGGATTCGTTCGGTGTCGGCGCCCATGGCGAGTCGATCGTTGCGCGGGTAGCCCTCGTCCCAGGTGCCGCGCGTGAAGGCGTAGGCCGAGCGGAACACCTTCGCCGAGTAGGCGTTCTGCGCCAGGAGCGCATCCCAGCGCCCGCTCTCGCGACGCACCGCGAGGCGCGTGCGCAGCCCGGGGGAGACGCGGTCGAGCGCGAGGCGTTTGAGCATCGTGCCGTGCCAGGTCTGCAGCACGTGCTGGTGGGGGCGCTTGCGGTAGCGCTTGCGCAGCCAGTCGTTGACGACGAGCACGCGCGCCGAACCGCGGACCCGCCACCACTCGCGGCTGCCCTCGATGAGGCGGCGGTCGCCGTCGGGGATCGCCACCGAGCCGTCGACGACGCTCCAGTACCGGGTCACCTCGGGCCGTGAGCGCCGCAGCACCTCGGCGATGCCGGCCGGGTTGCAGGAGGCGCTCTGCCCGTAGAAGCTCTCCAGGAACACCGCGTTCTCGGGCTGCGGGCGCTCGCGGCGGTAGGCGCGCTCGAGGCGACGCTGCGCCGTCCGACCCCGTTCGTCGTCGGCGAGCGGCGCCGACACGGTGAGTTCGAGCCCGCCGCCGACCGCGCGCAGCTGCGCGTGGAAGAGCGGATGCGTGAACCGCGGAGGCAGCGCGGCATCCACGACGAGACGGCTGGTGGCAACCGCGCCGCCGAGGGTCAGCCGGTATGCGCCGGACGGCAGCGCGAGCCCGGCAGCTCCCCAGCGCTCCACGAGCAGCGGCAGTCGGGCATCCCGGACACCGTTCGGCGCGGCGGGGGCCTCGACGCGCGCCCGGGCGCCCTCGAGTCGAACGGTCGTCGTCTCGCGGCCCGGCGCCTCGACGGTCACCTGCAGCGCGGGAACGCCGTCGACCTCCGCGAAGGCGAGCTGCGTGACCCGGGCACGCCGGATCCCGTCGGGCGCACCCGGGTCGGCCCCCGGCGTCGGGGCGGTCGCATCGCCGCCGCCGGTTCGGGCGAGGATCTCGCGCAGCACGCGCTCGGCCGCGCGACCGTCCAGGGTGTCGAAATGCTCCTCGCGCAGCCACACGGTGTGCCGTGCGATCCGTGCCCCCAGTTCGCTGCCGGTGCCGACCTCGTCGAGGTGCTCGAGCACGTGCTGCCAGGTGGTCACGTGCCGGTCGTCGCTGAACACGCGGTAGTTCTCGTACAGACCGCGTTTGCGCGCGTACAGCTCCACATCGGGGGCGAGGAAGACGATGGGGCCGCCGGTGAGCGCGTAGTCGTAGGCGATCGACGAGTAGTCGGTGACGAGGGCGTCGACGCCCGCGAGCACCGGGGTGACGTCCACGAGCCGGTCGCTGCCGAGCATCCGGATGCGGTCGGAGACGGCGGGTCCCGCCGCGTAGTCGCCCAGCCCGAGCGGGTGCGCCCGCACGAGCAGCACCGCATCGCGCGCCTCCAGCCAGCGGGCCAGCATCGCCCACTCCTCGACGGTCGGGACGCCCGGGTCGGTCGCGCCGTCGCGCCAGGTGGGCGCGTAAAGGATCACGCGGGTGCCGTCGTCGACCGCGCCCGACGCGGCAGCGAGCAGCCGGCGCCCCGCGCTCCGCGCCTCCGAGGCCGGGGGCGCGAGCAGCACATCGTCGCGGATGTCGCCGAGGGGCACGATCCGCTCCGGATGCACCCCGAACGCCGACGCGATGCGCGGCGCGACGAGCTCGGATGCGACCGGGAACAGATCGATCCCGCGGCCGGCGAAGCGGTACGCGCGGCGCAGCACCGCACGGACGAGGCGGTGGTCGGGCACGCCGCGGATGCGCAGCGTCGCGGGGGAGTCGAGGTGCAGCTTCTTGAGCGGGATGCCGTGCCACAGCTGCACGAAGAAGGCGCCGCGCGTCGCGTAGCGGTTCACGTCCCCGAAGCCGTGCGTCACGACGAGCACGCGGGAGCGCAGGGTCAGCCAGAAACCGCGGGCGCTGTGCTTGGCGACCGCATCCAGCCCGAGCGCCGTCGCGGCGCCGAGCTCCGCATCCGTCGTCGCGAGCCACACCAGCCGGGTGCGCTCGGGCAGGCGTTCGCGCGCCAGACGGTAGAGCGGCAGAGCCCCCTCGCCGAGACCGATTCCCGAGCCGAACGCCCACTGCCGCGACGATCGCGGCACGAGCAGGGTCGCCAGCCCGCCCAGCGCGTACAGCGGCAGGCGGAGCAGCTTGCGGGCGTTGCCGGCGCCGAAGGTGAAGGTCGCCGCCACGCTCCAGATTCTGTCACGATGGGGAGGGCGCGCGGCGCAACGGGGAGGACGCACGGATGGGGATCGTCAGCGATCTGAAGGCGGCGCGCAAGGTGCTGCGCAACGCGCTCCGCTCGCGCACCACCCGCCGCGAGCTCGCGGAGCGACTGGCCTCGCACCCCGAGGGCGAGCCGAGCGGCGTGCACATCGCGGTCTACTTCGCCGACACCCGGGTGAACCTGTACCAGATCCGCCAGTGGTACGCGCCGCTCGCCGAGCTGGCGGCGACGCATCCCGTGGTGATCCTCACCCGCAGCCCCGGCGCCACGATGACCCTCATGGATGAAGCGCCCGTCCCGGTGGTCTACTGCCGCCGCATCACCGACCTCGAGGCCTTCGTCGGCCGCCACGATGTGCGACTCGTGTTCTACGTCAACCAGAACACCAAGAACTTCCAGATGTTCCGCTACGGCCGGATGTGGCACGTGTTCATCAACCACGGCGAGTCCGACAAGATGTACATGACCACCAACCAGTTCAAGGCGTACGACTACGCCCTGGTGGCCGGGCAGGCGGCACGGGATCGGCTCGCCAAGAAGCTGTGGGCGTACGACGTCGCCGCGAAGACGCTCCCCATCGGGCGACCGCAGGCCGACCATTTCGCGGGCGAGGTGCCCTACCCGAAGGACGGCCGGACGGTCGTGCTGTACGCGCCCACCTGGGAGGGCGACCGCCCGGCCGCGGCGTACGGCTCGATCGCCTCGCACGGGGTCGCCATCGCGGATGCCGTGCTCGCCTCGCCGGATCATCGGCTCGTGTACCGGCCGCATCCGCGATCGGGGGTCATCGACAGCCGGTATCGCCAGGCGAACCGGCAGATCATCGAGGCCATCGGGGCGGCGAACACGGCCGACCCGAGTGCGCACCACGTCTACGACAACGGTCCGCAGCTCGGCTGGCAGCTCGCCGACGCCGATGTCGCCATCACCGACATCTCGGCGATGGTCTACGACCGGCTCGCGGTGGGCAAACCCATCCTGGTGGCGCGTCCCGCATCCCCCGACGCGGAGGTCGACGAGGCGGGCTTCCTGGGGTCCGCCGAGTGGCTGCTCGCGGAAGACGCCCCCGAGGTGCTGACCGCGGTCGACCGCGTACTCAACGACCCGGAGGCGCGATCGGCGCTCGCGTACTGGTCCGAGCACCACTTCGGCGACACGAGTCCCGGCGCCGCCACCGCGCGGTTCCACGGGGCGGTCGAGCAGCTCATCGCCGAGTGGGATCGGCACGCCGAACTGCACGCGCTCGATCGGCGCTCCTCCGAGTCGGACCCCTTCGACGAGGACGAGGACGACGAGGCGATCCCCGAGTCGGGCGACTAGTTCACCGTCCCAGGGCGCGCGTCACGAGGGTCGTGATCGTGGCCTCCTCCTCGGGCCCGATCGTGGTGAGCGCGAACGAGGTCGGCCACAGCCTGCCGTCGTCGAGCTGCGCGCTCTCGTCGAAGCCGAGCGTGGAGTAGCGCGCCTTGAACTTCGAGCCGGGCTGGAAGAAGCACAGCACCTTGCCGTCCTTGTAGTACGCGGGCATCCCGTACCAGGTCTTCGGTGCGAGCTCGGGGGCGGCGGCGGTGACGATGGCGTGCACCTGCTCGGCGAGCACCTTGTCGTCGCCGCTGAGCTCGGCGATCTTGTCGAGCACGCCCTGCGCCTCGGCCGCCGCCTTCTCCTCCTTGGTGCCCTTTCGACTCCGCGCCGCCTTCTGCTCCGCGGCGTGCTCCTTCATCGCGGCGAGCTCGTCCTCGGTCCAGGTGTCGCCGCCGCGCTGGGTCTTCTCGGCCATCGTGTGCTCCTTCGTCTGGGTGCTCGTGTCGAGACTAGGGGCGGGGGCGGCCGGGAGTCTTCTCCGATCCTGACCGGCCTCGTGCGGGTGTCGAGACGCGCCCGCTGTTCGTGTCGGTGATCGAGGAGCGCCGCCGCAGGCGACGCGTCTCGAGATCACCGTCCCACGGAAGTCGTACCGGGGTAGCATCAGAGTATGAAGGTGAGCATCAGCCTGAGCGACGACGACCTGGCGTTCCTCGACGCCGAGACGGCATCCGGCGCGTTCCCGTCGCGATCCGCGGCCGTCGCTGCGGCGATTCGTGCGCTGCGCAATCGCGACCTGGTCGCCGTCTACGCCGATGCCTTTCTCGAGTGGAGCGACACCGAAGAAGCAGACGCCTGGGGCGCGGTCCTCCGAGACGGTGTCGCGTGACGGATGGACTCGTTGTCCGCCGCGGCGCAGTGGTACTTGTCTTGCTCGACCCCGCCGTGGGGTCGGAGCAGGGCAAGACGCGTCCCGCGGTCGTGGTCAGCACGGATGCCGCAAATGCCGCGGCGCTGTTTCACCAGCGCGGCGTCGTCACGGTGGTGCCGGTCACCTCGAACGTCGAGCGGATCCTTCCGATTCACGTGCTGCTGCCGCGTGCTGACACCGGGTTGCCGATCGAGTCGAAAGCGCAGCCCGAGCAGGTGCGCGCCGTCGATGTGACGCGCGTCGTGCGATCGTTCAACGTGCTCCGCGGCGAGACGATGGCCGCGGTCGACGAGGCGTTGAGGCTGCATCTCGGGTTGTGAGGCCTAGTCGTCGTCGGCGTCTTCGTCCTCGCCGCCTTCAGCCGTGCCCAGCTCCTGGTCCGTCGGCGGCTCGACGTACCAGCGCCTCAGTGCCCACCGCTCGATGGCCTGCCGACGAGCCTCCACACTCGCGGGCGTCCATTCCGCGTATGTCTCACCGATCTCTCGCTCGCGGATGAGTGCGGTCGGACTCAGGTAGCAGCGCGGTTGATCCTGTCCCGTGACCCCTCGCTTGTCGGCATAGTCCTTCCTGCCATACGCGGAGTTGTCTCGGGTGAGCACGAGGTTGCCGATCCCGTGAACGAGGTCCCTGTGCTGCTCATCCGAGAAGTCCTTCCTCCAGCGGCTCGCCTCAGCGGGGTCTTGAGGAAGAATGTGTTCGGTCGATCGCGAACCGATTGAAGCGAAATCGCTGAAGGTCGGCAGGTCACCCCGGCTCACGGACGGCGGCGAGTTCGTACTCGAAGAGGATGTACTTGTGGCTGCGCCGCATGTACCACTTGATTCCCGGAGCGAAGTTGGCGCGAACCTGGTCGTCGGGCGCGAACTGCCAGAGCTTGGCGGCGATCGCTCGCACGACATCGTCGGGATCCTTGCCCGCGTGCAGCTCGCGGGCGAGGTAGCCGAGGGAGGAACGAGCCGCGTTCGGGCGATTCGCGCAGATCGCGTACACGCGAGCGGAGAAGCGTTCGCACAGGTCGACAACCCTGCAGTACAACTCACCGTTCGCCGGGTATTCGAGTCGCGTCGCAAAGATGAGGGGCCAGAAGTTGGCCGTGGCGCCGGACGCGACGAGCGCATTCGAGAGCGCGCGAGCTCGGGTAGCGAACGGCTCATCGAATCTGAAGGGAGCGGCAGGATCGAAGAGATCACGGAAGTACGTCGAGCACTTCCGGAGGGTCTCGACGTAGTCGCTCACATCGTTGAAGAGCTCGTCGTACACCGCGTCCGCACTCGACGTGTCGTCCGGACCCTCACCCCTGAGACGGCCGGACGAGTGCACGTAGCGCGCTCGGGGAAATGCCAGCTTGATCGAGGTCGCCCCTTTCCAGTCGCGCGAGTTGGCATTGCGCGTCGCAAACCGGCGTGTCGCAGATGGAACTCGCCTACCTCGCGGGGATGAACGTCGCCAACTACGGCAAGATCGAGCGTGGCATCGGCAACCCCACCCTCGACACGCTCGTGCGGCTCGCGGGGGTGATGGGGCTCGACGCGGGTGCGCTGCTGACGGGGCTCGGGCTCGGGGATCTGCCGCCGATCAAGTCGAGCTACACGGTGCAGGAGTTCCTGCGCGAGAAGGAGCGGGCGAGCCGGTAGCCGCGAGCGCTCAGAACGCGAGACGCCACAGGTACTCCTCGCCGTTCGGGCGCAGCCAGCGGATCACGAGGGTCGTCTCGCGGGCCAGATCGTCTCCGCGGATGAGCAGCTCGAGGTGCTCGCCGGGGCGCAGCGGACGCGGCGGGCCGGCGGGCATGAGGCCGCCGCCGTGCAGGGTGGCGCTCACGCCGCGCAGCGGCTCCGCACCTCGGTTGACGAGGAGGTAGCGGGGCGCGCGACTGCGGTCGAAGGTGAACGGGACGCGGTACGGCTCCATGCTGCGGACGCTAGGCGGAGCCGGTGACGCGAACGCGGGTTCGGGGGAGAGGGGACGGATGCGGGGCTTGGGGAGGAGAGGGGGGATCTCGATACGCCGCTGCGCGGCTACTCGATCAGCGGGGGTTGTTCGCTGCGCGGCTACTCGATCACCGGGGGTGGTTGGCTGCGCGGCTACTCGATCAGCGGGGGTTGCTGCTGCTCGGCGCGCGTGATCGCGCGGATGGCGCGGCGACTCGGGCGCGGCCCCGGCGCCACCACCTTCGGCGTCGTCGAGGCGGGGAACACGTACGGCGGCGGACCGAACGCCGTGCGCGCGGTCTTCACCACGCGGCGCCCCAGCAGCTGGTTCGCCGCGCCACCGACCACCGCACCCACCCCGAACGGCAGCACCCGACCGACGACGGTGCCGCCGGCCTGCGCCATCATCCGCGGCAGGTACACCTTGCGCACCCGGTCCATGAACTGCGCCACGACTGTGCGCGGCAGGTTCTTGGCGATGAGGGTGCCCCAGAACTCGGTCTTCACCGGACCGCGTCCGCTGGCCTGTCCGGCGAACTGGGTGAGCAGCTCCTGCGCCGGCCCCCCGATCACCATCGCGAGCACGAGCGCTCGCCCGCGCTCCGGGTCGTCCACCGGGATCCCGTGCAGCTCCGCCACCGACTGCGCGAAGAGCGCCGTCGCCTCGAGGAACACCACCGTCTCGGCGCCCGACAGCGCGAGTGCCGCCCCGGTTCCCACCGCCGGCACCGCGGCGGCCACCCCCACCCCGGCCCCGCTCGTCGTCACGGCGGTCAGGTAGCGCCGCTCCAGGATGCGCAGCACCTCGGGCGGTGAGGCATCCGGATGCCGTGAACGGATGCCGCGCAGGTGCGCGAGCACCGCGGGCCGGTGCACCGACATGATGCGGTCGAGGATCGCGTCGATGCGCGCACCCGTCGCGCTCGAGGTGCCCGGCTCGGTCGGCAGCGGCCCGCTCAGGTCGCCCGGAAGGATGGCCGTGCCCGGCTCCGGCGTCGCATCGGGAGGGTTCTGCATCCGTCCACGCTACGCGACCGTCCCGTGAATCCTCCCCGCTGTTCACCCGTGCTCCGCCCCGCGTTCACCCGTCGGCCCCCGAGGCAACACCCCCGCGTCGCACACTCGATTCGGCGACACCGGGAGTGGTGCCGCCGCCAGCTTCCGACCACCGGGGGTCGCGATCGGCGACGGCATTGCCGGCCACAGGTGAGACGAGGAGAGGCATGACGCACCACGCTGCGGACACCGCCCTCGACGCACTCGCCTGGGTGGAGTCGCCGCTCCAACTGCTCACCGCGGCGGAGTGGGCTCACCGGCACCGCCAGCGCACCGGGCGCAGCACCGCCGTGGTCTACCGCATCCTCGACCCGCAGGTGGTCGCCACCGCCGAGGCGCTGCACCGGATGGCGGCGCCGTTCGTGCGCTTCGAGCCGTACCTCGGCATCCCGTGGGCGCGCCTGACCACCAGCAGGCATTGGGCGATCGGGGATGCCTTCTCCGGCCAGTTCCGGGCGGCCGCCGCGGTGCTGCCGCGTCCGCGTCGCGTGACGATCGTCGACGACGGGGCGATGGTGGTGCACGCCATGCTCGCCCTCGCGGGCGAGGTCGCCTACGCGCGGCCCGACCAGTTCGAATCGCGCAGCAAGACCCTGCTGGGCGGCCTGGTCGCCGACCGCCTTCGCGGGCTCGCCCACGACGGTCGGGTCGAGCTGTTCACCTCGTTCCCCGGCGCGGATGCGCCCGCCTCTCGCGCCGGGATCACGGTCGTGCGTGACGAGTTCACCTGGTTGCGCGAGGCCGCTCGGCGCGAGCAGCTGCCCGCCGTGCGCCTGCCGCACCCACGCATCGCGCTGGGCTCGGCGCGCGTCATCGACGCCCTGCTTCCGGCGGAACGCTACCTGCGCTGGGTGCGCGAGCTCGCGGAAGACGCGCCGCTCAGCTACCTGCCGCACCGCCGCGAGACCCCGGCCCTGCTCGACGCGGTGGGTGCGCTCCCGGGCGTCACCGTGGTGCGCACGGGGCTTCCGATCGAGCTCGTGCTGGCGAGCGCCCGCGAGCCCCTCGAACTGCACACCCTCGCCTCGAGCGCCGCCACTACCCTGCGACTGGTGCTCGCGGGCACCGGCAGCGTCATCCGCGAGACGGCGCCCTCCGCGCTCTCGGCACCCCGATCGCGGGGGGTCGCATGAGCGGCGGCGAGGTGATCGCGATCATCCCGGCGCGCGGCGGGTCCCGTGGGGTGCCCCGTAAGAACGTGCGCCCGGTCGGCGGCGTGCCGCTGATCGTGCGGGCGGTCAGCTCGGCGCGTGCCGCCCACGGTATCGACCGCGTGGTCGTGACGACGGATGACGACGAGATCGCCGCCCTGTCGCGCGCGCACGGTGCCGAGGTCATCGCCCGGCCCGCCGAGCTCGCGGGCGACACCGCCAGCTCGGAATCGGCACTCGATCACGCCCTCGAGGTGCTGGGCGCGGCGGGCGTCGACGCATCCGTCGTGGTGTTCATCCAAGCCACCTCGCCCTTCATCGACCCCGACGACCTCGACGACGCGGTCGCGCGGGTGCGCTCGCGCGCCGCCGACGTGGTGTTCTCCGCGGTGCCGTCGTGGGGATTCCTGTGGCGTCAGGCGCCGGATGGCGTGGGCGTCTCGGGGGTCAACCACGACCCGGCGCATCGCCCGCGCCGCCAGGATCGCGAACCGGAATACCTCGAGACGGGCGCCTTCTACGTGCTCGACGGCGACGGCTACCGGGCAGCCCGGCATCGTTTCTTCGGCGCGGTCGCCGCGGGCATCGTCGCCGAGCACGCGGCGATCGAGATCGACACCGAGGAGCAGCTGCGGCACGCCGACGCCCTCGCCGCGCTCGTCGACCCGATCGCCCCGATCGACGTGGATGCGGTCGTCACCGACTTCGACGGCGTGCACACCGACGACCGTGTGCTGGTGTCGGAGGACGGCACCGAGTACGTCACCGTCAACCGCTCCGACGGGATGGGCGTCGCCGCCCTCACCCGCGCCGGGGTGCCGCTGCTGATCCTCTCGACCGAACGCAACCGCGTCGTCGCGGCGCGCGCCCGCAAGCTCGGCGTCGAGGTGCGGCACGGTCTCGACGACAAGGCGGCGGCGCTCGTCGAATGGGCGAAGGATGCCGGCATCCCGCTCGAGCGCATCGCCTACCTCGGCAACGACGTCAACGATCTCGCCTGCCTCGACCTCGTCGGCTGGCCCGTCGCGACGCCCGGCGCGCACCCGCTCGTGCTCGCCGCCGCACGCACCGTGCTCGGCCGCGCCGGCGGGGACGGGGCGGTCCGCGAGCTCGCCGACCGCGTGCTCGCGAGCCTCGAGCCGCCCACCCGCGTCCCCGCAGCATCCCGACCCGCACCACCCCGAGAGGACACCCGCGCATGACCGTCACCATCGGCTCGCACCGCATCGCCCCCGACGCCCCCGCCTACGTGATCGCCGAGATCGGCCTCAACCACAACGGCGACGTCGGCATCGCGAAGGCCCTCATCGACGTGGCCGCCGACGCCGGCGCGCAGGCCGTGAAGTTCCAGAAGCGCACCCCCGAGATCTCCACCCCCGAGCACATGCGCGAGGTGCGGCGCGAGACGCCGTGGGGCGAGATGAGCTACCTCGAGTACCGCTACCGGGTCGAGTTCGACCGCGAGCAGTACATCGAGATCGGCGACCACGCCACCCTGCGCGGGCTCGACTGGTTCGCCTCGCCGTGGGATGTGCCCTCGGTCGCGTTCCTCGAAGACCTCAACGTGGTCGCCCACAAGGTGGCCTCGGCGAGCGTCACCGACCACGAGCTGCTGCGCGCGCTCGCCGCGACCGGCAAGCCGATCATCCTGTCGACCGGGATGTCGACCCTGGAGCAAATCGATGCCGCCGTCGACATCCTGGGCAGCGACCACCTCGTGATCCTCCACGCCACCTCCACCTACCCGCTGCCGCCCGAGGAGGCCAACCTCCGCACCATCGCGACGCTCCGGGCGCGCTACCCGGGCGTGCCGGTCGGCTACTCGGGCCACGAGCGGGGCCTGCAGATCTCGCTCGCCGCGGTCGCCCTCGGTGCCGTCGCGGTGGAGCGCCACATCACCCTCGACCGCACCATGTGGGGCTCCGACCACGCGGCCTCGCTCGAGCCCACCGGCCTCGAGCACCTCGTGCGCGACATCCGCATCATCGAGCAGGCCCTCGGCGACGGCATGAAGCGCGTCTTCCCCGGCGAGCTGGCGCCGCAGGCGAAGCTGCGCCGGGTCACCTCCACGTGAGGCTCGTCGTCGTCGCGGACTCCGACTCCTATGTGAAGTGGGGCGCGGCGCTCGCCGGGTCGCTTCCGGATGGCTGGCAGCGCGAGTTGCTCGTCATCGAGTCGAAGTTCACGGTCAACGACACCCAGTTGCGCTCCGCGCTCCGCGACAGCGGCATCGAGCAGGGCACGCGCGTCCGCTACCGCGAGCTGGGCGAACTGCTCACGGGGATCGCTCCGGATGCGGTGCTCGTGGCGGCGCCCGGTCCGGTGGCGCGTGTGCTCATCCGTCTCGTCGCGGGGCTTCGACCGTGCCCGGTGATCGTCTCAGGGCTCCCCGGCATCTCGATCCCGGCCACCGTGAAGGCGTTGCGGTTCCGCCTGCAGTCCGACCTCATGGTCGTGCACTCGCATCGTGAGGTTCGCGAGTTCACGGCCCTTTCCCGTGAGCACGGGTGGGATCACCGGCTCGCACTCGCACGGCTCCCCTTCACGACCGAGCATCCGGTGTCGGGCACCGACCTGGTCTTCGCCCCGCAGGCGGTCGTGCCCCGCGCACGCGAGGATCGCGTCGAGGTGGCGCGGATGCTGCGCGATGCGGCGCTCGCCGATCTGGCGCATCGTGTGGTGGTGAAACTGCGTGCGCTGGCGGGGGAGCGGTCCACGCATCCCGAGGACGACGCCTATCCCGAGCTGCTCGCGGCGCTCGGGCCGATCCCTGACAACCTCGTGTTCTCCGACGGGCCGATGAGCCGGGCGCTCGACACGGCCGCCGGTCTCGTCACGGTGAGCTCGACGGCGCTCATCGAGGCCGTCGCACGGGGCATCCCGGTCATCGCGATCGACACCTTCGGCGTGACGGCCGCGCTCATCAACCCGGTGTTCGAGGGCAGTGGACTGTTCGGCGGACGGGATGCGGTCGTGGCTCGCGAGTTCCGCGATCCGGATGTCGCATGGCTGGCCGACAACTACTTCCACGACGCCGCCGAGTCGGACTGGGCCGCCTCGCTCGAGGAGCTCGTGGCGGCTCGACGCGCCGGGCGACTGCCCGCTCGCTCCGGGCTTCGGATGCGGGGTGGAGCGTCTCGCGCTGCCTGGGATCGCAAGCGCGCCTTGGGAGCGGCGGATCCGTCCCTCAGCGGGCGGGCGGCGCTCGTGGTCGGAGTGCCGCTCCGTGCCCTGGTGCTCGCCGGGCACCGACTCCGACGCGCCGCATCCGGTGCCCGTACTTCGTAACTCAGGAGATCGCGCTCGCGCGTGCCGACTCGCCGCGACACGGCTCCGCGCTCCTGAGTTGCGGGAGGCGCCGTGCTCCAGGGTGCGCCGTCAGACGCCGTAGTCCGCGTTGTAGCGGTCGACGACCTCCTGGATGGGGGCGTCGAGCACGAGCGCGCCCTTGTCGAGGTACAGCCCGCGGGTGCAGAACCGCAGCAGATCGCGCTCGCTGTGCGACACGAAGAACAGGGTGCGTCCGCCCGCGAGCAGCTCCTCGATGCGCGTGTAGCACTTGTCGCGGAACGCCTTGTCACCCACCGCGAGCACCTCGTCCACGAGGATGATCGGCTCCTCGAGCCGCGAGATCACCGCGAACGCGATGCGCACCTTCATCCCGCTCGACAGGTGCTTGTAGGGGGTGTCGACGAAGTCGGCGATCTCGGCGAACTCGATGATCTCGTCGAAGCGCTGGTCGATCTCGCGTTTCGTCATCCCGTGCAGCCCCGCCGTCAGGTAGACGTTGTCGCGCACCGAGAGGTCGTTGACGAAGCCGCCCGTGATCTCGATGAGCGGCGCGACGCCCTCATGGACGGCCACGGCGCCCTCGTCCGGATAGACCACCTGTGCCACGAGCTTGAGCAGCGTCGACTTGCCCTGGCCGTTGCGGCCCACGACACCGATCGCCTCGCCCGCGCGCACCTCGAAGCTCACGTTCCGCAGCGCCCAGAACTCACCCGGCCGAGTGCGGCGCCCGCGCCCGGCGAACAGGTCCTTGAAACTGCGGCGCGAGGAGCGGTTGCGCTTGAACCGGATTCCGGCGTCGCGCACCGCGATGACGACCCGGGCGGCGTCGCTCGTGGCCGCCATCAGATCTCCTTCAGCACGGTGCGGATGGTGCGGCGGAACACCCAGAACCCGAGGGCGAGCACGAGCACCGTGACGACCGCCGAGATGCCGACCGCGAACCAGTCGAGCTCGGCGGGGAAGAACGCCGCACGGTAGAGCGAGAAGATGCCGGCGAGCGGGTTGAACGCCCCCCAGAAGTGGAAGTCGATGGGGGCCGTCGGCAGGTCGCGGAGCCCGTAGATGATCGGGGAGGCGTAGAACGCGAACCGCAGCACGAGCTTCACGGCGCGCTCCAGGTCCCGGAAGAAGACCACGAGCGGTGCCACGATGAGGCCGATGCCGAGCGTCAGCCCCAACTGCAGCACGATCGCGAGCAGGCTCCACAGTGCATCGAGGTGCAGCTGGGCGGGGTTCGCCGTCCACAGCGTCAGCACCGCGAACACCGCGATCACCGGGATGCTCGCCACGAACTCGATCCCCTTCGCGAGCACCAGGCGCGCCACCCAGATGGTGGGCGGGATGGTGGTCGATCGGATGAGCTTCGCCTCGCGGGTGAACGCGCGGGTGCAGTCGGAGATCGCGCCCGTGAACCACATCCACGGCAGGAGCGCCGACAGCAGGAACACGATGTACGGCTCGTGCCCGACCCCGCGGTGGAACACCTGGGTGAACACGAACCAGTAGATCGCGCTCATCGCGAGCGGGTCGAGGATCGACCACAGGTAGCCGAGGAACGAGGTCGAGTAGCGCACCTTGAGGTCGCGCGTCGTCAGCAGCCACAGCGAGCGGCGGTACCGGGTGAACGGCGACCAGTCGCGTCGGGACAGCGCGGCAGTGCTCACCGGAACAATCTACCGGCGTCGCGCGATCTCGAGACGCCGCGCCGCGGCGACTCGATCAGCGGGTGAGCCTCACACGAAGAGGTTCGCGCGCTCCAGGTCTTCCGCGAAGTCGATCTCGACCGCGTACAGGTCGCTGATGTCGACCGGCACGAAACGCACGCCGTCCTGCTCGATCGCGAGCTCGATGCCGCGCTCGAAGTAGTCCTGGGCGTCGACGCGCTGCAGCTGGCGCACGAGGGCGGCCTTGTCGCGGCTGGAGACGAAGTTGATGCCGACCGCCTCGCCGAGGCCGCCGCGCACCGACTTCGAGAGCTCGCGGATGTGGCCCGTCTCGTCGGTCGTGTACTTGACCTCCTCGTCGGAGACCTTCGCGGTGTTGACCGACACGAAGCTCTGGTCGCGCGCGACTAGGTCGCCCGCGCGCACGAGCGCCTCGGGGTCGAAGACGACGTCGCCGTTCATCCAGAGCACGCCGCCGTCCTTGCTGGCCTTGAGGGCGCGCAGCAGGCTCTTGGAGGTGTTGGTCTGGTCGTACGCCTCGTTGTAGACGAAGTCGGCGTGCGGGAACGCCTCGATGATGTGCTCGAGCTTGTAGCCGACGACGATGGTCACCTTGACGTCGCGTCCGAAGGCCTGGTGGATGTTGTCGAACTGCTGGCGCATGATGGTGCGGCCGTCGCTCAACTCGGTGAGCGGCTTGGGAAGCGAACGGCCCAGTCGGCTGCCCATGCCGGCAGCAAGGATCACGATCTGGGTGGTCACGGTGAGGTCTCCTCGGTGGTCTTCGCGGCTCGGGCGCGATGATGCATTCATCGGTTGTTCACCCAGGAGCCATGGTCAAGACACGCCGTTGTGCTTCCGCGAGTTTACCGAGCGAGGGTGAGAAGTCACGGTGAGTTCACCGGTTGTTCTCGATTCGTGATCTGGGGGCGACGCGCGTCCCTCGGGCGCGAGTCATCCTCGAGGATGATCTCCCCGACCCCCTGCTGAGCAGCGCTCGCGGCTTGATACGGTGAGGCGGTGGAGACCGACCCCACCACCCCCACCACGTCGAGCCGACGACCGTCCGGCTCCGCGGCCCGGCGCGGTTCGGCATCGGCCGCATCCCGCGCGCGCAGCGGCAAACCGCGTGTCGACCCGCCGCGTCCCGCCGGTGTCGAGATCGTCGCGCGCGAGGCGCCGGCGGCCTCCGAGGTGGTTGAGCTGATCGAGCAGCCCGCTGAGGCGGCCGCCGACGCAGCGGTCCTCGCCCAAGTGGAGGCTCCCGCGGTCCCCGAGGAGACCGCGGCCGAGGTGCCCGCACCCGTCCAGCGCCGTGCGCCCGCGAAGCCGCATCCGCTGCGGCACACGGCGCCCGACTCCCCGGCGGCGGCGCCCGCATCCATCGACATCGCCCTCTCGGTGCAGGGGCTCACCAAGCGCTTCGGCGGACGCACCGCCGTCGACGGCATCGAGCTGCAGGTGCATCCCGGCTCGTTCTTCGGCATCGTGGGGCCCAACGGGGCGGGCAAGACGACGACCCTCTCCATGATCACCGGGCTGCTGCGCCCCGACGGCGGCGTCGTGCGGGTCTACGGGCTCGATGTGTGGGGCAACGCGGCACTCGCCAAGAAGCAGATCGGGGTGCTCCCCGACCGGCTGCGGCTGTTCGACCGGCTCACGGGAGCCGAGCTGCTCCACCACGCGGGCGCGCTCCGCGGGCTCGACCGGGCGACGATCGCCCAGCGCTCCGCCGACCTCGCGGCGGCGTTCGGCCTCGAGCATTCGATGCATCGGCTCGTCGCGGACTTCTCCGCGGGAATGACCAAGAAGATCGCGATCGCGGCGGCCATGATCCACGCACCTCGGCTGCTCGTGCTCGACGAACCCTTCGAGTCCGTCGACCCGGTGTCCACCTCGATCGTGCTCGACGTGCTCACGCGGTTCACGCACGCCGGCGGCACCGTCATCCTCTCGAGCCACAGCATGGAGCTGACCGAGCGCATCTGCGACGCGATCGCGATCATCGCCGACGGCGCGGTGCTCGCCGCGGGTCCGCTCGCCGAGGTGCTCGACGGGCGCAGCCTGGAGGAGCGCTTCGTCGAGCTCGCGGGCGGCGCCGCAGCGGTGGAGGGCATGGAGTGGTTGCAGAACTTCTCCGACTGAGGCTGCGGATCCTGGCGAACGGCTTCCGCCGTCCGCCCGCACAGCTCTTCGCGCTCGTGCTGGGTCTCGTCGTGGCGTTCGGCGGCATCGTCGCGGCGTGGTGGGGAGCCCAATGGATCAGCCGCTTCGACGACGCCTTCGTCACGCGCGGGATCACCGTGGTCGGATCCTGGCTCGTGCTCGCCTGCTTCCTCGTGCCCGCCGTCGCCGTGCGACGCAGTGCGCTCTCCTCGCGGGCGTTCCTCGGCTACGGGATCCCGCCGATCGCCGTCTGCCTCACCCTGTTCGCGTACGCCATCCTCGGCCCCGGCATCCTGCTCGCACCGATCGCGGCAGCCCCCGTCGCCGCCTGGACGAACACCGCGTCCGTGCACCTGGCGTGGGCGGCGGCGCCGCTGCTGTTCCTCCAAGGCCTCATCTCGGTGAAGCTCGGCAGGCAGCTGGGGGTGGCCGTGCGGCGACACCGTCGGCTGGCCGCGTGGGTCGACTTCATCGGGGTGTTCACCCTCGTGGTCGGCGCGGCGCTCTCCGTCGTGACGCTCGCCCCCCGCATCCACGAGCTCCGCTGGCTCGCCGATGCCGTCCGCCCCTTCCAGGGCTTCCTGCATTGGCTGCCGGACTGGCTCGCGACGACCCCGCTCGGCGTGCTGTGGGCCGCCCCGGGCTGGGCCACCCCGCTCATCGACGAGCCGGAGACCGCCTGGCGGTCGCTGGGGATGGCGGCGCTGCTCGTGGTGGTGCTCTTCGTGTGCTGGTTCGTGGCGATCGGGCTGCCGCTGCGCGCCACACGACGCCTGCCGGGGCCGCGCCGCACGCGCGTGCCCGGCTGGTTCGCCCGCTTCCCGACGACGCCGACCGGCGCGATCGCCGCACGCTCGGTGAGCTACTGGCTGCGGGATCCCCGCTACCGGGCGGTGTTCGCGGTGCTCCCGCTCGTCCCCGTCGTAGTCCTCGTGGCGCTGCGGGTCGGCGGGGTGCCCTTCCCGGTCGCCGTGCTCGTGCCGCTGCCGCTCATGACGCTCCTCATCGCCTGGTCGACGATCCACAACGATGTCGCCTACGACAACACGGCGATCTGGCAGCACGTCGCGGCGCAGACCCGCGGAGTGGACGATCGGCGCGGGCGTGCCATCCCCGTGCTCATCTGGGGGGCGGTGCTGCTGCTCGTGGGCGTGCCGCTCGCCGTGTGGGGGCACGGCGACCTCGCGGTCGCTCCGCCCTTGCTCGGGGTGTGCATCGCGCTGCTGCTCGGTGGCATCGGGATCGGGAACCTCTACTCGGCGCGGTTCCCCTACGCGGCCCCTCGGCCGGGTGACGCGGCCTGGCAGGCGCCGCAGGTGCCCGGGAGCCAGGGGGGCGTCGCCCAGGCGATCTCGATCGTGCTCGTGCTCGCGACCGCCGCCCCCGCGTTCGCTGCGGCCGCGCTGTGGTGGTTCTCGCGGGGCGCCTGGGGCTGGGTGGCGCTCGGCCTCGGCCTCCTCGTGGGGATCGCCGTCTACGCGATCGGCGTGCGCGGCGGGGGTGCGGCGTTCGAACGGCGGGGGCCCGAACTGCTGGCCTTCACGCTGCGCAACTGACGCGGCTGACGTACCCTGGGCGGATGAGCGAGCTGGATGGGGATCGGATCGGCGGGGGCACCGACGTGCTCGACCGGGAGCTCGAGAAGCTCCTCGAGGGCGAGCTCACCGAGGACGGCGACCACGACCGTTTCGCCCACTACGTGCAGAAGGACAAGATCGTCGAATCGGCGGTCACGGGCAAGCCGGTGCGCGCGCTGTGCGGCAAGAAGTGGGTTCCGGGGCGCGACCCCTCCAAGTTCCCGGTGTGCCCCGACTGCCAGAAGATCTACGACCGCCTGAAGTAGGCCACCCGGGTGCTCGAGGAGCGTCGCCGGACGCGCCGCGCCGCGAAGCCGCGACTCGCCGCGATGCCGCGACTCACAGGTAGCGCGTCGGGATCGCCGCATCCCCGCGCGAGAGGCGCCGACCATCCGCCGACAGCTCCGCGATCGCCGCGGCGTGGTGCGCCCGTGCTGCGGCCACCCCGTCCGGGCCGAGCGCGGCGGTGTGGACCTCGCCGTCGGTGACGAGCGGCACATGCAGCAGCCGTCCCGCATCCGCGGCGAGGGCATCCACCGGCGGATCCTCCACGTGGATGTCCTCCGACACGGCGACCCCGTCGCGGAGCGCCCGCACCGGCTGCTTGCGGCCGCCGACCGTCGCCTTGCCTTCGGAGGTCTTCCCGACCGACAGCCAGGCGCCGCCGGCATCCTGGTGCGCGACAAGCTTGTAGACCATCCCGGAGGCGGGGGAGCCGGAACCGGTGACGAGAGCGGTGCCCACGCCGTAGGAGTCGACAGGGGCCGCCGCGAGGGCGGCGATCGCGTACTCGTCGAGGTCGTTCGTGACGGTGATGCGCGTGCCCGTCGCGCCCAGCGCGTCCAGCTGTGCGCGCACCTCGCGCACCACCACATCCAGGTCGCCGGAGTCGATGCGCACCGCCCCGAGACCGGTGCCGGCGGCACGCACAGCGTTCTCGACGCCGCGGCGGATGTCGTAGGTGTCGACCAGCAGCGTGGTGCCGGGCCCGAGCGCGGCGAGCTGCGCCGCGAACGCCTCCCCTTCGGTGGGGAATAGCAGGGTGAAGGCGTGCGCGGCGGTGCCCATCGTGGGCACGCCCCACCGGCGCCCCGCCTCCAGGTTGGACGTGGCGCCGAAGCCCGCGATGTAGGCCGCCCGCGCGGCGGCGACGGCCGAATGCTCGCCGGTGCGCCGCGAGCCCATCTCGGCGAGCGGACGCCCCCCGGCCGCCGACACCATGCGTGCGGCGGCGCTCGCCACCGCGGAGTCGTAGTTGAGGATCGAGAGGGCGATCGTCTCGAGCACGACACCCTCCGCGAACCCCGCCTCCACGACGAGCAACGGGGAGCCGGGGAAGTACAGCTCACCCTCGCGATACCCGCGGATGGTGCCGCGGAAACGGTACGCCGCGAGCCAGTCGAGCGTCTCGGGCGAGACGACCCGTTCCCGGTCGAGCCACGCCAGCTCGTCCTCCCCGAAACGGAACGCCTCGATCGCCTCGAGCAGGCGGCCCGTGCCCGCGACGACCCCGAAGCGGCGCCCGTCCGGAAGTCGGCGGGCGAACAGCTCGAACACGCTGGGACGCTCGTGCGCCCCGGCGCGCAGGGCGGCGTCGATCATCGTGAGTTCGTAGCGGTCGGTGCGGAGCGCCGTCGACGTCATGCGCCCACCCTAGAACCGGCCGCCCCGGACCTCACCCGCGCGAGCGGTGTCGGAAAAGCAGGCTGGAACGACCAAACCGACCCTCCGCGAGCCTCCCGCGCGCGATCGAGCCTGCTTTTCGAACACGATCCGCGCCCTCAGCACCCCGGCCCTGCGGGCGCGACCGTGCAGTCCCGGTCGACGAGCACGGTCTTCGCGCCGCCCGCCGTGATGTGCAGCTCGTTGGCGGGCAGGGTGATGGTGCCCGCGATGGGCGCGAACGGGCCGTCTTCGAGTCGGTACTCGGCGCGGTACACGATGCTCAGCCGGATCGTGTAGCTCCCCGGGGCGCGGTAGATGTGACTCGTCGGGGTGGGGTCGAACTCGCTCAGCCCGAGGGCGCGCCAGGTGCCGCCCTTCGTCGTGAGGGTGGCGGTCGAGCCGTCGCCGTAATCCCAGCGGAAGCCGACCGGGGTGAACCGCACCTCCGCCGGCAGCTCGAGCAGGGTGCCCGGAACGAGCTCCGCGTTCGCGATCGCGTAGATGTTGGCGGGCAGCCCCACCACCACCCAGCCATCCGGCTCCATCCGCTGGATGCCCGGCGCCGGCCGGAACCGCGCGATGTCGTCGAGAGTCACCACGTCGATACGGAACTCGTCACGCCCCTCGCACCCCGGCGCGGCGACCCCGTAATAGCAGCTCGGCTCGGACGTGCTCGCGCCGGGGTTCCCACCCGACCCGCCGCCGGGCTGGCCGGTTCCCGAGCCGGTGCCGGTGCCGGTGCTTCCGGTGAGGACCGCCTCGTCGCCGGTGACTTCACCGGAGACGGTGCATGCGCCAGTCCGAATCTCGAAGTTGCCACATGCTGGATCGGCAAGGGGCAACGACCACGCGACGGGCACGATTGCTGCGGCCGCCGCGATTGCCATCAGTCGCATACGCCCTGCCCTTGCCAGAGGGTTCGTTCGACGACCGTGAGAGGGTCGCCGTCGAACCGAACCTCATAGGGGATACGGGTTGGGCGCGAGCCAGCGACAATCGACCGACCGTCGGCGTCAAGGATGTCGGTTGCGCTGATGTCGTCACATGAGTATGCGACGACTTCGCCGTCGACTGATTCGAACGACTGGAGTTTCAGGACAAACGTCGCTGCGCCCGTTCCGCGCAGATGCTGCTGCGCCATCTCCTCAAAGCCAAGTCGATCGATCTCGTACACACTCTCTGATGCGACCTCAAGCAACCGCTCTGGGTTCGCTCCGCCATCCGCAAAGACCGCGTCAACCACCGCCAGGTACTTCCCGTACGCCTCCTCCGCCGCGGCGAGCGCTTCCTCATCGGAGGCGAAAACCGGCTCGGCCGAGGGTGTGGCGGGCGGCGTCACGGGCGGGTCGCCCGGCAGGCAGCCGGTGAGCGTCAGGGTCGCGATGAGCACCACCGGCACGGCGCGGAGGATTCGTCGAGACATGCCGACACGCTAGGGCACCCGCCCCATCCGCCGGGAGTCTCATCCACAACCCCGTCGCCCGAACCTCCAACCGAGCCCAGCATCCCCATCCCAAATCAAGGAGTGCCGCAACCCAAATCAAGGAGTCGAGGACGGAAATGCGCGACACCCGCCACAGGAGCGCTCAGGAGTCACACCGACTCCTTGATTTGGGAGGCAGCCATCCTTGATTTGGGGGGTTCCCATCGTTGAGATGGGGGGAGTCCGCGATGCGGGGGGCCGCGCCCGCCAACTCGGCAGGCGGGGAGGGGGGTGGCGGCGGGCATCCGCGGATCGGGGTCGGGCCCCGGGTACGCTGGAACACCGTGACCCACGCCGTGCCCACCGACGCTCCCATCGGGGTGTTCGACTCGGGGGTCGGCGGGCTCACGGTGGCGCGGGCGATCCTCGACCAGCTGCCCCACGAGTCGATCCTGTACGTGGGCGACACCGCCCACTCGCCGTACGGTCCGAAGCCGATCGCCGAGGTGCGCGCCTACGCGCTCGCGGTCATGGACGATCTCGTCGCGCAGGGAGTGAAAACCCTCGTCATCGCCTGCAACACCGCGTCCGCCGCCGTGCTGCGGGATGCCCGCGAGCGCTACACGGCGGCGGCCGGCATCCCGGTCGTCGAGGTGATCCAGCCCGCCGTGCGTGCCGCCGTGCGGTCCACGCGCAACGGGCGCGTGGGTGTGATCGGCACCGTCGGCACCATCCAGTCGCGCGCCTACGACGACGCCTTCGCCGCCGCCGACGGTCTCGAGCTGTTCAGTGCGGCCTGCCCCCGCTTCGTCGAGTTCGTCGAGGCCGGCGTCACGAGCGGGCCCGAGCTCTTCGAGGCCGCCCAGGGGTACCTCAGCCCCCTCATCGCCGCCGACGTCGACACCCTTGTGCTCGGCTGCACCCACTACCCGCTCATGTCGGCAGCCATCCAATACGTCATGGGCCCGGGCGTGCGGCTCGTGTCGAGCGCCGAGGAGACCGCGGCGGATGTGTACCGCACCCTCGTCTCGCACGGCATCCAGCGCACCGCGCAGACCCCGCCCACCCACCGCTTCGAGTCGACCGGCGACGACGAGCGCGCCTTCCGCGCCCTCGCCGCCCGCTTCCTCGGGCCCGAGGTGCGCCACGTCGAAGCCTTCCCGACCGGCACGATCACCGTGCCGGGAGTCTGAACCGCACCGCCCACCCCAGGAGTCCGCATGACCGACACCCGCGCCGACGGCCGCACCGCCGACCAGCTGCGTCCCATCACGATCGAGCGCGGCTGGAGCGCCCAGGCCGAAGGCAGCGCCCTTATCTCCTTCGGCAACACGAAGGTGCTGTGCACGGCGAGCTTCACCAACGGCGTGCCGCGCTGGCTGGTCGGCAAGGGCAAGGGCTGGGTGACCGCCGAGTACGCGATGCTGCCGCGCTCCACGAACGAGCGGATGGATCGCGAGTCGGTCAAGGGCCGCGTCGGCGGCCGCACGCACGAGATCTCGCGCCTCGTCGGCCGCAGCCTGCGCGCCATCATCGACACCAAGGCGCTCGGCGAGAACACCATCGTGATCGACTGCGACGTGCTGCAGGCCGACGGCGGCACCCGCACCGCCGCCATCACGGGTGCCTACGTGGCGCTCGCGGACGCCGTGGCCTGGGGCCGGGAGCAGGGCTTCATCGGGAAGAACGCGAAGGCGCTCATCGACACCGTGTCGGCGGTGAGCGTGGGCATCATCGACGGGGTCCCGCTGCTCGACCTCGCCTACACCGAGGATGTGCGTGCCGAGACCGACATGAACGTCGTCGTCACCGGTCGCGGCCTCTTCGTCGAGGTGCAGGGCACCGCGGAGGGCGCGCCGTTCGACCGGCGTGAGCTCGACGCGCTGCTCGACCTGGCGCTCGCCGGCAATGCCGAGCTCGCCCGCATCCAGGCGGAGGCGCTCGGCGCATGACGGTCTTCGTGCTCGCCACCCACAATGCGCACAAGGTCGAGGAACTGCGTCGCATCCTGGGGGAGCGCCTCGGCACGCACGAACTGGTCGGCTACGACGGGCCGGAGCCGGTGGAGGACGGCGACACCTTCGAGGCGAACGCGCTCATCAAGGCGCGCGCCGCGAACCGGCACACCGGGTTGCCGGCGATCGCCGACGACTCCGGGATCGCGGTCGCGGCGCTCGGCGGTGCCCCCGGCATCCATTCTGCGCGGTACGCGGGCACGCGCAGTGACGCCGACAACAACGCGATGCTGCTCGCGAACCTCGCGGGTGCGGCGGATCGCTCCGCCGAGTTCGTCTGCGCCGCCGCCCTCGTGGACGGCGAGCGCGAGCTCGTGGTGCGCGGCGTCTGGCCGGGCGTCGTGCTCGAGGCGCCGGCGGGCACCCACGGCTTCGGCTACGACCCGTTGTTCCGTCCCGACGGCATCCCCACCTCTTCGGCCGAGCTCACGCCCGACGAGAAGAACGCGGTGAGCCATCGCGCCCGCGCCTTCGGCGCCCTGGTCGCCCAGCTGCGCGCCCTCTACGGCTGAGCCCCGCCCGGCCGCGCGACCCGGCCGCTCGCTCCAACCCCGCTGCAGAAATGCAGGAGATCCTTGTGACGGACCCCGCATCCGCCACAACTTGCCGCCACGCCTCACACGATCTCCTGCATTTCTGGACTCGCAAGGCAGGCCGCGGACGGATGCGGCTGCCGTCCGACGGAGGCGACCTTCGCCGACACCTCGCCGAGCGTGAGGCCGAGAAATGCAGGAGTCTCTGCGGGGCCGGCCCGCCACACCGGGGAACCGCCCCGCGCGGCGGCGGATTCTCCTGCATTTCTGGGGAAGCACGGCATCCGGACGACCAGCTGAGAACCGTTGTGAACAGCGTTCCCGAGAAGGCTGCGCGCCTGGAGGGCGCGCCATCCCGGCCCTAGCCTGGAGGCATGGGGCACGACCACGATCACGCGCGCGCAGCCGGTGGCAACCGCGCGCGTCTCGCGATCGCGCTCGGCATCACCCTCGTGGTGCTCATCGTCGAGGTGGGGGGAGCGTTCGTCTCGGGATCGCTCGCGCTGCTCGGCGATGCGGGCCACATGGCGAGCGACACGATCGGCCTCGCGGTCGCGCTCGCGGCATCCCTCGTGGCGGCCCGGCCCGCCACCGACCGGCACACCTTCGGGTTCCGGCGGATGGAGGTGCTCGCGGCGCTCGTCAACGGCCTGATCCTCGTGGTGGTCGCCAGCGTGGTGGCGTGGGAGGCGATCCGCCGCCTCACGAGCGACCCCGGCCACGTCAATGCAGCCCCCATGCTCGTCGTCGCGGTCGTCGGGCTCGCGGCGAACGTCGTCGCCTTCCTCGTGCTGCGCGGGGGGGACCGACGCGCGCTCAACCTGCGGGGCGCCCTGCTCGAGGTGTTCGGCGACATGCTCGGATCGATCGCCGCGATCGCGGCCGGTGCCGTCATTCTCGTCACCGGGTTCGCTCCCGCCGACGCGATCGCCTCGCTCGTCATCGCCGCGCTCATCGCGCCGCGCGCCGTCCTGCTGCTGCGCGATGTGGTGCGCGTGCTCACCGAGTCCGCCCCGCGCGACCGCGATGTGGCGCAGATCCGCGAGCACCTGCAGGGCACCGACGGCGTCGTCGCGGTGCACGACGTGCACATCTGGAACATCACCTCGGGTGCGCCGGTGTTCACCGCGCACGTCGTCGTCGAGTCGGGCGTGTTCGAGCGCGGCGAGACGGATGATCTGCTCGACCGGCTGGGTTCGTGCCTCACGGCGCACTTCGACGTCGCCCACTCGACCTTCCAGCTGGAGCCCTCCGGGCACGCCGACCATGAGGAGCACGCCCATCGCTAGGTCCGCGTCGTCGACCATCGAGGACTACCTGAAGGCCATCTACGGCCACACCGAGTGGCAGCCGACCCCCATCACGGGGTCCCAGCTGGCGGCCCGGCTCGGGCTCGTGCCCTCATCCGTCACCGAGATGGTGAAGAAGCTCGTCAGCCACGAGCTGGTGCGTCACGCGCCGTACGGCGCCATCACGCTCACGGACGCCGGTCTCGCCGAGGCGCTGCGGATGGTGCGCCGCCATCGGCTGGTCGAGACCTGGCTCGTCGAGGTCTTCGGCTACGACTGGGACGAGGTGCACGATGAGGCGGAGGTGCTCGAGCACGCTCTCAGCGACCGGCTGCTCGCCGCGATCGACACCCAGCTCGGTCATCCGACGCGCGATCCGCACGGAGATCCGATCCCGGACGCCACAGGAGCCGTATATCGCCCCGAGGCCACGCTGGCGTCGGAGTTGGCGCCGGATGCTCCGGGCCGCGTGGTGCGCATCAGCGATCGCGACCCCGAGGTGCTGCGGCGGCTCCAGGATGCCGGGATCGGGCTCGACGCCCGGGTGACGGCGGCCGGCCTTCCGGAGGGTGCGGCCGCGTCGGTGTGGCTCGCGACCGAGTAGCAGGGTAGATTTCGGGTAACCGAAATCTCGGCGGATCCGGCCGAGTCCCGATCCTGCGAGTTCGTCCATGCTGCATCCGCCGCTGCCGGCACCCCCGTCCCGCCCGACCACGCGAGGCGTCTGGGGTGCTCTCGGCCCCGCGATGGTCGCGGGGGTCGCCTACCTCGACCCCGGCAACGTGGCGAGCAACGCGAGCGCGGGCGCCGCCTACGGCTACCTGCTGGTGTGGGTGGTCGTGCTCGCCAACGCGATGGCGTGGCTCATCCAGTACCTTTCGGCGAAGCTCGGCATCGCCACCGGGCAGAGCCTTCCCGCGCTGCTCGGCATCCGCATCCGGAGCCGCCCGGCCCGCTACGCCTACTGGGTGCAGGCCGAGCTCGTGGCGATGGCGACCGA
Source organism: Protaetiibacter larvae (assembly GCF_008365275.1). Classification (GTDB taxonomy): domain Bacteria; phylum Actinomycetota; class Actinomycetes; order Actinomycetales; family Microbacteriaceae; genus Homoserinibacter; species Homoserinibacter larvae. The sequence goes on along the minus strand of NZ_CP043504.1, from coordinate 2,315,104 downwards.
CATCGCCGAGGTGATCGGCGGCGCGATCGCCCTCCAGCTGCTGTTCGGGCTGCCGCTGCCGCTCGGCGGGGTGATCACGGGCGCCGTGTCGCTGGGCCTGCTCGCCCTGCACAGCCGCCGGGGTCCGCGCAGCTTCGAACGCGTGGTGGTCGGGCTCGTCGCGGTCATCGCGATCGGCTTCTGCGCGGGACTCGTCGTCGCGCCGGTGGATGCTGCGGGCGCGGTGGGCGGACTCGTGCCGCGATTCACGGATGCCGGCTCGGTGCTGCTCGCGGCATCCATTCTCGGCGCCACGGTCATGCCGCACGCGATCTACGCGCATTCGGCGCTCACCCGCGACCGTTTCGGGCGGGTCGCGGAGGGCCCCGAGCGCCGGCTCGTGCTGCGCGCGACCCGCATCGATGTGACGATCGCGCTCGCCATCGCGGGCACCGTCAATCTGGTGATCCTGCTGCTCGCGGCGGCGACCCTCGCGGGCGTCGCCGGCACCGACACGCTCGAGGGCGCCCATGCGGCCATCGGTGCAGCGCTCGGATCGGTGGTCGCCACGCTCTTCGCGGTCGGGCTGCTCGCCTCCGGGCTCGCCTCCACCTCGGTGGGCGCCTACGCGGGCGCCGAGATCATGCAGGGCCTGCTGTGGGTGCGCATCCCGCTCATTGCGCGACGGCTGGTGACGCTCGTGCCGGCGCTCGCCATCCTGTTCGCGGGTGCGCCGCCGACCCTCGCGCTCGTGCTGAGCCAGGTGGTGCTGTCGTTCGGCATCCCGTTCGCGCTCGTGCCCCTCGTGCGGCTCACGACGCGGCGCGATCTCATGGGGGATGCCGTCAACCGGCCTGCGACGACGGTGCTCGCCTCGCTCGCGGCGGCGCTGCTCATCGCCCTGAACGTGACGCTGCTCGTGCTCGTCGCGACGGGTGTCTGAGTCGCTTCGGAACCGTGAGGCTCCGGATCAGTCGAGCACCTCGGGGTCGAGCACGATCTGCTCGTCGGTGAGCGGGGCCTCGCCGAGGCGCCGTGCCTTCCGCGCCTTGAGCACCGACTGCACGTAATGGAAGACGGTGGGGATCACCGCGAGCGCGATCGCCGCCAGCAGGATGATGTCGATGTACTCGACCACGAAGTCCGCGATCGGCTCGAAGTAGCCCAGCAGGAAGCCCGCGAAGGTGAGCCCGGCGCCCCAGATGAACGCGCCGACGGCGTTGTAGAGCGAGTACTTGCGGTAGTTCATGTGTCCGACGCCGGCGGCGACCGGCGCGAAGGTGCGCACGATGGGCACGAAGCGGGCGAGGACGATCGCGATCGCGCCCCAGCGCTCCAGGAACTTGTTGGTGCGCAGCACGTTCTCCTTCGAGAACAGGCCGCTGTCTTTGCGCTCGAAGATGCGCGGTCCCGCCTTGTGGCCGATCAGGTAGCCCGCCTCGCCGCCGAGGAACGCGGCCAACGCGATCGCGAGGCACACCCACCAGATGGGGATCTGGATGCCGGTGCCGCTCGCCGTCATGGTGCCGGTGAACGTCAGCAGGCCCGTGATGATGAGCAGGGTGTCGCCGGGGAGGATGAAGCCCACGAGCAGCCCGGTCTCGGCGAACACGATGAGGCACACCACGAGCAGCGCCCAGGGGCCGGCGCTCACGATGATCGCGTGCGGGTCGAGCCACGGGATGAGGCCGGTCGGCGCGGCGGCGATCAGCGTGAGGGCGGCAAGCGAGAAGGGCACGCGGGGTTCTCCTGTACGTCGGTCGCGCAGCGATCGGCGGGGTTTGGTTCAGCGTACCGGCAGCCGCCGCCCCGGAACCTGTGGGTTGACCCCCGGATCCGTGCGGGAGGCGGGGCTCGAACCCGCATGCCCGAAGGCACAGGAACCTAAATCCTGCGTGTCTACCGTTTCACCACTCCCGCGGCCGAATCAGTCTATGGCGGCTGTGGACAACGACGGCGGGCGCCGCGGGCGTCCAGGCATCATGACCGGATGACGAGCGCGGTCGGAGTCATCGCCGAGCAGGTGCGCGAGCGCGTGCGGCGTGAGGGCGTCGATCTGCGCGGCGATCGGGCGCTCGCCGACCGGCTCGTGCGCGACGAGGTGCAGCGCTACGCGGAGCTGGCGCTCGGCGGGTCGGTTCCGCTCCTCGCCGACGAGGCGGCGGTCACCCGGCAGGTGGTCGCGGCGCTTACCGGTCTCGGCCCGCTGCAGCCGTACCTCGACGACCCCGAGGTCGAGGAACTCTGGATCGACGCCCCTCACCTGATCTTCGCGGCACGCAACGGCATCTCGGAACGGCTGCCGATCGAGCTGACGGCGGTCGAGGTGCGCGAGCTGCTCGAGCGGATGCTGCACCAGACCGGCCGCCGCGTCGACCTGTCGTCGCCATTCGTCGACGCCTCGCTGTCCGACGGATCCCGGCTGCACGCGGTGATCCCGGACGTCACCCGTCAGCACGTCTCGATCAACATCCGCCGCTTCCGCAGCGGCATGCGCAGCCTCGTCGACCTCGTTCGACTCGGCACACTGACGAGCCAGGCGGCGGGGTTCCTGCACGTCGCGGTGCGCAGCGGCCACAGCATCCTCGTCACGGGCGCGACGCACAGCGGCAAGACGACACTGCTCGGGGCGCTGCTGGCGTCGTGTCGGCCCGAGGAGCGGGTCGTGACGGTCGAGGAGACCTTCGAACTCTCCGTCGCCGGCGTCGACCACGTCGCCATGCAGTGTCGGCAGCCAAGCTTGGAGGGAACGGGCGAGATCACTCTCCGCCGACTCATCAAGGAGGCACTGCGGATGCGGCCCGACCGGCTCGTCGTGGGGGAGGTGCGCGAAGCGGAGGCGCTCGACCTGCTCATCGCGCTGAACTCCGGCATCCCGGGGATGTCGAGCCTGCACGCGAACAGCGCACGCGAGGCGCTCGTGAAGCTGTGCACGCTGCCGCTGCTCGCAGGGCGCAACATCGACGTCGGGTTCGTCGCGCCGACGGTCTCCGGATCGATCGACCTCGTGGTGCACGCCGAACTGCAGCGCGACGGCCGGCGGCACATCACCGAGATCGTCGCTCCGACCGGTCGGGTCGAGGCGGGCGAGGTGGCGGCGGTGACCCTCTTCGAGCGACGCGACGGTCGTCTGCGTGCGACCGGCGCACCGCCGCCGCGGCTCGCGGGGTTCCAACGCGCGGGCATCGACCCCGTCGCGATCCTCACGGCACCCGAGTTCGGCGAGGCTCTGGCGTGACCGGCATCGTCTGGGGACTCGCACTCGGGGTCGGGTTGCTGCTCGTGGCGTCGCCGTGGCTGTGGCCGACGGTGGAGCCGTCGCGGCAGCCGCGCCGCCGCAACGGCGGGGCGCGGCTTCGCGAGCTGCTCGTGCAGGCGGGACTCGTGCGCACCACGCCGGGCGCCCTCATCGCCGTGAGTCTCGTGCTCGGGGCGGCTGCCGCGGTGCTCGTGCTGGGGTTGCTTCCCGTGGTCGCGCTCGCCGTCGCGGCGGGGCTCGCCGCGGCCGCGATTCCGCTGCTGGTCGTCTCGGCGCGGGCCAGATCGCGTCGTCGTGCGACGCGCGCCGTCTGGCCCGACGCGCTCGATCACCTCGTGGCGGGATTGCGCTCCGGGCTTCCCCTCGGAGAAGCGCTCGCGGCGCTCGGGGAGACCGGACCCGTGCTGCTCCGACCCGCGTTCGTCCAACTCGCCGACGACTACCGGGTCACCGGTCAGCTCGGCTACGCGCTCGACGACCTCAAGGAGCACCTCGCGGATCCGGTCGCCGACCGGGTCATCGAGACGGTGCGCGTGGCCCGCGAGGTGGGCGGCACCGAACTCCCGGCCGTGCTGCGCGCCCTCGCCGCGCATCTGCGGGCGGATGCCGCCATCCGCTCCGAGGTCGAGGCGCGGCAGACCTGGGTGGTGAGCGCCGCCCGCCTGGGTGTTGCGGCCCCGTGGATCGTGCTCGTTCTGCTCGCGGCGCGACCTGAGGCGGTGCGCGCCTACAACTCGCCGCTCGGGGTCGCCGTGCTCGCGGTCGGGCTCGTGGTGACCGTCGTCGCCTACCGGGTGATGCTCGCGCTGGGGCGGTTGCCCGAGGAGCGGCGGTGGTTCGCGTGAACTCGACGCTGTCGTGGGCGATCGTGCTCGGGCTCGCCCTGGGGCTCGGGTTGTGGTCGCTCGTGGCGCTGCTGCCGCGGCTCGGCGCGGGTCGGCTCGCGGACCGAGTGGCGCCCTACCTGTTCGACGTGTCGGCCGAGGCGCGCGCGGTGCGTTCCCGCGCGACGGGAGAGCCGGCATCCGTGCTGTGGGGGATCGTCGAGCCGCTCCTCGAACGCGGGCGGCGCTCGCTCGCGAACCTGCTGGGCGGAGATGCGGCGATCGCACGCCGCCTACGACAGGCGGGCTCCGCCACGACGGTCGCCGGGTTCCGCTCGCGACAGCTGCTGTGGGCCGCAGGTGCCGCCGCTGCGGGGATCGCCGCGGCTATCCTGCTCGCGCACTCCGTCGCGGTGTCGCCGGTCGTCGGCGTGCTGCTGGCCGTCGTGTCGACGGCATCCGGGTTGCTGCTCCCGGAACAGCTGCTCGCGCGGCGCGCTCGCGCCCGGGTGGCGCGCATCGCGGCAGAGCTGCCCACGACGCTCGAGTTCCTGAGCCTCGCGCTCTCGGCCGGCGAGACGGTGCGCGACGCCCTGCGCCGCGTTGCGCGCGTCGGTACGGGCGAGCTGGCCGGAGAGCTGCGGAGCGTTGTCGCCGACGTCGAGGTGGGGGTGCCGCTCGGTGAGGCGCTCGGGCGCTGTTCCGCGGCCCTCGGGCTGCCCCCCTTCACCCGGACCGCGGAGCAGCTGATCGCCGCGCTCGATCGCGGCAGCCCGCTCGTCGAGGTGCTGCGCGCCCAGGCGCAGGATGCCCGCGAGGACGCGAAGCGCACCCTGCTCGAGTCGGCCGGTCGCAAGGAGGTGGCGATGCTGGTGCCGCTGGTCATGCTGATCCTCCCCGTGACGATCGTCTTCGCCCTGTTCCCCGCGACCCTGGTGCTCGAGCTGGGCTTTTGACGGCTCTGCGTGCCGGGTCGAGGCCTGGTGCCCGCCAGAATCGTCGAATGGAACGACGCAGCGCGCCGCGGTGGAATCACAACCTCCACTACCACCGTGTGGTCCTCCAGGCGATCCCGCGAGACGCCCGTTCGGCACTCGACGTGGGTACCGGCAACGGCATGCTCGCGGCTGGGCTGCGCGGCACCCTCGCCGATGTCACCGGGATCGACGTCGATGCAGACGTACTCGACTCGGCTGCTGCCGAACACACGGGCATCGCATGGATTCTGGACGACGTCATGACACACGACTTCGGCCGCACCTTCGATGTCGTGGCATCGGTCGCGACCCTGCACCACCTCCCGGAGCTGGAAGCGGCGCTTCGGCGACTCGCCGAGCTCACGTCGCCCGGTGGCGTGCTCGTCATCGTCGGCCTCGCCCGGGACTCGACAGCCGGCGACCGCGCCCGGTCGCTTCTCGGCGTCGTCCAGCACCAGTGGTACTCACGCACGCGCAACTACTGGGAGCACACCGCTCCCACCTCGTGGCCCCCGCCGCACTCCTATTCGGAGGTGCGCCAGACCGCGGCGGCGCTCCTGCCGGGGGCGCGGTGGCAACGGTTCGCGCTGTGGCGCTACGCCCTCACCTGGCACCGCCCCGAGATCGAGCAGGCGAGATGACGTCGACGCCCGGCGCCGGCGCCGCGAGCGGGCGCATACTGACGAGGGGCGCGCGTGCGCCGCGGAGGGAGCACTCGTGAAGTTCGGCATCCACTTCTGGAACTACACCTTCCCGGGCGGCACCCCCACCATTCAGCCCGAACTCGCCGCGACCGCTCGTGCGGCTGATCAGGCCGGGTTCGAGCTGTTCACCGTGATGGACCACTGGTTCCAGATGGATCGCGTGAAGCCCGCCGAGGAGCCCATGCTCGAGGCGTACACGACGCTCGGCTACGTCGCCGCGCTCACGGAGCGCATTCAGCTCGCGACCCTCGTGACGGGCGTCACCTACCGCTACCCGGCGCTGCTCGCGAAGACGGTCACGACTCTCGACGTGCTCTCGGGCGGGCGCGCCTGGCTCGGCATCGGCGCCGCCTGGTACGAGCGCGAGCACCTGGGGCTCGGCGTGCCGTATCCGGCGATCTCGGAGCGCTTCGAGCGGCTCGAGGAGGCACTGCAGCTCTGCCTGCAGATGTGGGGCGACGAGGTGGCTCCCTACCACGGGAAGCATTTCCAGCTCGAGGAAACCCTCAACTCGCCGCAGCCGATCCGTCGTCCGCCGATCCTCATCGGTGGCGGCGGCGAGCGCAAGACGCTGCGGCTCGTCGCGAAGTATGCGGACGCCTGCAACCTCTTCGCCCCGAACGACGAGGAGCTCGCCCACAAGATCGACGTGCTGCGCGAGCACTGCGTGCGTGAAGGCCGGGCGCTCTCCGACATCCGGATCACGGTGCTCGCCGGTGCAGAGGAGACGGCGGACCCCGACGCCTTCCTCCGGCGCCTCGAGGTCTGGGCGGCGCTCGGGGTGTCGCTCGTGTCGTTCCGCGCCCCCGCGGCGCCCGCCGCGTTCGTGAGCGAGTTCGGCGACTCCCTGCTCGGGCGGGCCGCCGCGATCGGCTGAACCCGCGCCTGTGGACAACCGGCGACGCCCGAGACGCGCCCGCCGCAAACTGGCGGCATGCGTCGACTCCTGAACCGGCTGCACCGCGACGAGGCCGGAGATGTGCCCGGCTGGGTGCTCATCACCTTGATGACGTGCGCGTTGGTGATCCTCATCTGGGCGCTCGCCGGCCCCGCGCTCAGCGAGATCTTCGAGAACGCGATCGACAAGGTCTCGGGGATCTGAGCGATGGTCGCCGGGCGCCTCCGGGCCGCGCTCCGGGACGACACCGGATCCGCCCCCGTCGAGTTCGTGCTCGTGGGGGTGCTGCTCACCTTCCTCACCCTCGCGGTGCTGCAGCTCGCCCTCGCGCTGCACATCCGCAACACCGTGCTCGACGCGGCGGCCGAGGGTGCGCGGTTCGGGGCGCTCGCCGACAACACCCCCGCGGACGCGGGGCCGCGCACGGCCGAACTCATCAGCACCGCGATCGGCCCCGACTACGCGCGCGAGATCGAGGTGCGCGCGGGCTCGTGGATGGGGGCGCCCGCCGTGATCGTCACCGTGCGCACCACCCTGCCGCTCGTCGGCCTGCTCGGCGCGGATCGTGCTCTGGAGGTGGAGGGCCATGCGGCGCGCGAGACGCTGGACTGAGCGGCTGCACCCCCTCGCCGAGCGGGCGCGCGGCGAGGAGGGTTCGGCGTCGCTCGAGTTCATCACCACCGGGCTGCTGCTGCTCGTGCCGCTCGTGTACCTCGTGCTCACCGTCTCGGCGTTGCAGGCGGCCTCACTCGGCGTCGAGGGTGCCGCACGGCAGGCCACCCGGGTGTTCGTGCAGGCCGGGACGCTCCCCGAGGCGCAGGCGGCAGCCGAGCGCGCGATCCGGGTGACGCTCGCCGACTACGGGATCGACGCGGATGCGGCGACGGTCGCGATCAGTTGTCGCCCGGTCCCCGACGACTGCCTGGCTCGGCGCGGGTACGTCACGGTCGAGCTCGTGACGGTGGTGCCCCTGCCGCTCGCCCCGCCCGTGCTCGGCCTCGATGTGCCCGTCGGGGTCCCGGTGCGGGCGATCGCGACCGAGCAGGTGTCGCGTTTCCGGGCGGGGTCGTGACAGGGCAGGCGCTCCGGCGGCGGCGCGCGGCGTTCGCCGGGGACGAGGGATCGATCCTGCCGCTGACGATCTTCTTCGGCTTCTTGGCCCTCGCCGTGGTGCTCGTCGTCACGGCCGCGACCTCGCTCTACCTCGAGAAGAAGCGTCTCTTCACCCTCGCCGACGGCGCCGCGCTCGTGGGCGCCGAAGCCTTCGAGCTGGATGCGGTCGCGCTCACCCCCTCGGGTCCGCGACCGCTGCTCACCGACGAGGAGGTCTCCGCCGCCGTCGCGGCCTACCTGGACGGCAACCCGACGCCCGAGTTCGAGGAGCTCGCGGTCGACGCCGCCTTCACCCCCGACGGTCGCAGCGCGACCGTGACCGTGTCGTCCACGTGGCGTCCCCCCGTCGTGACGGTGTTCGTTCCGGACGGCATCCGGATCGACGCCACGGCCACCGCCCGCTCGGTATTCGGTTGACGCCGTCACCTATTCGAGGGACAGTAGGGAGAATTCTCCCGTCGTCGTGAGTTCGTCTCGTGGTTTGCCGGATTCGTGGGAGGTGCAGCGTTCATGAGATCTCACCGGCGCGAGGGCGTCGTTCGCCGTGGTCTCGCCGCGCTGGCCGCCCTCGCCGCAGGAGTCGTCGTCGCTGCGCTCCCCGCCGCGACGGCACCCAGTCGGGCCGCCATCCCCGCGCCCGAGCCGGGGATGGCGATGCTGCAGGTGAGCGTCGCCGACTACCGTGACAGCGACACGACCCTGGCGCCCCTCGCGGGCGTCACTCTCGGCCTCTTCCTGGTCGAGCCTTCCGCCCGGATCGACGCGGTCAACGGCTTCGCGACGCCGGATGCCACCCACCAGCTGTTCTTCGTGTGCGTCTCCGACCTGGATGGCGACTGCGTGTTCCAGGTGCCGATCCGCAGCGGCGTCGCGACCGTCGGGGCGACGCAGACCGCGCCGTACATGAACCTCGCCCCGGGGCAGGGCCAGGGCGTTCCCGAGGGGACGCGGCTCTACCTGGCGAGCCTCGCGGCGCCGAACGGCTACTACGCGAACCCGTTCTGGCAGACCGGTCCGCTCAGTCCGAGCGGCGGTGACCCGCTCATCGAACTGCGTCACGTGTGGCAGAGTCCGCGCCTCGTCGCCAACACCAGCTATCTCTCCGGCGACGACTGGATCAGCTCGCCCGGGCTGCAGACGGCGCCGCAGAACACCGCACCGAACTACACGCGACGCATCGCCTCGAGCGGCGTGGTCGCCTTCTCGCGGTTCAACCTCGACATGATCGACCAGTGCGGGCTCGACGTGGCCTTCATCGTCGACGTCTCGAGCTCGGTCGCGACGACGAGCGCGGGCAATCCGGACCCCGTCGGTCGGCTGAAGGGGGCGATGGACGCCTTCGTCGACGCGCTCCGGGGCACGCCCTCGCGCGTGGCGCTCTACACCTTCGGCACCGATTCGCCCGCATACGGCACCATGTTCGGGGCGAACAGCCCGCTCGTCTCGGTGGCGACCACGGGCGAGGCCACCGCGTTCAAGAACCGCTACGCGGGTTGGACGACCGCCGGATGGCCCACCAACTACACCAACTGGGATCGCGGGTTCGCCGCCGCAGCCGACGCCAACGGTCCCCCCGGCTCGCCCACGCACGTTGATCTCGCCGTGTTCCTCACCGACGGGAACCCCACCGTGTACGGGCGCTCGCCGCTCGTGAACCCGAACAACCCGAACTCCGCGCTCAAGGACACCACGAGCGGCTACACCCGGTTCCGGGAGCTCAGCGCGGGACTCGGTTCGGCGAATCTGCTGAAGGAGCAGGGCACGCGGATCCTCGCGGTGGGTGTGGGGGCCGGCGTGGCGGGAACCGGCGCGGCCGCGAACCTTCGGACCGTGTCGGGTCGCGACGCCTTCGGCGGGGCGAACTTCCTCGAGGCGGACTACCTGCAGACGAGCGACTATGTCGCCGCCGGGAACGCGCTGCGGGATGTCGTGCTCGCCAGCTGCGCACCGTCGCTCTCCGTCATCAAGCGCATCGTTCCTGCGACCGGCCCCCAATTCGACGGGGACGGGAACATCACCAACGCCTACCTGCCCGGCGACGCGTGGACCTTCGAGGGCTCGTCGATCGGGGCCACGCCCGTCGCGATCGCGAACCCCGTCGAGCAGACCGATCTCGGCACCGGGGCGCTCTCGTTCGACCTGTCGTTCGGGTCGGAGGCGACGGACCTGGTCGGTCAGATCCGCGTCGAGGAGCAGAACGCGACGGCACCGCACTCGACCTTCACCCCGCTCCCCGCTCAGACCCGTTGCGTCGAGCGGTCGACCGGGGCGGATGTGCCGATCACGGCGACCCCCGACGCGGGTGAGCCGAACACGGCGTTCTCGGTGAGCATCGGGGCGCAGCAGATCGTGAGCTGCACCGTGTACAACCAGGAGCCGCCCCGCAGCGTGCCCGCTTCGGTCGTGGTGCACAAGATGTGGGAGCTGCACAGCGCGGTCGGCGTCTCCTCGTTGCCCGACGGCGCGCAACCCTCCGGGATGTCGGCGGCGCTCGAGATCACCGGTCCCGACGCCGACACCCTCACGCCGCAGCAGTGGAGCGTGGAGCGCACGGGATACAACCTCGTGACCCCCGCGGCCGAGAGCCCGGCGAACAGCGTCCGCATCGACGAGCAGGCGACGATCGAGGGCATGCCGGGATGCACGATCACCGACCGGAACATCCGTCCGGGGCCCGCGGGTCCGCCGGGCACCGACCCGGTCGACCCGGGTGTCGTGCATCCGCTCGTCGCGGGCGTCAACGAATGGACGATCACGAACGTCGTCAGTTGCGCGAGCACGCTGACCCTCATCAAGGACGTCACGAACGGTGTGCTCGACACCCCCGCGGGGGAGAACCTCTGGACCCTGAACGCCATCGCGACGCCGTCGGTCGGCGTGCTGCCGCTCGAGCAGTTCAGCGGGCTGACGGGGGTGACCTCCGAGGTGGTGCCGGACGCGCCGTACAGCCTGCGCGAAGACCGGCCGGCCGCGGCCGCACCCGATTCACCCGAGCACGAGACCTACCACTATCAGCAGCACGACATCCGGAGCATCCCGCTCGTCTATCCGAGCTCGAGCGGGTCGTGGGACTGCGGCCCCGCGGGCACCACCTCGCGCGACTTCTCGCTCTCGGCGGAGGGCGCGATCATCGTGCCGCTCGGGATGCACTACGAGTGCACGGCGCGCAACACGACCGCGTTCATGACGGTGGCGAAGATCGTGGACGACGGCTCCGCGGATCCGGACGACTTCCGCTTCGGAGCCGCCTGGATCCCGCCGCTTCTGGTCCCGGAGGCGCAGGCGACGGTGCACATCTTCGCCCCGGGCGAGGAGCAGAGCCTGGTACCCGGACAGCACTATCGCCTGTTCGAGACCGATGCGCCCGGCTATCTGCTCACCTCGCTCAGCTGCGAGGCGGGCGGGGTCGCGGTCGACCCCAGCGACTTCGTGCTGCTGCCGGGCGCCGAGGTGGCGTGTGTCGCCCACAACGGGCGCGCCGCGATCGCGGCGACGGGGGTCTCGACGCCCGCCTGGCTGCTCCCCGCCGGACTGCTCCTTCTGCTGCTCGGCGCAGCCGGTCTCGCGATCGGGCGCCGCCGTCAGCGGCGTTTCGAGTAGCGCGGCACGAAGATGCGCAGGTCGGCCGCGCCGATGAGGCCCAGCACCCCCATCGCGGCGGCCGCGACCGGCAGCCCGGCGACCGCGGTGACGCCCGCGATGATGAGCGGCGCGACGGCCGCCCCCGTGTCGTTCGTGAAGCGCCACGCCCCGAGGAACTGCGCCGGATGCGCGGGGTCGGCGAGGTCGGCGCCGAGCGTCATGAGGATGCCCGCGCCGATCCCGTTCGAGAGCGACAGCAGCCCCGCGACGACGATGAACCAGGTCTCGGCGTTCGGCACGTCATGCGTGAACCCCAGGATGAGGTGGGCGGCACCGAGGCCGATCATCGACGGCACCGCGGTCCACAACCTGCCGAAGCGGTCCATGATCCAGCCGCCCGCGTAGAACAGCGCGAAGTCGAGCGCCGCCGCAGCGCCGATGATGAGGGCGGTCCTCGCCTCCGGGATGCCGATCGAGACCGCCCAGAGCGGCAGGATCACCTGGCGACTCGAGCGCAGCGCCGCCACGAGCGCCGAGCCGGTGCCGAGGGTGAACAGCACCCCGCGGTTCGCGACGATCGTGCGGAACAGCCCGCGCCCCTCCTCGATCGCCTCCAGCTCGCCCGCGCGCGGACGCTGGCTGACGATGTCCGCCGGATCGTGCAGCACGATGAGCACGATGATCGCCGCGAGGCAGGCCACGAGGTGGATCCAGAACGCGTACACCGCCACCCCGGTCGCCTGGATGACGGCGGCTGTGATGAACGGCCCGATCAGGTAGCCGAGCCGGAAGGTGCCGCCGAGGGTCGACAGCGCGCGGGCGCGGTAGACGGGCGGCACGAAGCTCGTCATGAAGGCGTGCCGGGCGAGCGCGAAGACGGCGGTCGCGACGCCGATGAGCAGGATCCCGATGCCCAGCACCCACGGGTTCGGCGCGAGCACCGCGGCGAGCACGCCGATCATCGACAGCGCCGAGGCGCCGATCATCGCCGAACGCTCGCCGATCCGCGCCACGAGCGCGCCGGCCGGGATGTCGCCGATGAGCTCGCCGATCACGATCATGGCCGCGATGAGGCCCGCGCCGGCGAGTCCCGCGCCCTGCTGGTGCGCGACGATCGGGATGATCGGCAGGATGGCGCCCTCGCCGATCGAGAACAGGATCGTGGGCAGGAACGCCGCCACGACCACCTGGCGCCACGGGAAGCGGGCGTCGGATGCGGGGGCGGTCATGGCTGTCTCACGCTACCTCGTTAGGCTGTACGGGACATGCTCGATGACCTCCCCGCCCAGCTCGCCACCCTTCGCAGCACCTTCGACGACATCCGTGCCGTCGTCGGCGTCGAGCGACTGCAGGCCGAGATCGCCGACCTCACCGAGAAGGCCGGTGCGCCCGACCTGTGGGACGACCCGGAGGCCGCCCAGAAGGTCACGAGCGCGCTGAGCCACCACCAGGCGGAGCTCGCCCGCATCACGGGCTTCGAGCGGCGCCTCGACGACCTCGAGGTGCTCATCGAGCTCGCGCGCGAGGCCGAGGACGCGGATGTCGCGGCCGAGGCCGAGCAGGAGTACGCGGCCCTGCAGTCCCAGATCGGCGACCTCGAGGTGCAGACCCTGCTCGACGGCGAATACGACTCGCGCAGCGCGGTCGTGACGATCCGCTCGGGTGCGGGCGGCGACGACGCCACCGACTTCGCCGAGATGCTGCTGCGCATGTACCTGCGCTGGGCGGAGCGCCACAACTACCCGGTCAAGGTCATGGACACCTCCTATGCGGAAGGCGCCGGCATCAAGTCGGCCACCTTCGAGGTCGACGCCCCCTACGCCTACGGCACCCTCTCGATCGAGGCCGGCACCCACCGTCTCGCCCGGATCAGCCCCTTCGGCTCTGCCGACAAGCGTCAGACGAGCTTCGCGGCCGTCGAGGTGATCCCGGTGATGGAGGAGGCCGTCGAGGTGGAGATCCCGGAGGGCGACATCCGCGTCGACGTCTTCCGCTCATCCGGTCCCGGCGGCCAGAGCGTCAACACCACCGACTCCGCCGTGCGCCTCACCCACCTGCCCACGGGCCTCGTCGTGTCGATGCAGAACGAGAAGAGCCAGATCCAGAACCGCGCGGCCGCCATGCGCGTGCTGCAGACCCGTCTCCTGCTGCTCAAGAAGGAGGAGGAGGCGGCCAAGAAGAAGGAGCTGGCGGGCGTCATCACCGCGAGCTGGGGCGACCAGATGCGCTCCTACTTCCTCTACGGTCAGCAGCTCGTGAAGGACCTGCGCACCGGGTACGAGGTCGGCAACCCGGCCGTCGTGTTCGACGGCGACCTCGACGGCTTCATCGCCGCGGGCATCCGCTGGCGCAAGTCGAAGCCCGTCGACTAGCGCCGGTCGGGCTCAGAGCGCCTTGATGCGCTTCTTCGCCGCCCGCTCGCTCAGCACCGAGACGTAGTCGGTGACCGGCATCGACTGCAGGGCACCCACCTCCTCCGCCACGATGGTCCGGATCTGCGCCGCATCGGCGTCGGGGAACCTCTCGATGAGCCGGCCGGTGACCTGCTCCACGACCTCTTCCGGGTCGAATGCCGTAGCCATGTGCGCATCATGGCGCATCGAGGTGAACACTCGCCCCCTCGATGTCCCAGACTGGCCGGGTGGATCCCTACGTCTGGGCGGTCGATCTGGATCCCGCGGCCGCGGGGGAGAGCGAGCTCGCGTTGCTGTCGGCCGTCGAGCGGCGCCGATTCGACGAGTCCGCGCTCACCCCGGGTGCGCGGTTCCTCGCCGGGCGCGCGCTGCTGCGGCGCCTGGCGGGCGAGCAGCTGGGGCTCGCCCCGCACGAGGTGCCGCTCGCGGCGGTGTGCCCCGACTGCGGCGGCCCGCACGGCCGGCCGGTGGTCGAGGGATCCGAGCTGCGGGTGAGTCTCGCCCATTCCGCGGTCGGCGTCGTGGCGGTGGCCGCGTGGGGCCGCGACATCGGCGTCGACATCGAGCCGCTCGCGGCGACCGCCCGCAGCAGCCCCGCGATCCGTGAGGTCGCCGGGGGACGGGGGCTCGCGCACTGGACGCGCGTGGAGGCCGTCCTCAAGGCCGACGGTCGCGGGCTGCGCGTCGACCCCCGCGCGGTCCAGATCGCACCGCGCGGCGGGCGTCTCGAGGCCCGGATCGCCGACCGCCCGACGCGCTACCTGCTCGACGAGCCCGACCTCGCCGCAACGCTGCAGGTGTCGGTCGCCATCGCCCGGTGACGACGGCGCGGACTACGGCAGCCGCGGGAGCGAGGTCTCGAACAGCCAGCTGCGGAACAGCCGGTCGAGGTTCGCCCCGCTGATCTCGGTCGCGAGCTCGCGGAAGTCGTCGGTGGTGGCCGTGGCGAAGCGGCGGCGCGAGGTCCAGGTGCGGATGAGGCGGAAGAACGGCTCGTCGCCGATGGCGGTGCGGAGCGCGTGCAGCGTGAGGGCGCCGCGCTTGTAGACCCGGTCGTCGAACATCGCGTCGGGGCCGGGATCGCCCACGAGGAGGTCGCGCGGCTGGAGCGCGACGAGCCGGCGATGATGCCGCGCCCAGCCGTCGGCGCTCATCCCGCCCGAATGCTCCGACCACAGCCACTCGGCGTAGCAGGCGAAGCCCTCGTTGAGCCAGATGTGCTTCCAGGAGGCGAGGCCCACGCTGTTGCCGAACCACTGGTGGGCGAGCTCGTGGGCGACGAGCCGTTCCGAGCCGCCCCGGCCGTCGAGGTGGTTGGCCCCGAACACCGCGAGCCCCTGCGCTTCGAGGGGGATCTCCAGCTCGTCCGCCGTGACGACGATCCCGTAGCTCGCGAAGGGATACGGGCCGAACCGGTCCTGGAAGAACGACATCATGCCGCCGACGGCATGGAGGTCGTCGTCCACACGCCGCTCGATCGCGCGCGGGTATGCGATCACCCCGGGCACGCCCGCCCAGTCGACCGCCCGGCGCTGGTAGCGCCCGAGTTGGATGGTCGCGAGGTAGCTCGCGGTCGGCTCGTTCTGCTCGTAGTGCCAGTGCCCGATCCCCGAGGCCACCCGATGCTCCACGAGCACGCCGTTCGCGACCGCCGTGTAGGCCTGATCGACGCGGATCCGGATGCTGTACCGCGCCTTGTCGTCGACACGGTCGTTGACGGGGAACCAGCTGGGCGATCCGGAGGGCTGCGAGGCGACGATCACCCCGTCGCCGAGCTCCTCCCAGCCGACGAGACCCCACCGGCTGCGGATCGGGGCGGGGGAGCCCGCGTAGTCGACCACGAGCACGAAGTCCTCGTCCGCCGAGAGGGGCCGGGCGGGCGACACGACGAGCTTGCGCGCCGTCTGGGTGAATCGCGTGCCGCGCTGGCCCTCGATCCGCACCTTGTTCACCCGCAGCTTCGCGATATCCAGGCTGAAGCGCTCGAGCAGCTGCGTGCTGCGCGCCCGGATCGTCGCGACGCCGTGCAGCCGGTTGGTGGGCACCCGGTAGTCCAGGTCGAGCTCGTAGCGCTCCACCTGGTAGCCGCCGTTGCCGTTGTTCGGCAGGTACGCATCGCCCGCGGTCGGCGCCCCCACCGACTTCGCGGTCATCGCGAGGAGGCGAGGTGGTAGTCGGCGGTCGTCACCTCGCGCCACGGCCCGATCGGGTTGCCGCTCCAGCGGCTGCCCACCGGGACGAGCTCGCCGCGCATCACGAGCGAG
Source organism: Protaetiibacter larvae (assembly GCF_008365275.1). Classification (GTDB taxonomy): domain Bacteria; phylum Actinomycetota; class Actinomycetes; order Actinomycetales; family Microbacteriaceae; genus Homoserinibacter; species Homoserinibacter larvae. The sequence continues at coordinate 2,299,090 of NZ_CP043504.1, read as the reverse complement.
GCGGGCCCGACGGTGCCGTGCGCACCGATCCGCGCCGCGGGGAGGATGACGCTGTGCGGCCCGAGAGTGGCACCACGCTCGAGCGTGACCGAATCGATGCTCATGACACGATCATGGAACAGATGGGTCTGGACCACACACCCGCGGTTGACGGTCGAGCCGTCGTCGAGCCGCGCGAGGTCGGCCTCGGGCAGCCAGTAGCTCTCGCACCAGACGCCGCGTCCGATGCGCGCACCGAGGCTCCGCAGCCACCAGACGAGGGCGGGGGTTCCCGCGGCGGGCTGGGCGAACCAGGGCGCCGCGACCATCTCCACGAAGGTGTCGGCCACCTCGCTGCGCCACACGAACGACGACCAGAGCGGATGCTCGGCGGCGCGGATCCGTCCGACGAACGCCCACTTCGCCGCCGTGCTGATCCCGGCGCCCACAGCCCCGGCCACCAGCAGCACCACGCCGCTCAGCAGCAGCGCGACGAGCGAGCCCCAGGCGTTCGCGAGCGCGGCGAGCGCGAAGAGCACGCCCAACCCGATGCCGCAGGTGACGAACACCGGCACGATGCGGCACAGCTCCCACAGGCCGCGCACGATGCGCAGCCAGGCGGGCGGATGGAAGGTGCGGCTGTCGTCGGCAGCCGCGATCGTGCGCCGCAGACGCACGGGCGGGGAGCCGAGCCACGACGAACCGGCTTTCGATTTCACCGGCGCCGCCGAGAGCACCGCCACGAGGCCGTCCTTCGGCACCACGTGGCCCGCGGCCGCCATCCCCGAGTTGCCGATGAACGCGCGCTTGCCCACCTCGACGCGCGCGATCCTCAACCACCCGCCGCCGAGCTCGTAGCCGGCGACCATGGTGTCGTCGGCGAGGAAAGCGCCGTCGCGGATGGTCGTCATGGTGGGCAGCAGCAGCACGGTCGAGGCTTCGACGTCGCGGCCCACCGTGGCGCCGAGCATCCGCAGCCAGATGGGCGTGAACAGGCTGGCATAGAGGGGGAACAGCAGGGTGCGGGAGAGGTCGAGGAGGCGCTCGGTGCTCCACACCTGCCAGCCGACGCGGCTGCGCACGGGGAAGGTGCCCTCGCCCACGCCGATCGACAGCAGCCGAACGCTCAGCACCACGAGGCCCGCGAACAGCACGCCCGCCACGATCGTGGCGCGGAACAGCTCCAGGAACCCCCGCAGCACGGCATCGGCGAGCGTCGGCGCACCGTGGATGGCGAGCGCCACGAGGATGCCGCCGGCCGCGAGCGCGAGCACGGGCATGAGCGACAGCAGCACCGAGGAGACCCCGAAGGCGGCGACCCAGCGCCGCCCGCCGGCCGGCCGCTCCGGGGGCCACCAGGCGCGCGCGGAACCCTCGCGCTGGGCGGGGGAGCCGGCCCAGTACTGCCCGGCGGGCACCCGACCGAACACCGCCGAGCCGGGCGCGATCTCGGCGCGCTTGCCGATGCGGGTTCCGGGTGCCAGGGTGCTGCGTGCCCCGACCGAGCTGCCCGCGCCGATGCGGATCGCGCCGATCCGGACGATGTCGCCGTCGATCCAGTACCCGGAGAGGTCCACTTCCGGCTCGATCGACGCTCCCGCGCCGACCGTGAGCATGCCGGTGACCGGCGGCAGGGTGTGCAGGTCGACGTCGGGACCGATCTTCGCCCCGAGTGCCCGCGCGTAGTAGCTGATCCACGGAGCCCCCGCGAGGCTCACCGCTCCCACGAGCTGCGCCGCCTGCTCGGCCACCCACAGCCGCAGGTGCACGCCTCCGCCACGCGGGTAGTCGCCCGGCCGCAGCCCCCACAGCACGAGACGTGCGCACACGACGGCGATGGCCATCCGGCCGATCGGGGTCCCGAACACGATGAGGCCCGGGATGAGCACCCCGAGCGGGATGGTCGGCAGCACCGCGAAGCCGCCGAAGCCCTGCAGGATGGCGCTCGCCGTGAACAGGTAGAGCAGCCAGCGCACACCGCTCAGGATGTACAGCGGGATGCCGAGGACGGTCTGCGCCAGCTGCATCCGGCGCGGGGTGGGGGCGACCTCGTGGAAGCTCTTCGGACCGTGCCCCGGAAGCTCCGAGCGCGCCGCGAGCGCGTCGGCCATCGCTCCGAGTCGCGGCTGGGCGTAGATCTCGGCGACCGTGAACTCGGGATCGTCTTCCCGGATGAGCGTCACGAGCTGGGCGGCCGCGAGCGAGCCGCCGCCGAGGTCGAAGAAGTTGTCGTCGGGGTCGGCGACCGGGATGCCGAGCACCGCCTGCCAGCGCTCCGCGAGCCGCCGCAGCCCCGGGTCGGTGTCCGACTCCTCCGGGGTGGCCTCGGGCAGCGGCCAGGGGAGCGCCGCGCGGTCGACCTTGCCCGAGGTGCGCACGGGCAGCTCGTCGAGCACCGCGAGCAGCGGGACGAGCGCCGCGGGCAGCTCCTCGCGCAGTCGTGTCATCGAGGCGGCCCGATCGAAGCCCGCGGGGTCGGGCACGGCGAGGTAGCCGACGAGCACCTGGTTGCCGGCCGCGGTCTCGCGCACGGCCACCGCAGCGCCGGCGACACCGGGGAGCAGGTGCAGGGCAGCCTCGATCTCGCCGAGCTCGATCCGGCGTCCGCCCACCTTCACCTGGTCGTCGGCGCGCCCCTGGAAGACGAGTCCCGCACGCTCGAAGCGCACGAGGTCGCCGCTGCGATAGGCGCGCGCCCAGCCGAGGCCCTCGTGGGGGGCGTACTTCTCGGCATCCTTCGCGGGGTCCAGGTACCGGGCGAGCCCCACGCCGCCGATGATGAGCTCACCGACCGCACCGTCGGCCACCGGCCGGCCCTCGGCATCCACGACGGCGAGATCCCAGCCGTCGAGCGGCAGGCCGATGCGCACCGGATCGCTGCCGTCGAGGAGCGCAGCGCAGGCGACGACCGTCGCCTCGGTGGGACCGTAGGTGTTCCACACCTCGCGCCCGTCGACCGCGAGTCGCGCCGCGAGCTCGGGCGGGCAGGCCTCGCCGCCGAAGATCAGCAGCCGCACGTTCTCGAGCGACTCGGCCGGCCACAGCGAGGCGAGGGTCGGGACGGTCGAGACGACCGTGATGCCACGCGCGGTGAGCCACGGACCGAGGTCGACGCCGCTGCGGACGAGCGCTCGCGGTGCCGGCACGAGGCAGGCGCCGTTGCGCCAGGCGAGCCACATCTCCTCGCACGAGGCGTCGAAGGCCACCGAGAGCCCCGCGAGCACCCGGTCACCCGGACCGATCGGCTCGCCCTGCAGGAACAGGCGCGCCTCGGCATCCACGAACGCCGCCGCCGAGCGGTGGGTCACGGCGACGCCCTTCGGGGTGCCCGTGGAGCCGGAGGTGAAGATGATCCAGGCGTCGTGCTCGGTCGTCGGCGGCTCGACGAGCGGCGTCGAGGAGGTGCTCGGGTGCGGGGGAGCCCCCGCGAACAGCGTCGCCGCCTCCGCCGCGGGCTCGGCGCCATCGGCGGAGGCCGCCGCCGGCTCGTAGCGCCCCGCGCCCGAGATGATCCCGCGCACCCCGGCCTCGCGGAACACGAGCTCCGCGCGCTCCTCGGGATCGTCGGCGTCGACCGGCACGTATGCGGCGCCGGCGGCGATCACCGCGAGGATCGAGATGTACAGCTCGCGCGATCCCGACGGCATCCGCACCCCGACGCGGTCGCCCGGTCGCACCCCGGCGATCCGCAGGCGTGCCGAGGTCGCCACCACCCGGGCCATGAGCTCGCGGTACGAGAGCGCGCCCTCGCCGTCGTCGAGCGCCGAGGCGTCGGGCCAGGCGAGCGTCGACGCCCGCAGGATGTCGAGCAGGGTGCGCGGCTCGGGCGCCGACCCACCCGCGAGAAGAAGCCCTGGCGCTTCATCGCGCGCATCCGATTCGTCGACCATGTCCGCCTTGTGTCTGTGCCGCGGGAAAATGCGGGCCACAGGATACGCGAGCAAAGTGAACCGCCATCGTTCACTTTGCCTCACTAGGATCGGCGCACCAGAGCGGGGCTCGACATCCGAGGAGGCAACGTGGCATCGAAGGATTCCGGCAAGAAGAAGAGCGCGAAGGCGAAGGAGCGCGAAGCCGCCGCGCTCACGGCGAAGAAGGCCGCCGCCAAGGCGAAGGAGAAGGCCAAGAAGGAGGCCGCCAAGGCCAAGGAGAAGGCCAAGGCGCAGGCGAAGAAGGCTGCCGCCGCGGCGAAGGCGAAGGCCAAGAAGGCCAAGGAGAAGGCCAAGGAGGCCGAGAAGAAGGCCGCCGCCCGGGTGAAGGCCCAGGCGAAGAAGGCCGCCCAAGCCGTCGCCGACGTGGTCGAGACCGCCCCTCCCGCCGTCGAGCCGACGGCTGCGACGGCTCCCGCCGACGAGACCTACGCCGTGCTTCGGGCGCGCGCCCGCGACCTGCGTATCCCGAACTACTCGCGAATGTCGAAGGCGGAGCTGCAGCGACGCCTCGCCGAGCGCGCCGCCGACTGATCCCGAACGGGGTCGGCTGATCCCGAACAGGGGGAGTGTCGCAGCCGGGGAGTCTGGTGAGCCTGCTTAGGCTCGAAAGGCCATGATCCGATTCGACCAGGTGACGAAGACCTACTCCGGTGCGACGCGTCCCGCACTCAACTCCGTGAGCCTCGAGGTGCTCAAGGGGGAGTTCGTCTTCCTCGTCGGCGCCTCCGGTTCCGGCAAATCCAGCTTCCTGCGGCTGATCCTCAAGGAGGAGCGGCCCACCAAGGGCAAGATCCACGTGCTGGGCCACGACCTCACGACCCTCGCCAACCGCAAGGTGCCGTACTTCCGCCGCAGTCTCGGCGTCGTGTTCCAGGACTTCCGGCTGCTGCCGACGAAGACCGTCTTCGACAACGTCGCCTTCACCCTGCAGGTGATCGGCAAGTCGAAGGGCTTCATCCAGGAGGCCGTGCCCGACGTTCTCAAGATGGTGGGCCTCGCGGGCAAGGCGGGGCGCCTCCCGCACGAGCTCTCCGGCGGTGAGCAGCAGCGCGTCGCCATCGCGCGCGCGATCGTCAACAAGCCGGCCATCCTGCTCGCCGACGAGCCGACCGGCAACCTCGACCCGGCGACGAGCGCCGGCATCATGACGCTGCTCGCGACGATCAACGCCAACGGCACGACTGTGCTCATGGCCACCCACGACTCCGGCATCGTCGACACCATGAAGCGTCGCGTGATCGAGCTCGTCGGCGGCCAGGTGGTGCGCGACGAACGGGCCGGCGGATACCAGACGCAGGCGATCCCGGTGCAGCGGCAGCGCGAAGAGGAGCAGGCGCTCTTCGCCCAGGCGCTCGATGCGGATGCCGAGGCCGAGCTGCCCTCGTGGGCGGCGGTCCCGGCGGCAACCGCGGCCGTGCCCGCGGCGGCGGCACCCCCCGTCGCCCCGGCCACCCCGGCCGCACCGGCGCCGCTGCGCGCCGTGTACGAGCGTCCCGCCGTGGTCACCCAGACCGCACCCCCCGCCGTCGCGCCGACCGCATCCGCTCCGCCCGTCCCGCCGCCGCTCGTGGAGCCGGAGGGTCGCTCATGAGGTTCGGACTCATCCTCTCCGAGGTCGGGCAGGGCTTCCGTCGCAACCTCTCGATGGTCGTCTCGGTCATCCTGGTGACGTTCATCTCGCTCACCTTCTTCGGCGCGGCGATCCTGCTGCAGCTGCAGATCGGGCAGATGAAGGGGTACTGGTACGAACGTGCCGAGGTGACCATCTACATGTGCGTCGCCTCGTCGCCCGAGCCCAACTGCGCCGAGACCGCCGCGACCCAGGACGAGATCGACGCGGTCCGCGACAAGCTCGAGAACGGCGCGCTCGCGCCGTACGTGCAACAGGTGACGTTCGAGGATGCGGAGGTCGCGTTCCAGAACTTCCTCGACGAGTTCGCGGGCACCTCGCTCGTCGAGATCGCGACCGTCGACATGTTCGGCGCGGACTTCCGAGTGAAGCTCGTCGACCCCGCGCAGTCCGAGGTGATCAGCGACGGGGTCACCGGGATGCCGGGGGTCGAGGAGGTGCGGGATCAGCGCGCCCTGCTGCAGCCGATCTTCGACGTCATGAGCGCGGCGAGCTACACGGCCGTCGGCATCGCGGCACTCATGCTCGTGGCGGCGGTGCTGCTCATCTCGACCACGATCCGGCTGTCGGCGTTCTCGCGGCGACGCGAGCTCGCGATCATGCGCCTCGTCGGGGCGTCGAACCGGTTCATCGAGACACCGTTCATCCTCGAGGGCGTGCTCGCGGCCGTCATCGGATCGCTGCTGGCGAGCGGGGCGGTCATCGCGATCGTGCAGTTCTTCGTGCACGGCTACCTCGCCGAGACCATCACCGACTACTCCTTCGTGGGCATCCAGGACGCGCTGCTCGTCGCCCCGATCCTGGTCGGCGTGGGCGCTCTGCTGGCGGCGCTCTCCGCGAGCGTCGCCATCCGCCGCTACCTCAAGGCGTAGCTGTACAACGCTGCAGCGCTACGCCTCGCGCTGCGGGGATACCGGGCGCGCGCGGCCCAGCGCTACAGCGCTATGCGGACTCGCATAGACTGAACGGCTGCCTGCGGATGCGGGCGGACGGACCAGGCGTGCTGAGGAGGTGCGAGATGCCCAAGGAACAGGGCGAGAAGGTCGTGGCGACCAACCGCAAGGCGCGCCATGACTACACGATCGAGGACACCTACGAGGCGGGCATCGTGCTCTCCGGTACCGAGGTGAAGTCGCTGCGGCAAGGCCGCGCCTCCCTCGTGGACGGCTACGCCTACATCGACGGCGGGGAGCTCTGGCTCGACGCCGTGCACATCCCGGAGTACACCGAGGGCACCTGGACCAACCATGCCCCGCGCCGCAAGCGCAAGCTCCTGCTGCACAAGGCTCAGATCATCAAGATCAGCCACCGCACCAAGGAGGGCGGCTACACGCTCGTGCCGCTGTCGATCTACTTCAAGGACGGCCGCGCCAAGGTCGAGCTCGCGGTCGCCAAGGGCAAGCGCGAGTACGACAAGCGTCAGGCGCTGCGGGAGCGGCAGGACAAGCGCGAGGCGGATCGCGCGATGTCGAGCCGCCGGCACCTCGGCGAGTAGCTCTCAGCTCGCCTCGAAGCGGGCGTCGACGGCGGCCGACACCTCGATGTCCTCCGGCGTGAAATCGAGTGCGTTGGCGCCGTTGTCGGCCGTCTTGAACGCCGCGGCGCGCAGCAGGGGTGGGGCGGGGAGCGGGGCGACGCCGCTCACCCCCAGCATCCCCGGATCGGCGATCGCGACCGCCGTCAGCTGACCGAGCCCGATCGCCTGCGCGAACACGCGCGCCTTGTCGGCGGCATCCTTCACCGCGCGTGAGCGCACCTCCGTGGTGACCGAGGTGCGCTTCGACTCGGTGAGCGCCCACTCGATCCCGTTCACCTGAACCCCGGAGACGGCCGCGGTCTCGATGAGCCAGTCCGCGAGCGCGTCGAAATCCTTGAACTTGACCGTCACCCCGATCGTGGCGTGGTGCACGAGCGGAAGCTGCTTGCCCTCGTTGTTCCACGGGCGGTCGGCCCACACCCGCACCCGGTCCGAGGACCACCAGGTGACGGGTCCCGAATCGGGATCATGGATGGCCGTCACCGAGTCGACGACCGTCTTCGCGGTGGCGGTCGCCGAGCCGAGCACGGTGTCGCGCGTGGCCCCGTCGAATCCGATCGAGATCCGGACGGTGGCGCGCTCTGCGGGGTACCAGGCGCTGAAGCTGCCCTGCACGGTGATGAGGGTCGACATGGGCCCATCCTGTCAGGCGTCGGCGGTGTCGGCTATGATGAAGGGCTGCGCACCTCTTGGGGGCGCGATTGACAACTCCACAGCGCGTGATGACGGCCCACCTCTCAGGGATCGCGAGATCCCGAGGTGACTCATGGGGATGATCGGTTTCGACATCGCCTGCGAAACTGCGAGAAGCGGGCCGAGGATGCAGGGTTATCTCGTAAACGATCTCTGCACACCATAGGTGCCAACGTTAAGCGCACCGACCTCGCTCTCGCCGCCTAAGGCGGAGTAGAAGGTCCGTCAGTCCGGACTCGCCCTCGATCCGGATCCTGGCGTCATCAAGAGGGCTTGCTGCGCGGTTGAGTTCCAGGGCCGTGCGGGACTTTCACTGGGGCTGGGCTCGTCGACCTAGGCGTTCGTGACACAGGTCGGAGCCGAGTAGAACGATTCCACGGACTGCGCCCGGAGAAGGCGCAGGCTCACAGCGATGGACCCGGGTTCAATTCCCGGCATCTCCACCATGCGCCGCCCAGGCACCGCCTGGGGCGGTCGAGCCGTCATCACGCGCTGAGGGGTCGGTGCTCGGGGCTCAGCGGCGGCGGAACAGCCCGTTGATCACGTCGCGGGCGATCCGCAGACCACCCGAGACGACCTCCTTCTGCATCCGCTCCTGCGCACGCTTCTGCTCGCGCGCCTCGCGGGCCGCCGCCTGCTCGGCCGCCTTCGCGGCGCGCGCAGCATCCTGCTCCGCCTTCTTCTGGGCGCGCGCGAGCTGGGCGTCGATGCTGCCGGATGCCGGCGCACCCCCCACCGGGACGCCCGCGGCCGCGGCGGCGGCCGCCGTGCGCTGGGCGATGATCTCCGCCGCACCGGTCTGCGGTGTCGCGGCGTACTTCGCGGTGAGCGGCGACGCGGCGACGGCGGCCTGCAGGGTGGCGTCCGGGGTGGGCTCCATGGATCCCTCCGGCGCGCGCAGTCGCGTCCAGGCGACCGGCGTGGGTGCGCCCTTCTCGTTCATGACCGTCACGATCGCCTCACCGATCGCGAGGGTCGTGAGCACCTCGCCGAGCGCGTACGCCGAGTTCGGGTAGGTCGACACCGTCGACTTGAGCGCCTTCGCATCGTCCGGGGTGTGGGCGCGCAGCTGATGCTGGATGCGACTGCCGAGCTGTGCGAGCACATCGCTCGGCACATCCTTGGGGGTTTGCGTGACGAAGAAGATGCCGACGCCGCGCGAACGGATGAGGCGCACGGTCTGGGTGACGACCGCGAGGAAGTCCTCGCTCGCGTCGCGGAACAGCAGGTGCGCCTCGTCGAAGAAGAACACGAGCTTGGGCTTGTCGACGTCCCCCACCTCGGGCAGCGACTCGTAGAGCCGGGTGAGCAGCCACATGAGGAAGGTCGAGAACAGTTCCGGTCGGCCCAGTTGGCTGCGCACCTCCAGCAGGCTCACGACGCCGCGCACCGTGCCATCCGAGGCGTCGGTGCGGAAGAAGTCCGCGGTGTCGATCTGCGGAAGCCCGAAGAAGACGTCCGCCCCCTGCTCGGCGAAGGCGACGAGTTCGCGCAGGATCACCCCCGCGGTCGCCTTCGAGAGGCCGCCCAGGTTCTCGAGCTCGGCCTTGCCGGACGCGCTCGTGAGGTGCTGCAGCACCGCGCGGAGGTCGTCGAGGGTGACGAGCGGCAGGTGCTGCTGGTTCGCGTAGTGGAACACGAGACCGAGGCTCGACTCCTGCGTCTGGTTGAGACCCAGCACTTTGGCGAGCATGGTCGCGCCGAAGCCCTCGACGCTCGCCCGGATCGGGATGCCGATGCCGTCGCCGCCGAGCGCGTAGAGCGCGGTGGGGGAGGCGTGCCCGCTCCAGGCCTGGCCGATGCGGCTCGTACGATCGAGCAGCTTCGGGTTGGACTCGCCGGGGCTCGCGATGCCGGAGAGGTCGCCCTTGATGTCGGCGGCGAACACCGGCACCCCCGCGGCGCTCAGCTGCTCGGCGAGCACCTGCAGGGTCTTCGTCTTGCCCGTGCCGGTCGCGCCCGCGACGAGCCCGTGACGGTTCACCATCGAGAGCGGGATGCGGATGGGCACGTCGGCGAGCGCGTCGCCGTTCACGAGCGCGCCCATCTCGAGTGCGGGCGCGTCGAAGGCGTAGCCGGCGCGGATGGCGTCGACGGCCGCCTGATCGAGCGGGCCGGCCGGCGCTGGCGCGGGCGGCGACGTGACCGCGGGCGCGGGGGCCGCCGGCGGGGCAGCCGCGGCGTCCGCCTCGGCCTCTGCCCCGGCCTCTGCCTCGGCCTGCGCGGTGGCCTGTGCCTCGGCGGCGGTCTCGGCGGCCGCCTGCGCCGCGGCCTGCGCCGCGGCAAGCGCCGCCTGTGCATCCTCCAGAGCCTTGCGTGCCGCCTCGACCGCGTCGTCGGTGTCCGTCATGGCACGAGCCTAGAACCCCAGCGTGTGTCCGATGCCATGGCGCGGCTGGAGCTACGACCCCGCGGCGGGAGGCGTTTCCCCCGCCCTCAGGTCGCGGCTCCCGCCGCGCTACGAAGGTCAGGGACGAGGGGACGCATCCATGAGGGTGGTGAAGCGCTGCTCGGGGTCGAGAGCGCGGCCGATCGTGGTCGCGATGTCGGCGAGCTGGGCGAGCTGTTCGCGGCTGAGCGGCTCGATGACCACCTGCCGCACGAGCGCGATGTGCCCGGGGGTGGCTCGGATCAGCTCGCGGCGCCCCTCATCGGTGAGGGTCGCGTTGGTCGCGCGGCGATCCTCCGCGCAGGGGCTGCGCCGCACGAGACCGCGCTTCTCGAGGCGCGAGACCACATGGGAGAGCCGCGGGAGGGTCGCGTTGGTGCCCGCGGCGAGGTCCGACATCCGCAGGGTGGCGTCGGGGGAGAACCGGAGGAAGGAGAGCACGGCGAACTCGAAGTGGGTGAGCTCGGAGTCGCGCTGCAGTTGGGAGTCGAGGGCGCTCGGCAGCAGCTCGAGCAGCGCCACGAGGGAGAGCCAGGCCGCCGATTCCTCGGCGTCGAGGCGGGGCACGAGTCGGGTCATGCGAGGAGTCTAGCGGAATACTTGCAGCGACAACTGAATGGGGGATATGGTTGAAACAACAACCAAACCAAGGAGCGGGACATGACCTCGATCAGCATCATCGGCATCGGCAACATGGGGGGCGCCATCACGGGCATCGCGGCGCGTAGCGGCGCGCAGGTGCAGGTGATCGCACGCGACCTCGAGAAGGCGACCGCACTCGCGGGCGACACCGGCGCGACCGCCGCCGAACTCGGCGCCGCGCTCACGGGCGACATCGTCGTGCTCGCGCTGCCGTTCGACGCCATCGCGGGTGTGCTCGACATCTACCGCGAGCAGCTCGACGGCAAGGTCGTCGTCGACATCACCAACCCGGTCGACTTCGCGACCTTCGACGGCCTCGTCGTGCCCGCGGACGGCTCGGCCGCATCCGTCATCGCCGAGCAGGTTCCCGGTGCCCACGTCGTGAAGGCGTTCAACACCAACTTCGCCTCCACGCTCGCCACCGGCGTGGTCGGTGGAAAGGCGACGACCGTGCTCGTGGCGGGCGACGAGCAGGCCGCCAAGGACGCCGTCATCGACTTCGTGCGCGCCGGCGGCCTGAACGCCGAGGACGCCGGATCGCTCAAGCGCGCCCGTGAGCTCGAGGGCCTCGGCTTCCTGCAGATCACGCTCGCCGCGGGCGAGAAGATCGGCTGGACGGGCGGCTTCGCCGTCGCGAAGTAGGCCCCTGCCCCCCAGAAATGCAGGAGATTCTGCTCGCATCCGCCGTCGTCTGCGCTGTCTGGCGGCCGGGTGCGGCAGAACTCCTGCATTTCTGGGATAGGGGGAGCGGGGATGCGGCGGTCGCCGGTGCCCCGCAAGCGGGGAATGATGGATGGTGTGGGCGCTTCCGCGCCTCGCGACCCGGAGGAACCGCATGAAGCTGCACACCGTCCGCACCCACCGCAGCGACGAGGCGCTCGCCCGGGAGGACGAGCTCGCCTGGAAGATCGCACAGGTGGCCGTCGACCCGGTGGCGGTGGAGCCCGCGGTGAGCGAGATGATCGTGAACCGCGTCATCGACAACGCGGCCGTCGCGGTCGCGTCGCTCTCCCGCGGTCCCGTCGTCGCAGCGCGCGGCCAGGCCGAGGCGCGGCCGCAGCACGCCCCGCGCGGGGGTCGCGCCGGATCGCGGGTGTTCGGCATCGACGGCGCCTTCGAGCCCGAGTGGGCGGCCTGGGCCAACGGCGTCGCCGTCCGTGAGCTCGACTACCACGACACCTTCCTGGCCGCCGAGTACTCGCATCCCGGCGACAACATCCCGCCCATCCTGGCGGTCGCGCAGCATGCGGGCGCGGACGGGGCGGCACTCGTGCGCGGCATCGCGACGGGCTACGAGATCCAGATGGATCTCGTGCGCGCCATCAGCCTGCACGCCCACAAGATCGACCACGTCGCCCACCTCGGCCCCTCCGCCGCGGCGGGCATCGGCACCCTGCTCGGCCTCGCGCCCGAGACGATCTCCCAGGCGATCGGCCAGGCGCTGCACACCACGACCGCCACGCGGCAGTCGCGCAAGGGCCAGATCTCCACCTGGAAGGCGCACGCGCCGGCCTTCGCGGGCAAGATGGCGGTCGAGGCGGTCGACCGGGCGATCCGCGGCCAGACCTCGCCGGCGCCGATCTGGGAGGGCGAGGACGGCGTGATCGCCTGGCTGCTCGACGGCCCCGACGCCCGCTACGAGGTGCCGCTGCCGGAGGCGGGGGAGCCCAAGCGCGCCATCCTCGACAGCTATACCAAGGAGCACTCGGCCGAGTACCAGGCGCAGGCCTGGATCGACCTCGCCCGGCGGCTCGGCGCCGCGCATCCCGAGCTGCGGAACCCGGATGCCGTGGCGGGGATCGTGCTGCACACGAGTCACCACACGCACTACGTGATCGGCTCGGGTGCGAACGATCCGCAGAAGTACGACCCCGCCGCGAGCCGCGAGACGCTCGACCACTCGATCCCCTACATCTTCACGGTCGCGCTGCAGGACGGTGCCTGGGACCATGTGGCCTCCTACGCGCCCGAGCGCGCCGGCCGCCCCGACACCGTCGCCCTCTGGCACAAGGTGACCACCGCGGAGGACGCCGAGTGGACCCGCCGCTACCACTCGGAGGACCCGGCCGAGAAGGCCTTCGGCGGACGCGTCGAGATCCGGCTCGCAGACGGGTCGCGGATCGTCGACGAGATCGCCGTGGCGGACGCCCATCCGCTCGGCGCCCGCCCCTTCGCGCGCCCGGACTACGTGCGCAAGTTCCGCACGCTCGCCGCCGGAGTGCTCGCGGAAGCGGAGATCGCGCGCTTCCTCGACCTTGCCGAGCGACTGCCCGAGCTGAGCGCGGCCGAGGTGGCTCAACTCAATGTGACCGCGGCCGGGCTGCCGACCGCCCCGGAAGGACTGTTCTGATGCTGCACTCGACCATCACCCCATCCGCCAAGCGCGCCGCCTTCCGCGCCCGACTCGCCTCGGGCGAGCTCGTGCGGATGCCGGGCGCCTTCAACCCGCTCTCGGCGAAGCTCATCGAGGAGAAGGGCTTCGAGGGCGTCTACATCTCGGGTGCCGTGCTCTCGGCCGATCTGGGGCTGCCCGACATCGGCCTCACGACGCTCAGCGAGGTCGCCGGCCGCTCCGCCCAGATCGCCCGGGTGACCGATCTGCCGGCGCTCGTCGATGCCGACACGGGCTTCGGCGAGCCGATGAACGTGGCGCGCACGGTGCAGATCCTCGAGGATGCCGGCGTCGCGGGGCTGCACCTCGAGGACCAGGTGAATCCGAAGCGCTGCGGCCATCTCGACGGCAAGCAGGTGGTCGACGAGCAGACCGCGCTCAAGCGCATCCGGGCCGCCGTCGAGGCGCGTCGCGACCCCGACTTCCTCATCATGGCGCGCACCGACATCCGGGGCATCGACGGCCTCGAGGCCGCGAAGGATCGCGCCAAGGCGCTCGTGGATGCCGGCGCCGACGCGATCTTCCCGGAGGCGATGGCCGACCTCGCCGAGTTCGCCGCCATCCGGGCCGCCGTCGACGTGCCCGTGCTCGCCAACATGACCGAGTTCGGCAAGAGCGAGCTGTTCACGACGCAGCAGCTCGCCGACGTGGGCGTCAACATCGTGATCTTCCCGGTGAGCCTGCTGCGGCTCGCGATGGGGGCGGCCGAGCGCGGGCTCGACACGATCCTCGCCGAAGGATCTCTCACCTCGCGGGTGCCCGAGATGCAGACCCGTGCGAGGCTGTACGAGCTGGTCGACTACGCCGGCTACTCGTCCTTCGACGCCGACATCTACACCTTCGACCTCCGCAACAACCACAACTGAACCCGCGAGGTGTCAGTTGGTGCACGATTCGCCGCCGAAAAGTGCAACAGCTGACATCTCGCGAGATGAGAAGGGACGCATGAGCGACATCAAGAAGGGGCTTGCGGGCGTCATCGTCGACGTGACCGCGATCTCCAAGGTCAATCCCGAGACGAACTCGCTGCTCTACCGCGGCTACCCGGTGCAGGAGCTGGCCGCGAACTGCACCTTCGAAGAGGTCGCCTACCTGCTGTGGCACGGCGAGCTGCCGACCCCCGTGCAGCTCGAGGAGTTCCAGGCCTTCGAGCGCGCGCACCGGGCACTGTCGCCCGTGGCCAAGCACGCGATCGACCTGCTGCCCGTCGAGGCCCACCCGATGGATGTCGTGCGCACCGCCGTGTCCGCGTACGGCGCCGCCGATCCGACAGTCGCGGACGCCTCGCCCGAGGCACAGCTCGACCAGGCGAAGCGCCTTTTCGCCCAGCTGCCGGCGATCGTCGCCTACATCCAGCGCCGACTGCGCGACGAGGAGCTCGTGGAACCGCGTGACGACCTCGGCTATTCGGCGAACTTCCTGCACATGACCTTCGGCGAGGTCCCGGAGCTCGTCGTCGTGAACGCATTCGACGTCTCGATGATCCTGTACGCGGAGCACTCCTTCAACGCGTCCACCTTCACGGCGCGCGTTGTCACCTCCACCCTCGCCGACCTGTACTCCGCCGTCACCGCGGCGATCGGCGCGCTCAAGGGCCCGCTCCACGGGGGAGCGAACGAGGCCGTCATGCACACCTTCGACGAGATCGTCTTCGCCGACCGTGCGGAGGGCTGGCTCGACGAGGCGCTCGCCGCCAAGCGCAAGATCATGGGATTCGGCCACCGGGTCTACAAGAACGGCGACTCGCGTGTGCCGACCATGAAGGCGGCGCTCGACACCCTGCTCGTCGAGTTCGACCGACCCGACCTGGGGGAGCTGTACGAGGCGCTCGAGAAGGCGATGGACGACCGCAAGGGCATCAAGCCGAACCTCGACTACCCCTCGGGGCCCGCGTACCACCTCATCGGGTTCGACACCGAGCTGTTCACCCCCCTGTTCGTGGCGGCGCGGGTCACCGGATGGACCGCGCACATCCGCGAGCAGGCGGCGGCCAACGCGCTCATCCGTCCGCTCTCCGAGTACGTCGGGCCCGAGGAGCGCCACCTCGACTAGTCCCCGAGAGTACGTACTTCGGGGCCTTCGGGAGGCGAATTCACCCCGGAAGTACGTACTCTCGCGGAGAAGGCCGCCCCGGCAACCGGGACGGCCTTCTCGTGTTCGACTGAGCGCCTCAGCTTCGGATGAGCGAGCCGCCGGCGCGCACGCGGGAGACCGCGTCGACCGTGGCCGCGAGCACCAGCACGCCACCCGTCACGATGTAGTTCACGCCGGCCGGCAGGTTGAGCAGGCCGAGGCCGTTCGCGATGACCGCGATCACGAGCGCGCCGATCGTCGCGTGCAGCAGGCGACCGCGTCCGCCGAAGAGGCTGACACCACCCACGACCGCCGCCGCGACACCGCTCAGCACGATGTCGGTGCCGAAGCCCGCGTTGACCGATCCGACCTTGCTCGCGCTGAACACGCCGGAGACGACCGCGAGCACCGAGCAGACCACGAACGCCGCCCAGCGGATCGTCACGACCTTGACACCGGCACGGCGGGCGGCCTCGGCGTTGCCGCCGATCGCGTAGATGTAGCGGCCGAAGCGCGTCCGGTCGAGCACGAAGGTGCCGATCCACAGGATCGCCAGCACGATCGGGACGACGATCGGCACCCCCTCGATGACCTTGATCGAGGAGGAGCGGTTCACGCTCAGGATCGCGATGACGAAGCCGCCGACGACGGCGATGACCGCGAGCTTGGCCCACACGAGGGCGATCGTGCGGTTCGGCACCCCGGCGCGGGTGCGCAGGCGGCGATCCCACAGCGAGGTCCCGAGCGAGATGAGCAGCATGACGCCGAGCATCGCCCAACCGCCCCAGATCGGCAGGTTCGCGTTCTGGATGGCGAGGAACTCGGGGATCTGGATGCGGAACACGCCGCCGTCGCCGAGCAGGATGAGCGTCACGCCCTGCAGCCCGATGAACAGACCCAGCGTCACGACGAACGACGGGATGCCGACGCGCGCCACGAAGAAGCCGATGAAGAAGCCGACCACGACGCCGACGCCGAGGGCGAGGACGAGCGCGATGATCCAGTTCATGTTGATGCCGTCAGGCTTCGTGAGCACCACGAACAGCGACAGCGCCACACCCGAGGTCACACCCGCCGACAGGTCGATCTCGCCCAGCAGGATCACGAACACGAGCGCCATCGCGAGCATCACGAGGGAGGCGGCCTGGGTGAGCAGGTTCGCGAAGTTGCGCTCGGTGAGGAAGTACTGCTGACCGAGCATGGTCTCGCTGAGGATCGTGAAGAGGATGACGAGCACGACGAGGCCGCCGATGGCCGGCAGCGCGCCCATGTCGCCGTTGCGCACGCGCTGGAAGTAGGCGCGCACCTGGTCGACAATGCCGCCCTCCTGGCCGCTGCCGATGAATCCGCCCTCCGCGGGGAGGTTCGTCGTGTCGAGGGACGGGGGGGTCGCGGGGGCGCTCATGCTGCTGCTCCGTTGTAGGTCTTGCTGCCGGTGATGTAGCCCACGACGTCGTCGCTCGTGGTCTCGTCCTTCGGGATGGAGGCGACCATGGTGCCGAGGTAGAGCACGTTGATGTAGTCGGCCACTTTGAAGACGTCCTGCAGGTTGTGGCTGATGATGATGACCGCGACGCCCTGGTCGGCGAGCCGGCGGACGAGGTTGAGCACCTGCTCGGTCTGGGCGACGCCGAGGGCGGCGGTCGGCTCGTCGAGGATGACGAGCTTGGCCTTCTTGAGCACCGAGCGGGCGATGGCGACCGTCTGGCGCTGTCCGCCGGAGAGCGACGAGACCTTCTGACGCACCGACTTCACGGTGCGCACCGAGAGCGAGCGCAGGGTCTCGCTCGCCTCGCGCTCCATGCGGCCCTCGTCGAAGGTGCCGGCGACGGTCTCCTCGCGGCCGAGGAACATGTTCTGGACGATGTCGAGGTTGTCGCACAGCGCGAGGTCCTGGTACACGACCTCGATGCCGAGCGCGGATGCCTCGCGCGGCGAGTGCAGCTGGACCGACTGGCCCTCGAAGCGCACCTCGCCCCCGTCGTAGGGCTGCACACCGGCGAGGCCCTTGATGAGGGTGGACTTGCCGGCGCCGTTGTCGCCGACCAGCGCGGTGACCTTCCCGGCATAGGCCTTGAGGTTGACGCCCTTCAGCACGCTGACGGGGCCGAAGCTCTTCACCACGTCGGTGAGTTCGATGAGGGGTGCATTCATCGGGCACCCTCCTTTCTGGGACTTCGTCGTCCCGTCCTTGTCATGCTCCCACCGATCGGCGGGTTTCGATCGTGCGAAGGGCCTCGCGCCGTGGATGAATCCCGACGCGAGGCCCTCCTCTACGGTGCTACTTGATGCCGAGCTCGGCGCACTTGGCAGCGACGTCGCCGGTGCACAGCTCCGAAGCGCTGGCGTTGCCGTCGTCGATGACCTTCTGCACGTCCGCGGCGCCGACGAGAACCGGCGTGACCGCGATGTACGGGGTGCCGTCGTCGAGTGTCTTGTCAGCGGTCGGCTTGTCGCCGTTCAGGAGCGCGATCGCCAGGTCGGAGGCCGCCTTGGCCTCGAGCTGGAACGGCTTGTAGACCGTGGCGGTCTGCTTGCCGAGGATCACGTTCTGCAGGCCCGCGACCGAGGCGTCCTGACCCGAGACGGGAACGGTCAGACCGTTCTTGTCGAGGATCGAGATGATGCCCGCGGCGTTGGCGTCGTTGGCGGACCACACGGCGTCGACCTTGCCGCCGAGCGAGGTGAGGACCTGCTCGAAGTTGGTCGCCGACTTCTCGGTGTCCCAGACACCGGCGGGCTCGGCGGCCGGCTTGATGCCGGCGGCCTCCATGACGCTCACGGCGCCGTCGTGGAACATCTTGGCGTTGCCGTCCGAGGGGTCGCCGCCCATGTAGACGACGGTCGCGGTGGCCGGGTCCTTGCCGGCGGCCTTGAGGCCGTCGACGACCGACTGGCCCTCGAGCTCGCCGACCTTCACGTTGTCGAACGACACGTAGTAGTCGGCGCCCGCGATGGGACGGTCGTAGGCGATGACCGGGATGCCCTCGGCCTTGGCCTTCTCGGTGACGGCCACGCCGGCACCCTGGTAGTCGACGAGCAGCATCACGCCGCAGCCCTTGGAGAGCTGCTGGTCCGCGATGGTCGCGAACTGGTTGGTGTCGCCCTTGGCGTTCTGGATGTCGGCCTCGAAGCCGGCGGCGGTGATCGCCTCCTGGAGAGCGGGGCGGTCGCCGTTCTCCCAGCGGTCGGACGACTCGGTGTCGGGCAGGATCACGCAGGCGCGAGTCGCGGTGGCCTTGCCACCGTCTCCGTCGCCCTCGGTGGCGGGGGTCGAACATCCGGCAAGAACCAGTGCCGAAGCACCGGCGAGTGCAGCGAGCGAAATCAACGATGACTTCTTCACGTCACTCCCTTTCTCATGGTGTGAGGGAGAACTTCCTCGTAGTACCACTCTCGGCGTTGAACAGTGGCAGTGCGATTGTGCACTGTATTCAAGACTTGAAGTTAATCGGCGCGGCAGAAATTCAGTAACTTTTCGGTAACAGCCCAGAAGCACGGCGATTCTTCGGGGATCGGAGGCCGCCGACAGCGTCGTGAGTTCAGTTCACGACATGAACGATTGGGATGGACGGCTCAGCGCGCGAGGTGCGCCAGGGCGGCGTCGTGCAGGAGCCCGTTGCTCGCGAGCACGCCCGAGGAGCTGAGGGGATCCCCGCCGTCGACCGTCGTGAAGCGCCCGCCCGCCTCGCGCACGATCGGCACGAGGGCGGCGATGTCCCACGGCTTCAGATCGAACTCGCCGACGACGTCGATCGCGCCCTCCGCGAGCAGCATGTAGGCCCACAGGTCGCCGAAGGCGCGCGTGCGCAGCACGCTGCGGGAGAAGCCGATGAGCTGCTCGAGATAGCCCGCCTCATCCCAGCCCTGCAGATTGTTGTAGCTGAGGGTGGCGTCCGCGAGGCTGTCGATGCCGCTCACCCGCAGGCGCCGCGGCTCCTCGTCGCCGTGCTGCACGAACGCGCCGAGGCCCTTCGCCCCCCACCAGCGGCGCCCGAGTGCGGGCGCGCTCACGACACCGACGACGGGATCCCCGTCGACGGTCAACGACAGCAGGGTGCCCCAGATCGGCACGCCGCGGGCGAAGTTGCTCGTGCCGTCGATCGGGTCGACGATCCAGCGCCGGGCCGCGTCGCCCTCCGAGCCGAACTCCTCGCCCAGGATCGCGTCACCGGGACGCGCCTCGGCCAGATGGGCGCGGATCATCCGCTCCACCCGGGTGTCGGCATCCGTCACGATCGACTTGTCGACCTTGAGCTGGATGTCCAGATCCTGGGCGCTGTAGCGGTCGAGCGCGATGAGGTCGGCCTCGGCGGCGAGCGTGAGGGCGACGGCGAGGTCGTCGGCGACGGTGGGGGTTCCTGCGGCGGTCACCGGCGAAGCCTACCCGGCCAAAGAGGACAGCAGGCGCTGCAACGAGTCGACGCGGGCGGCGTCGAGGGTGCCGCGCTCGACCGCCTCGTTGAGGGCGCAGTCGGGGGCGTCGGCGAGGTGGGTGCAGCCGCGGGGGCAGTCCTCGGCGACCGCCGCCAGGTCGGGGAAGCCCCGCAGGATGTTGGCGGGATCCACGTGGCCCAGGCCGAAGGAGCGCACCCCCGGGGTGTCGATGATCCAGCCGCCGCTCGGCACCCGCAGCGACACGGTCGAGGAGGAGGTGTGGCGTCCGCGTCCCGTGACCGCGTTGACGGCACCGGTGGCCCGATCGGTGCCCGGCACGAGCTCGTTGACGAGGGTCGACTTGCCGACCCCCGAATGCCCGACCGCGACCGTCGTGTGGCCGGCGAGCAGCGGCGCGAGCTCGTCGAGCGGCCAGGCTCCCCGCGCGCTGCGCACGACGGGCACCTCGAGCGCCGCGAAGTTCGCGAGGAACGGTCCCGGGTCGGCGAGGTCGGTCTTGGTGATGACGATGAGCGGCTGGATGCCCGCGTCGTACGCGGCGACCAGATACCGGTCCACGAGCCGAGGGCGGGGCTCCGGATCGGCGGCCGCGACGACCACCATGAGCTGGTCGGCGTTCGCCACGATCACCCGCTCCACCTCGTCGGTGTCGTCGGCGCTCCGCCGCAGCAGGGTCGTGCGCGGCTGGATGCGCACGATCCGGGCGAGCGTTCCTGTCTCACCCGAGGCATCGCCCACGAGGTCCACGCGGTCGCCGGTCACGATCGCCTGGTCGCGCAGTTCGCGCGCCCGGGTCGCCGTGATGCTGCGCTCATGCTCGCCGTCCTCGTCGACGAGCACCGTGTAGCGCCCGCGGTCGACCGAGAGCACCCGGCCGTCGACGGCGCCCTCGTGGCTCGGGCGGATCTTGGTGCGCGGCCGGTTGCCCTTCGGGTTCGGCCGCACCCGCACGTCCGACTCGTCCCAGGCGTCGAAGCCCTCGGGTTCCTCGTCGTCGCTGAGCCAGCTCACAGAGGCAGCGACTCCCAGCGCGTGGCGTGCGGGTCGCGGTCGAGGAGCCGATCCCACAGTTCGGGGAACTCGGGGAGCGTCTTCGCGGTGCAGCCGATGTCGTCGACCGTCACCTCCGGCACCACGAGCCCCGCGAGCGCGCCCGCGGTGGCCATGCGGTGATCGGCATATGCCTCCCAGGCGCCGCCGTGGAGGGGGCGCGGACGGATCTCGAGCCCGTCGTCGAACTCGACGACCTCGCCGCCCAGCCGCCCGATCTCGGTCGCGAGCGCGGCGAGGCGGTCGGTCTCATGCCCGCGCAGGTGCCCGATCCCGGTGATGCGACTCGTGCCGTCGGCGAAGGCGAGCAGGGTGGCGATGGGGGGCGCGAGCTCGCCGCCGATCGCCAGGTCGAGATCCACCGCCCGGACCGGCGCCCCGCCCCGCACGCCGACACCGCCGTCGATCGTCACCCGCTCGCCGTCGCGCGTGACGGTCGCCCCCAGTCGCGGCAGGATGCGCAGCAGTTCGTCGCCGACCTGCGTGGTCTCGGTCGGCCATCCGCCCACCGTGACGGTGCCGCCCGCCAGCAGCGCGGCCGCGAGGAACGGCCCGGCGTTCGACAGGTCGGGCTCGATCTGCACATCGAGCGCGCGGATCGGCTGCGGCGCGACCACCCACACCCCGGGCTCCGGCTCCTCGACGCGCACCCCGCGCGCCGCGAGGCACTCGATCGTCATGCGGATGTGGGGGAGGCTCGGCAGGCGCTCACCCGTGTGCCGCAGGGTGAGGCCGTTCCGGAAGCGCGGGGCCGCGAGCAGCAGGCCCGACACGAACTGGCTCGACGCCGACGCGTCGATCGCGAGCTCGCCCCCCGCCACCTCGCCGGTGCCGTGCAGCGTGAACGGCATCGTGCCGCGTCCGTCGTCGCTCACCTCGATCCCGAGGCCACGGAGGGCCTCGATCGTGGTCGCCATGGGCCGCTTGCGCGCGTAGGGGTCGCCGTCGACGCTCGTGGGGCCGAGCGCGAGGGCGGCGACGATCGGCAGGAAGCGCATCACGGTGCCCGCGAGGCCGCCGTCGATCGAGGAACCGTGCAGCTCGCCCGGGGTGACCCGCAGGTCGGGGCCGAACTCGCCGTCACCGGGAATCTCCTCGATCCCCACCCCGAGATTGCGCAGCCCTTCGATCATGAGCGCGCTGTCCCGCGAATGCAGCGGCCGGCGCAGGGTCGAGGGGCCGTCGGCGAGGGCCGCCAGCACGAGCTCGCGGTTGGTGAGGCTCTTCGAGCCGGGGAGGGTGAGGCGTGCCGACAGCGGTCCGGTGGCGAGCGGCGCGGTCCACGCAGCGGGCGCTCCGCCTGTGGCACGCGAATGCGTCGCCTCGAGCACCGGGTCCGCGGACGGCACCGGGACCTCCGGGATCAACGCGTCCCGCTCGGAATACCTCATGAAGCCCATCGGTTGACAAGGGTAGTGCCCCGTCCGGGGCGGGACGGAGTGGAGCGTGCTGGTGCTCGACGCGACGGCCGCGCCGGAAGGCCTCGGAACCCGCGAACTAGACTCGTGGCCGATGGACGAGACCGTGCGCCCCGAGTCGACCCCCGACGAGCTCCGGGGGCTCTTCACCGAGCAGGCGATCCCCTTCATGGACCAGCTCTATGCTGCCGCGATGCGCATGACGCGCAACCCGGCCGATGCGGGCGACCTCGTGCAGGAGACCTACGCGAAGGCGTTCGCGGCGTTCCGCAGTTTCGAGCAGGGCACCAACCTCAAGGCGTGGCTGTACCGGATCCTCACCAACACCTATATCAACAGCTATCGCAAGAATCAGCGCAATCCCTACCAGGGCACCATCGACGAGCTCGAGGACTGGCAGCTCGGCTCGGCCGAGTCGGTCACGCAGGGCCGCTCGACGCGCTCCGCCGAGGCCGAGGCGATCGATCACCTTCCCGACTCGGATGTCAAGGAAGCGTTGCAGTCGATCCCCGAGGACTTCCGCCTCGCGGTGTACCTGGCCGATGTCGAGGGCTTCTCCTACCAGGAGATCGCCGACATCATGAAGACCCCCGTCGGCACCGTGATGAGCCGACTCCACCGCGGACGCCGCCTGCTGCGCGAACGTCTCGCCGATTACGCCCGCGAGCGTGGCTACACCGCCGCGGACCCGTCTCCCAGGAGCACGACATGACCGATTGCGGCTGCGACAAGGCCAAGGCCGAGCTCGAGGAGTTCCTGCACCGCGAGCTGAGCGAGCAGGATCTCGCCGACGTGCAGGAGCACCTCGACAACTGCGAGGACTGCTCCACCGAGCACCTCGTGGGGTTGACCCTCACCCAGAAGGTGCAGCGCGCCTGCCAGGAGAAGACCCCCGACGCCCTCCGGCAGCAGATCCTGGAGTCCCTCGACCGCTGAACCCCGCTGATCGAGTGCCGCGCGAAGCGCGGTGTATCGAGATCACCTAGTCGGCGTGGAACACCTCGGGCAGCTCGTGCCACCACTCGCCGGGCGCCCGCTCGGGCACCGGACGCTGCAGCGGCTCGCACAGCTCCCACCAGCGCTGGGTCTCGGGATCCGCCGCCATCGCGGCCATGTCGGCCTCGTAGTCCTCGCCCACGTACTCGAAGTACGAGAACAGCAGCTCGCCGTAGCGGTAGATCGAGTAGTTGCGGATGTTGCTCGCGGCGATCTGAGCGACCACGCTCGCCCAGACCGCCGCGTGCAGTTCCTCGTACTCCGCGGCCCCGCCTTCGGGCAGCCCGATGACGGAGGCGACGCGGCGCATCAGCTCGTGACGGGTCGCACCCGCAGGTGGCTGACCCCGCCGTCGACGTCGAGCGCGGTGCCGGTCGTCGAGCCGGCGAGTGGGCTCGCGAGGTAGGCGATCGCGTTCGCGACCTCCTCCGGCGCCACGAGCCGCCCGATCGCCTGGCGCGCCTCGAGCGCGGCCCGCTCGGCGTCCGGGTTCTCGGCCTTCTCGAGCAGCCGGTCGACCCACGCGGTGCCGACGGTGCCGGGGCTCACGCAGTTGACGCGGATGCCTTCCCGCACGTGGTCGGTCGCCATCGCGAGGGTGAGCGCGTAGACGGCCCCCTTGGATGCCGAGTACAGCGCGCGGTCCGGCAGGCCGTTGAGCGCCGCGATCGAGCAGGTGTTGACGATCGCGGCCGCCTGCGAGGTGCGCAGCCAGGGCAGTGCGGCACGGGTGACCCGCGCGATGCCCACGACGTTGACGTCGAGCACGCGCGCCCACTCGGCGTCGTCGTTGGCCTCCACGTTGCCGATCGCGCCGATGCCGGCGTTGTTGATGACGATGTCGATGCCGCCGAGCAGTTCGGCGGCGCGGGCGACGCCCGCGTCGACGGAGGCGCGGTCGGTGACATCCGCCTGGATGCCGATGAACGGCTCGGCGACCGTGCTGACGTCGCGGTCGAACACGGCGACGCGGGCGCCGCGCTCGGCGAGCAGGGTCGCGGTCGCAAGTCCGATGCCCGCGGCACCGCCGGTGACGATCGCGGTGAGCCCCGCGAAGTCCTGGGCGCTCATGCCTGCACCAGCGTCTGACGCGCCGAGCCGAGACCTTCGATGGAGAGCTCGACCACGTCGCCCGCCCGCAGGTAGGGGTGGTCCGGCATCCCGAGGGCGACGCCCGCAGGGGTGCCCGTGTTGATGATGTCGCCGGGGCGCAGCACCATGAACTGCGAGAGGTAGCGCACCACCTCGAGCACGGGGAAGATCATGTCGGCCGTCGTGCCGTCCTGCCGGGTGATGCCGTTGACGTCGAGGCGGAGGCGCAGATTCTGCGGGTCGGCGACATCGCTCGCCGGCACGAGGTACGGCCCGAAGGGGTTGAAGGTCTCGCAGCTCTTGCCCTTGTCCCACTGGCCGCCGCGCTCGAGCTGGAACTCGCGCTCCGACACGTCGTGCGACACCGCATACCCGGCGATAACGGCACGCGCCGCGTCGTCGTCCTCCAGATAGCGCGCGGTGCTGCCGATGACCACGCCGAGCTCCACCTCCCAGTCGGTCTTCACGGAGCCCCGGGGGATGAGCACCTCGTCGAAGGCGCCCACGAGCGTCGACGGGTCCTTCATGAAGATGATCGGCTCGGCCGGGATCTCGGCGTGGGTCTCCTCCGCGTGATCGCGGTAGTTGAGGCCGATGCAGACGATCTTGCCGGGCGGGGCGACGGGCGGGCCGAAGCGCAGCGCGTCGGCGTCGCCGAGTTCCGGGAGCGTGCCCTCGGCGAGCGCGCGCTCGGCGGCGGCGAGGCCGTCGGCGGCGAGGAAGGCGCCGTCGAGGTCGGCGGTGAGGGCGCGCAGGTCGAAGCTGCGGCCGGCGTCATCGACGATGACGGGCAGCTCCTGACCGGCGGGTCCGAGGCGGGCGAATCTCATGGGTGTCCTCTCATGCGGGGAAATCGGATGCCGCGCGGGCGGCGGCGAGGCGGTCGGCGGGGATGCGGTAGACCCGCGCAGCGGTGCCGCCCCGGATGGCGTCGGTCTCGGCGGGGCTGAGCCGTGCGAGCGCCGCGTCGACGGCGGCGTGGGTTCGGGTGTACCCGCCGGCGAGCTTCGAGACGGGCCAGTCGCCGCCGAACAGCACACGGTCGACCCCGAACAGCTCGAGCGCGGTGTCGACGGCGCCCTCGACCTGTGCGTGGGTCCACGCGTCGGCGGGGCCGATCGAGGCGGTGAGCCCCGACAGCTTGGCGGCGACCCGCGGGAAGGCCGCGGCGTCGGCGAGCAGTGCGCGCCATTCGGCGAGCGTGTCGGCATCCGCGTCGATCGGCGGTTTGCCGAGGTGGTCGATCACGAGGCTGAGCTCGGGGTGACGCCGCGCCAGTTCGGGCACGAGCGCGAGCGCGGCGGGCCCCGCGGTGACGACGTCGTAGCTGAGCCGCGCCTCGGCGAGCAGCGCGAGAGAGCGCGACACCTCGGGGCGCAGGATCCAGTCGCCGTCCGCCATGTCGTGGATGAGCGCCCGGATGCCGACGATGCGCGGGTCGAGGCCGGCGTCGAGACGTCGCGCGACCTCGTCGGGCCGATCGAGGGGCAGCCAGCCGACGATGCCGACGACCCGCGGTTCCGTGTCGGCCACGGCGAGCATGTGCGCGGTGTCGGCGTCGTTGTCGGCCGCCTGCACGAGCACGATGCCCGCGATGCGGGCCGCGTCGAGGCTCGGCAGCAGCTCCCCGAGCTGGTGGTCGCGGTCGAGCGGTGCGAGTCCGGGGCCGAGCCACGGGTACTCGGCGGCGGCGAGATCCCACACGTGGACGTGGGCGTCGGTGCGGGTCATGCCCGTCCTGCGGGGTCGGTGGCGAGGCCCAGCTCGGCGAGCTCCGTCCACAGTTCCTCGGGGATCTCCTGGGTGGCGCGCGCGACGTTCTCACGCACCTGCTCGGCGGTGCGCATCCCGAGCACGACCGAGACGACGGACGGCGCCCGCAGCGGGTAGGCGACGGCGGCCGCCGGGAGGCTGACCCCGTGGCGCTCGCACACCTCGGCGATCCGGCCCGCACGCTCGATGAGTTCCCGCGAGGCGGGTGCGTAGTTGAAGTGCGCGTCGGGGGTGGGGCGATCGGTGGAGAGGATGCCGGAGTTGTAGACGCCGACCGCGATGACGCCGACCCCGTGCTGCACGGTGAGCGGGATGAGCTCGTCGAGCGCGTCCGGGTCGAGCAGGGTGAGCCGCCCGGCGAGCATGACGAGGTCGAGTTCGCCGCGGCGCACGAACTCGGCGAGCATGGCGCTCTGGTTCATGCCGGCGCCGATCGCCCGGACGACTCCCTGCTCGCGCAGCTCGACGAGGGCCTGCACGCCGGTGGTCGATGCGGCCTCCCAGTGGTCGTCGGGGTCGTGCAGGTAGGCGATGTCGACGTGGTCGAGGCCGAGCCGGGTGAGGCTCTCGTCGAGGGAGCGCCACACGCCGTCCCGGCTGAAGTCCCACTCGCGGCGACGGTCGGCGGGCACGGCGAAACCCTGGTCGTCCTGACGATCGGCGGTCTCGGGGCTCGGCACGATGAGCCGACCCACCTTGGTGGAGACCAGGTACTCCTCGCGCGGGTAGTCGCGCAGGACCTCGCCCAGTCGCTCCTCCGAGAGCCCGAGCCCGTAGTGCGGTGCGGTGTCGAAGTAGCGGATGCCCGCATCCCAGGCGGCGGCGACCGCGTCCCGGGTCGTTTCGAGGTCGGTTTCGCGGTACAGGTTGCCGAATTGGGCCGCTCCCAGGCCGAGCCGGCTGATCGCCAGATCGCGGGGAGCGGGGTGCGTCGTGATCACGCCGTCGTGTTGGTGCACGGGTGGCAGGTTAGATCAATACATCCGAGAACTCCACTCGTTCCGCGGGGAAATCTCATTCGGAGCGGCGAATTGACATCCCAGACATCTGATGTTTAGTCTTCAGCGACGACCAAGGGAGGTCACGTGAGCACGATCGTCGGGATCGAGACCGCAGACATCCGATTTCCGACGTCGACCATGCTGGATGGTTCCGACGCGATGAATCCGGATCCGGACTATTCGGCCGCCTACCTGCGGGTGGCGACGGATGCGTCCGACGGCCTGGAGGGCCACGGTTTCGTGTTCACGATCGGCCGCGGCAACGACGTGCAGCTCGTCGCGATCCGCGACCTCGGCCTGCAGCTCATCGGGCGCGACGTCGAGGAGATCCTCGACGACATGGGCGCCTTCAGCCGCTCGCTCGTCTACGACTCGCAGCTGCGCTGGCTCGGCCCCGAGAAGGGCATCATGCACATGGCGATCGGCGCCGTCGTCAACGCCATGTGGGACCTCAAGGCCAAGCGCGCCGGCCTGCCGCTGTGGCAGCTGCTGGGACGGATGAGCCCCGAGGAGCTCGTCTCGCTCGTCGACTTCCGCTACCTGAGCGACGCGCTCACCCCCGAGGAGGCGCTCGAGATCCTGCGTCGCGCCGAGCCCGGCCGCGCCGCCCGCGAGGCAGCCTTGCTGGCCAGCGGGTATCCCGCCTACACGACCACCCCCGGCTGGCTCGGCTACGACGACGCCAAGCTCGTGCGTCTCTCGCACGAGGCCGTCGCGAGCGGCTTCCGTCAGATCAAGCTCAAGGTCGGCGGCGACGTCGCCGACGACGTGCGCCGGCTCGCGCTCGCCCGCGAGGCGGTCGGTCCCGACATCCGGATCGCGGTCGACGCGAACCAGCGCTGGGATGTCGCGGCCGCGATCGACTGGATGAGCGAGCTCGCCCCCTACGACGTGGCCTGGATCGAGGAGCCCACCAACCCCGACGACGTTCTCGGGCATGCCGCCATCGCGCGCGGTGTCGCGCCGATCCCGGTGGCGACCGGCGAGCACATGGCGAACCGCGTCATGTTCAAGCAGTTCCTGCAGGCGGATGCCGCCCAGATCGTGCAGATCGACGCGACGCGCGTCGCAGGCGTCAACGAGAACATCGCGATCCTGCTGCTCGCCGCCAAGTTCGGCGTCCCGGTGTGCCCGCACGCGGGCGGCGTGGGGCTGTGCGAGGTCGTCCAGCACCTGTCCATGTTCGACGTCGTGGCCGTGTCAGGCTCGGAGGATGGGCGCTACATCGAGTTCGTCGACCACCTGCACGAGCACTTCGTCACCCCCGTCGTCATCGAGGGCGGACGCTATCTCGCGCCGCTCACGCCGGGCAGCGGCGCCGAGATGCTCGCCGCCAGCCGCGAGCACTACTCCGTCACGGCAGCGGATCGGGTGACCGCGTGACCAGAGCACCCCTTCTCGAGATCCGCGGAGCCCGCAAGGGCTTCCCGGGGGTCCAGGCGCTCGACGGCGTCGACCTCGAGCTGCGGTTCGGCGAGGTGCTCGCCGTCGTCGGTGAGAACGGCGCGGGCAAGTCGACCCTCATGAAGCTGCTCTCGGGCATCTACACGCCCGACGAGGGCGAGTTCCTGCTCGACGGGGTCCCCTTCGCGCCCGCCTCGCCGCGGCACGCGCAGGAGCTGGGGATCTCGATCATCCACCAGGAGTTCAACCTCATGCCCGACCTCACGGTCGCGCAGAACATCTTCATCGGGCGCGAGCAGCGCACCGCGGGCATCTTCCAGTCGGATCGGGTGCTCAACCGCCGTGCCGCGGAGCTCTTCGAACGGCTCGGCCTCTCGCTCGACCCGCGCACGCGCGTCGGCGAGCTGACGGTCGCGCGCCAGCAGATGGTGGAGATCGCGAAGGCCCTCAGCTATCAGGCGCGCGTGCTCATCATGGACGAGCCGACCGCCGCCCTCAACGACGCCGAGGTGGAGACCCTGTTCGGCCTCATCCGCCGGTTCACGACGGACCAGACGGGCGTCATCTACATCTCGCACCGCATGCACGAGCTCGACCAGATCAGCGACCGCGTGACGGTGCTGCGCGACGGACGCTACGTCGACACCCTCCCCACGAAGGGCACCCCCAGTTCGCAGATCATCTCGCTCATGGTCGGCCGCGAGCTCTCGGGCGAGCAGCGCCCCACGACCGTGGTCCCCGCAGGCGAGCCGGCGCTCGAGGTCCGCGGCCTCAGCACGCGGGCGCTGCTCGACGACGTGAGCTTCTCGGTGCGTCGCGGCGAGATCCTCGGCTTCGCGGGTCTCATGGGCGCCGGACGCACCGAGGTCGCGCGGGCGATCGTTGGGGCCGACCGGAAGGACGCCGGCGAGATCCTCGTGGGCGGGGTGCCGGTGTCGATCCGCAACCCCGCGGAGGCCGCGCGTCTCGGCATCGGCTACCTCTCCGAGGACCGCAAGCAGCTCGGTGTGCTGCTCGACCGCGACGTGCGCGAGAACATCGTGCTCTCGGCGCTCGCCGGCTACGCCAACCGCCTCGGCTTCATGGACGACCGCCGCATCGAGCAGACCGGTCGCGAGTACGTCTCCCGCCTGCGCATCAAGACGCCGTCCACGACGCAGCTCGTGCGCAACCTCTCCGGCGGCAACCAGCAGAAGACGGTCATCGCGAAATGGCTCGTCCGCGACTGCGACGTGCTCATCTTCGACGAGCCGACCCGAGGCATCGACGTGGGGGCGAAAGAGGAGATCTACGGGCTCCTGAACGAGCTCGCCGCCCAGGGCAAGGCGATCATCATGATCTCCTCCGAACTGCCCGAGGTGCTGCGGCTCTCCCACCGCATCGCGGTGATGGCCGAGGGCCGCCTGACCGCCATCCTCGACAACGTCGACGCCACGCAGGAGAACATCATGCACCACGCCACCCGCTTCAGCGCCGAAGGGACCATCGCATCGTGACCACGACCCCATCCCAGGTCTCGCAGCCGGCGACCGCCGACTCCGGACAGGCGCGCACGCGCCTCGCCGGACTGCGCGGGTCGCTGCAGCAACTGCTCGCCTTCGCGAGCCTGCTGCTCATCGTGCTGTTCTTCTCGCTCGCGAGCGAGCACTTCTTCACGGTCAACAACCTCGTGTCGATCCTGACCGCCGCGACCGTGACCGGCATGCTCGCCCTCGGCACGACCTTCGTCATCATCACGGGCGGCATCGACCTCTCGATCGGCACCGGCATGGTGCTGTGCGGCGTCATGACGGGCGTGTTCCTCACCTACTGGGGTTGGCCGATCTGGGCGGGCGTCATCGGCGCCGTGCTGTTCGGCGGCCTCATCGGTCTCATCAACGGCGTCAACGTGTCGATCCTCGGACTGCCGCCGTTCATCGCCACCCTCGCGATGATGCTCGTCTCGGCCGGGCTCTCGCTCGTCATCGCGGGCACCAAGCCGATCTACTTCCCGAACCACCCCGACTTCGCCAACATCATGAACCTGTCGATCATCCCGGGCGGACGCTTCCCGCTCGGTGTCGCGATCTTCATCGTCATGATCGTCGTCGCGGCGGTGCTGCTGTCGCGCACCATCGTGGGGCGCTACGCCTTCTCGATCGGCAGCAACGAGGCCGCCACGGCGCTCTCGGGCCTCAACGTGCGGCGCTGGAAGATCATCATCTACACGCTCTCGGGCCTCTTCGTCGGCCTCGCCGGCGTGCTGTCCGCCTCGCGCCTCAGCTCGGCCCAGCCGACCGGCGGCATGGGCCTCGAGCTCGAGGCCATCGCGGCGGTCGTCATCGGCGGCACCTCGCTGCAGGGCGGCAAGGGATCCATCATCGGCACCGTCATCGGCGCGCTCATCATGGCCGTGCTGACCAACGGCCTGCGGATCATCTCCGTCCCGCAGGAGTGGCAGTCGGTCGCCGTCGGCTGCGTCATCCTCGTCGCCGTCTACCTCGACATGCTGCGTCGTCGCCGCAGCGGATCCTGAGCCTCACCGTCCCGTAGTCCTGCACCACCTCCTCACCACCCAACCCAACGCACCACCCAACCGACCAAGAAAGGTCACCACTCCCATGAAGAAGAGATTGTTGACGGGCATCGTCGCCGCGGCGGCGTTCTCGCTCGCGCTCAGCGGTTGCGCCAACGATGGCGGCAACGGCGGTGGCGCCAGCTCCGATCCCGACAAGAAGCCCTACATCGCGATCATCTCCAAGGGCTTCCAGCACCAGTTCTGGCAGGCCGTCAAGGCGGGTGCCGAGCAGGCCGCCGAGGAGTTCGACGTCGAGATCAGCTTCGAGGGTCCCGACACCGAGGCCGACGTCGACCAGCAGATCCAGCAGCTGCAGACGGCGCTCGACAAGGGTCCCGCCGCGATCGGCTTCGCCGCGCTCGACAGCCAGGCCGCCGGCCCGCTGCTGCAGCAGGCGAAGGACGCCAACATCCCGGTCATCGCCTTCGACTCGGGTGTCGACAGCGACATCCCGATCACGACCGCCGCGACCGACAACCTCGCCGCCGCGGCCGAGGCCGCCAAGCACATGGCCGAGGCGATCGGCCACGAGGGCAAGATCGCGCTCGTCGTCCACGACCAGACCAGCCTCACCGGCCAGCAGCGTCGTGACGGTTTCGTGAGCTATATCGAGGACAACGAGCCGAACATCGAGATCGTCGACATCCAGTACGGCGGCGGCGACCAGGCCAAGTCGGCCGACATCGCGAAGTCGATCCTCGCGGCGAACCCCGACCTCAAGGGCATCTACGGCTCGAACGAGGGCTCGGCCATCGGTGTCGTGCAGGGCGTCAAGGAGCTCGGCATCTCGCCCGAGGCGCTCACCGTCATCGGCTTCGACTCCGGTCAGGCTCAGATGGACGCCATCCGCTCCGGCCTGATGCTCGGCGCGATCACCCAGAACCCGGTCGGCATCGGCTACGAGACCGTCAAGGCCGCCGTCGACGCCATCAACGGCCGCTCGGTTCCGAAGTCGATCGACACCGGCTTCTACTGGTACGACAAGAACAACATCGACGACCCGAAGATCCAGGCCGTCCTCTACAAGTAACACCCAGGGATGACGAGACCCCCCGGCAGGTTCCGCCGGGGGGTCTTCGTCGTTCCGGGGGAGCGGGGTTCACTCCTCGGCGGGCTCGACCGCGTCGGCCTCGGCCGGCTCCAGCTCGTCCTCCGCCCAGCTCGCGAGCCACTGCTCGACGCCGGCGATGTGCACGTGGGCGAGGCTCGCCGCGAGGCGCGCGTCGCGTCGCTCCAGCGCGGCCACGAGGCTCTCGTGCTCGGCGAGGGTGCGCGCGACGGCGTTCTCCTGCGTGAGGCCGCGCCAGATCCGGGCGCGCACCGTGTGGCTCGAGAGGGACTCGAGCAGCGTCGCCAGATAGCCGTTCCCGGCGGCCTGCACGATCGCCTGGTGGAACTCCAGGTCGTGGGCCACGAGACCCTCGATGTCGGTCGAGTCGTCGACCGACGCCGTGAGGGAGCGCAGGTGGGCGATCGTGTCCTCGTCGATGCGGGCCGCCGCCATCGCGACGGCCTCGGACTCCAGGATGCGGCGCACCGCGAACATCTCGAGGATCGAGTCGTCGCTGTGCAGGTCGATCACGAACGACAGGGCCTCCAGCAGCAGGCGCGGTTCGAGGCTCGTGACATAGGTGCCGTCGCCTTGGCGCACATCCAGCACCCGGATCACCTCGAGCGCCTTCACGGCCTCGCGCATCGAGCTGCGCGAGAGCCCGAGGCGCTCGCTCAGCTCCTTCTCGGGGGGAAGGCGCATCCCCGGCGCGAGCTCGCCGTTCAGGATCATCTCGCGGATCCGGAGGATCGCGCTGTCGGTCACCGCCATGGTGGTCTCCTCCGGGATCCGCGATCGACTACAGCTGCAGCGCGGCCGCGATGAGCGCGGTCTGCTCGGCGGCGCTGCGCTTCGTGGACCCCGTCGCGGGCGACGCCGAGGCCGGGCGCGAGGAGCGCAGCAGCGCGCGCCCGCCGAGCAGCGGCGTCAGCTCGATCGTGATGAACGGCCAGGCGCCCTGGTTCGCCGGTTCGTCCTGCACCCACATCACCTCGGCGTTCGGGTAGCGCGCGAGCACCGTCAGCAGCTCGGCCGCGGGGAGAGGCGCGAACTGCTCGAGGCGCACGAGGGCGAACGAGGTGGCGTCGTCGCGCTTCTCGAGCTCGTTCAGCAGGTCGTAATGGATCTTGCCCGAGTGCAGCAGCACGCGCTTGACGGCCGCGGGATCGACGGTGCCGTTCGCGCCGGTCCGGGCGTCGTCGATGACGGGCTCGAAACGGCCGCTCGTGAAGTCCGCGACCTCGCTCGTCGCACCGCGGAGACGCAGCATCGACTTCGGGGTGAACACCACGAGCGGTCGGCGCGGGCGCGCGTAGGCCTGGCGGCGCAGCAGGTGGAAGTAGGACGCCGGCGTCGAGGGACGTGCGATCGTCATGTTGTTCTCGGCGAACAGCTGCAGGTAGCGCTCGATGCGTGCCGAGGAGTGGTCGGGTCCCTGGCCCTCGTAGCCGTGCGGCAGCAGCAGGACGACGCTCGAACGCTGGCCCCACTTCTGCTCGGCGCTCGAGATGAACTCGTCGATCACCGTCTGGGCGCCGTTGGCGAAGTCGCCGAACTGGGCCTCCCACAGCACGAGCGCTTCGGGGCGCTCCACCGAGTAGCCGTACTCGAAGGCGAGGGCCGCGTACTCGGACAGCAGCGAGTCGTAGATCGCGAAACGCGCCTGGTTGT
Organism: Protaetiibacter larvae; assembly: GCF_008365275.1. Lineage (GTDB taxonomy): Bacteria > Actinomycetota > Actinomycetes > Actinomycetales > Microbacteriaceae > Homoserinibacter > Homoserinibacter larvae. Next base: position 2,265,412 of record NZ_CP043504.1, on the reverse strand, counting down.
CGGCGAGGTTGCCGAGCGGCAGCCACTCCTGCCCGTTCTCGCGGTCGTGGAAGACCGCGTGACGCGACACGAAGGTGCCGCGGCGGGCGTCCTGTCCCACGAGCCGCACCGGGGTGCCCTCGAGCAGCAGCGACCCGAGGCCGATGAGCTCGCCGAAGCCCCAGTCGATCGAGCCGTTGCGGCTCATGTCGAAGCGCTTGTTGAGCAGCTGCTGCAGCTTGGGGTGCACCGAGAACCCGGCGGGCGGGTTGGCGTGCGCGTCGCCGACGAGCTCCACGACGCTCACGTCGACGCCGGTCGTCGCGGGCTCGCCCACGGCGTCGTCGTCGCGCTGCTGCGCTTCCGGCCGCTCGAGGTCGGCCACCGGCTGCTGGTCGTGGGCGACCACCGGGATCGAGCCGGTCTGGGCGGCGTGCGTCTCCGCGAAGGCGCGCTCGAGGCGCTCCTGGAAGTCGCGTTGCGCCTCGACGAACTCCTCCTGGGTGATGTCGCCGCGGCCGACGAGCGCCTCCGTGTAGAGGGTGCGGACGCTGCGCTTGGCCTCGATGAGGTTGTACATGAGCGGTTGCGTCATCGAGGGGTCGTCGCCCTCGTTGTGACCGCGGCGGCGGTAGCAGACGAGGTCGATCACGACGTCGCGCTTGAACTCCTGGCGGTAGGCGAAGGCGTGCTCCGCGACGCGGGCCACGGCCTCCGGGTCGTCGCCGTTCACATGGAACACCGGCGCCTGGATGGTCTTGGCGACATCCGTCGAGTACACCGAGCTGCGCGCATCCTGCGGCGTCGTGGTGAATCCGACCTGGTTGTTGATCACGATGTGGATCGTGCCGCCCGTCTTGTAGGCGCGCAGCTGCGACATCTGCAGGGTCTCGACGACGACACCCTGGCCGGCCATCGAGGCGTCGCCGTGGATGAGGATCGGCAGCGTGCCGAACTGCGCATCCGCGGTGCGATCCTGCTTGGCGCGCACGATGCCCTCGAGCACGCCGTTGACCGCCTCGAGGTGCGAGGGGTTGGCGGCCAGGTAGACCGGCACCTCCTTGCCGGTGGCGGCCGTGAAGGTGCCCTCGGTGCCGAGGTGGTACTTGACGTCACCCGATCCCTGCACGGTCTTCGGGTCCTGGGTGCCTTCGAACTCGCGGAAGATCTGACCGTAGGTCTTGCCCGCGATGTTGGTGAGCACGTTGAGACGGCCGCGGTGCGCCATGCCGATCGCGACCTCGTCGAGGCCCGCCTCGGCGGCGCCCTGCAGGATCTCGTCGAGCAGCGCGATCGTCGACTCGCCGCCCTCCAGGCTGAAGCGCTTCTGTCCGACGTACTTGGTCTGCAGGAAGGTCTCGAAGGCCTCGGCCTCGTTGAGCTTGCCCAGCACGCGCAACTGCTCGTCGTGGGTGGGCTTGACGTACGGCTTCTCGAGGCGGTCCTGGAACCAGGCGCGCTGCGCCGGATCCTGGATGTGCATGTACTCGATGCCGGTCGTGCGGCAGTAGGAGTCGCGCAGCACGCCGAGGATGTCGCGCAGCAGGGCGCTGCGCTTGCCGCCGAAGCCGCCCGTCACGAACTCGCGGTCGAGATCCCAGAAGGTGAGGCCGTGGCTCGCGATGTCGAGATCCGGGTGGCTGCGCTGACGGTACTCGAGCGGGTCGATGTCGGCCATGAGGTGGCCGCGCACGCGGAAGGCGTTGATGAGCTCCTGCACGCGCGCGGTCTTGGAGACGCGCTCCGACAGGTCGACGTTGATGTCCTCCGCCCAGTGGATGGGGTCGTAGGGGATGCGCAGCGCCGCGAAGATGTCCTCGTAGAAGTGCCGCTCGCCGATGAGCAGCTCATGGATCTTCTTGAGGAACTCGCCCGAGCCTGCGCCCTGGATGACGCGGTGGTCGTAGGTGCTCGTGAGGGTGATCGTCTTGCCGATGCCCAGATCCGACAGGGTCTTGGGGGAGGCCCCCTGGAACGCCGCCGGGTACTCGAGGGCGCCCGCGCCCACGATGCAGCCCTGGCCGCGCATGAGGCGCGGGACCGAGTGCTCGGTGCCGATCCCGCCCGGGTTGGTGAGCGAGATGGTGACGCCCTGGAAGTCGGCGGCGGTCAGCTTGTTGGTGCGCGCGCGGGCCACGACATCCTCGTAGGCGGCGAGGAACTCCGCGAAGTTGAGGGTGTCGGTGCGCTTGATGCCGGGCACCAGGAGCGAACGCGTGCCATCGGGCTTCGGGAGGTCGATCGCGATGCCGAGCGTGATGTGCGCGGGCGAGACGACCGTGGGCTTCCCGTCGTCTTCGCGGTAGAAGACGTTCTGGCTCGGGAACTCCTTGAGGGTCTGCACCATGGCCCAGGCGATGAGGTGCGTGAACGACACCTTGCCGCCGCGCGCACGGCGCAGGTGGTTGTTGATGACGATGCGGTTGTCGATCATGAGCTTCGCCGGGACGGTGCGCACGCTCGTCGCGGTCGGCACCGAGATGCTCTGATCCATGTTGGTGGCGAGGGTCTTCGACATCCCCTTGAGGACGGTGACCGACTCCTCCGCCTCTGCGGCGACGGTGGGCGTGGAGGCGGTCGTGGGCGCCTCGGCGGGGATCGGCTGCGGCTTCGCGGGGGCCGAGGTGGTGCGCGCGATCGGGGTGGTCGGCGGGGCCGTCTCGGTGAGGGGCGCGGGCGCAGCGGCCGGGGCCGGGGCGGCGGCGGGTTCCGCCGCGGTGGCGGGGACCTCGGCGGCCGGTGTCTCTGTGACCGATGCCTCGGCGACCGGTGTCTCGACGGCCGGTGCCTCGACGACCGGGATCACCGTGGTCGGCGTCGGGTCGTCGACGGGTCGGTACGACTCGAGGATCGGCCACCAGCTCTTGTCGACCGACTCCTTGTCGGCGAGGTACCGCTCGTACATCTCGTCGACGAGCCATTCGTTGGCTCCGAACTCTCCCGAGGCGTTCTCCTCGGGTGTCACACCTGTGACGGGGTTGGACACGGCCGACCGCCCACTCTCACTCTTCGTCGGTGCCAGGGATCCGGGCGATCCCCACTGGTCACACCGACGACAAGCTTAACCCGGTGCGGCGCCCCCGTGTGGACGCGAAAGGCCGAACGGCGCACCTCGCGTGCGGCTGCGCACCCGACGGCCTAGCGTGGAGCCATGCGCTTCTCCGGACAGGTGCCCGCCCACGACCTGACGTACTCGGATGTCTTCCTCATCCCCAGCAGATCCGCCGTGACGAGCCGGCTCGCCGTGGATCTCGCGCCGACGGACGGCACCGGTGCGACCATCCCGATCGTGGCCGCCAACATGAACTCGGTGACCGGTCCGCGGCTCGCCGCGAGCCTCGCGCGCCGCGGCGGCCTCGGCGTGCTCCCGCAGGATCTGCCGTTGCAGGAGCTGGATGCCGCGATCCGCTGGGTGAAGCAGCAGCCGGTCGCCTGGGATGCTCCGATCGAGCTGTCGGCCGACGCGAGCGTCGCGGACGCCCTACGGGTGCTTCCCGCGAGCGCGGGCGGACTCATCGTGCTGCGCGACGCCGACGGTGCCGAGGCCGGTGCGGTGTCGGCGTCACGACTCGCGACCGCGCTTCCCGACGCCCGGCTGGGGGATCTCGTCCACGGGACGGTCGCCTCGCTCGACGCCGACGACCTGACCGGCGCACGCGCGGCGTTCGACCTGCTCGTCGACGCCGGGATCGACGCGGCTCTCGTGCGCCACCACGGCCACCTCGTCGGCGCGGTGACGCGTCGCGGGGCGCTGCGTTCCACGATCTACGCGCCGGCCGTCGACGCCGGCGGTCGCCTTCGCGTGGCGGCGGCGGTCGGCATCAACGGCGACGTCGCCGCGAAGGCGCGTGCGCTCGCCGAGGCGGGCGTCGATGTGCTCGTGGTCGACACCGCGCACGGGCACCAGGAGGGCATGCTCGCGGCGATCCGCGCGGTCGCGGGCCTCGGCCTCGGGCTGCCGATCGTGGCGGGCAACGTCGTGACCGCCGACGGGGTGCGCGATCTCGTCGAGGCCGGGGCGTCGATCCTCAAGGTCGGTGTGGGGCCGGGTGCGATGTGCACGACGCGCATGATGACCGCCGTCGGGCGGCCGCAGTTCTCGGCCGTGCTCGAGACGGCGGGGGCGGCGCGCGAGCTGGGCGCCCACGTCTGGGCCGACGGCGGCGTCCGGTATCCCCGGGATGTGGCGCTCGCGCTCGCGGCGGGTGCGGCGTCGGTGATGATCGGCTCGTGGTTCGCGGGCACCATCGAGTCGCCCGGACTGCTCGAGCGGGATGCGGATGGCCGGCTCTACAAGGAGAGCTGGGGCATGGCCTCCACGAAGGCGGTTCAGGAGCGGTTCGGTCGCCTCGACCCCTATGAGCTCGCCCGGAAGGAGCTGTTCGCGGAGGGCATCTCGAGCTCGCGCATCTACCTCGACGCGAACCGCCCGTCCCTCGAGGATCTGCTCGACATGATCACCTCCGGGGTGCGCAGCTCCTTCACCTACTCGGGTGCGGCCTCGCTGCCGGAGTTCCAGGAGCGCGCCGTGGTCGGCTTCCAGTCGGCCGCGGGCTACGAGGAGGGCAAGGCTCTGCCCGTGAGCTGGTGACGCCTCCCGTCGCCCGGTGCGCCCGCCCCCTCCGACTCGCCCTGTTTGCCTCACGCTGCAGCGCTGGGGTGCGCGCTCCCGAGATCCCGGCCGCGTCGTGCTCACTACGGGCGCGTGAACCGGCCGCGCGTCGCGGAATGCCTCCTGGGGTGTTGCGACCCGCTCCGCCGTGCGCACGACGAGCTCGCGGTGTCGCTCGAGCTGGGACGCGGCCGACCACAATGATGTGGTCATCGCTGCAGCTTGGAGCATCGCGGCGACCGCGCGGCTCGGCGGCGGGGTTGTAGTCTGAGGCGATCATGGACGACCCTCCGTCTTCGACGTCAGAGCCAGCCCACGCAGCGCCCGCCCACCGGCGCGCGCCGGTGGTGCCCGCGGAGGGTGAGCATCGATGAGCGCCGAATGGTGGCTGCTCATCGCAGGCGTCGTCCTCACGATCGGAACCGGCCTCTTCGTCGCGAGCGAGTTCGCGCTCGTCAACCTCGACCGTCACGAGCTCGAGGCCCGCCAGGGCAAGGGCGAGACGATGCTCGGCCCCACCATCCGGGCGCTCAAGGTCACCTCCACGCACCTCTCGGCCGCCCAGCTCGGCATCACGCTCACCACGCTGCTCGCCGGCTTCACGCTCGAGCCCGCGTTCAGCACCTGGCTGCGGCCGCTGTTCGGCGGGTGGGGCGTCCCGGAGCGCACGGCGGGCGTGATCGCGACCGTCGTCGCCGTCGCGGTCGCGACCCTGCTGTCGATGATCATCGGCGAGCTCGTGCCGAAGAACTTCGCGATGGCGCTGCCGCGACAGACCGCGAAGCTCGTCATCCCCTTCCAGATCGTGTTCACGACGGTCTTCAAGCCCTTCGTGGCGCTGCTCAACGGCACCGCGAACGCGGTGCTGCGGGCGATCGGCATCGAGCCGAAGGAGGAGCTCAGCTCGGCGCGCACCGCCGACGAGCTCAAGAGCCTCGTGCGCCGCTCGGCGAGCGAGGGCGCCCTCGACCGCGACACGGCGGCCCTGCTCGCCCGCACCCTGGCGTTCTCCGAGCACATCGCGGCCGACGTGATGACCCCGCGCCCGCGCCTCGAGGCCGTCGAGCGCACCGACACCGCGGAGACCGTGATCGAGCTCGCCCGCCGCACCGGCTACTCGCGGTTCCCGGTGGTCGACGACGGACCCGACGACATCGTGGGCGTCGTGCACGTCAAGCAGGCGGTCGCCGTGCCCCGGGATCGGCGCGCCCAGGTGCCGGTGTCCGCGCTGCAGACCGAGGCGCTGCGAGTTCCCGAGACGATGACCCTCGACACCCTGCTCGGCGAGCTGCGGGCGCGCAGCTTCCAGCTCGCGGTGGTCGTGGACGAGTACGGCGGCACCGCGGGGGTCGCGACCCTCGAGGACCTCGTCGAGGAGCTCGTCGGCGAGGTCTCCGACGAGCACGACCGCTCGCGCGCCGGGGTCGTGCGCAGCCGCGACTGGCTCACCTTCCCCGGGGCGCTGCGTCCCGACGAGCTCGTCGAGCGGGCGGGAGTCGTGGTTCCCGAGGACGGCGCCTACGAGACCGTCGCAGGCTTCGTGATGAGCGAGCTCGGTCGGCTCGCCGCGGTGGGCGACGAGGTGGCGCTCCCGGCGGGCGTGCTCCGGGTCGAGCGCATGGACGGTCGCCGCATCGACCGGCTGCGCTTCACCCCGCACACCGAGGAAGCGGATGCGGACGTCGCCGATCGGCCGGGGCGGGAGGTGCGGCCGTGAGCGCATCCGACTGGTGGGGCATCGCGTGGCTCTTCATCCTGCTGGCCGTCAACGCCTTCTTCGTGGCGGCCGAGTTCGCGGTGATCTCGGCGCGCCGCTCGCAGATCGAGCCGCGCGCCGAGGCCGGGTCCCGGGCCGCGAAGACGGCGCTCTGGGCGATGGAGCACGCGACCCTCATGCTCGCCACCAGCCAGTTGGGCATCACGGTGTGCTCGCTGCTCATCCTCAACGTCTCGGAGCCCGCCATCCACCACCTGCTCGCGGTTCCGCTCGAGCTCACCGGATGGTCGGCCGAGGTGGTGGCGACGGTCGCGTTCATCGTGACGCTCGTGCTCGTGTCGTTCCTGCATGTGGTGTTCGGCGAGATGGTGCCGAAGAACCTGTCGTTCTCGGTGCCGGATCGCGCGGTGCTGCTGCTCGCGACGCCGCTCGTCGCGGTCGCCACGGTGTTCCGTCCGGTGATCCGCGCGCTCAACGCGACCGCCAACGGCGCCCTGCTGCTGTTCGGCGTGCAGCCGAAGAACGAGGCGACGAGCGCGTTCACCGTGGAGGAGGTGGAGACGATCGTGCGCACCTCGACGCGCGAGGGCGTGCTCACCGATGCGACCGGCACCCTCAGCAACGCCTTCGAGTTCACGACCAAGAAGGTCAAGGACGTCGCGGTCGGGATGACCGAGCTCGTGACGCTTCCCGAGGATGCCGCCCCGGTCGACGTGGACCGGGCGGTCGCCCAGCACGGCTTCAGCCGCTACGTGCTCGTCGACGAGGGCGGCGAGCCGAGCGGCTACATCCACCTCAAGGACGTGCTCGACCTCGACGACGACGAGTACGGCGAGCCGGTGCCCCCCAAGCGCATCCGCCAGCTCATCTCGCTCTACCGCGAGATGGAGCTCGAGGACGCCCTCACGACGCTGCGTCGGGCCGGCAGCCACGTCGCGCGGGTGTTCGACGAGCACGGCGCGACGCGCGGGGTGCTGTTCCTCGAGGACATCATCGAGGAGCTCGTGGGCGAGGTGCAGGACGCCACCCGGCGCGAGTAGCTCCTCCGGCTCCTTCGCTCCTAGCTCCAGCGCGCTCTGAGGTACTGCGGCGGCCAGTAGTCGAGCTCGACGCCCAGCTCGTGCGCGGCGCGCAGCGGCAGGTGCGGGTCGCGCAGGAACTCGCGGCCGATGAGCACCGCGTCGGCGCGCCCCTCCCGGATCACCGCATCCGCCTGGGCGCCCGTGGTGATGAGGCCGACCGCCGCGGTGGGCACCACGGCCGCGGCGCGCACGTGCTCCGCGAACGGCACCTGGTAGCCGGGCCCGACCGGGATGCGCACCCCCGCGACGAGGCCGCTCGTGGAGATGTCGAACAGGTCGGCACCCGCCTCACGCGCCCAGCCGGCGACCGTCGCGGTCTGGTCCTGATCCCAGCCGCCCTCGGCCCAGTCGGTCGCCGAGAAGCGCACGAGCAGGGGCAGCTCGGGTCCGACCGCGGCCCGCACGGCCCGGACCACCTCGAGCAGCAGCCGGGCGCGGTTCTCGAGCGGTCCCCCGAAGGCGTCGGTGCGGAGGTTCGCAAGCGGGGAGAGGAACTGATGCAGCAGATAGCCGTGGGCGGCGTGGAGCTCGATGAGCGCGAACCCCGCCTCGACGGCGCGCACGGCGGCCGCGGCGAAGGCCGCGACCACGAGCGGCAGCTCCTCCGCGTCGAGCGCGCGCGGCTCGGCATAGCCCTCGAAGGCGATCGCCGAGGGCGCGACGGTCGGCCAACCGCCCTCCTCGAGGGGCACCGAGCCGTGCCGCTCGTCGCCCCACGGCGAGAAGGTGGACGCTTTGCGCCCGGCGTGCGCCAACTGGATGCCGGGCACGGCTCCCTCGGCGCGGATGAACGCCGCGATGCGCCGCCACGCCTCGGCCTGCTCGTCGTTCCAGATGCCGGTGTCCTCGGGCGAGATCCGTCCCTCGGGGACCACCGCGGTGGCCTCCGCGATGACGAGTCCCGCGCCGCCCCGCGCGAAGGAACCGAGGTGCACGAGGTGCCAGTCGGTGGGTACGCCGTCGCGGGCGAGCGCCGAGTACTGGCACATGGGCGCCACCCAGAGCCGGTTGCGCAGCGTGGTGGATCGTACGGTGATCGGGTCGAACAGACCGGGCATCACGCCTCCCGGGCGAGGGTTTCGAGGAACTCCCGGAGGCCGTGCACCCCGGTGAAGACGTGCCCGGTCGCCCCGAGGGCGGTGGCGCCCTCCACGTTGGCGGGCTTGTTGTCGATGAACACGAGCTGGGAGGCATCGATTCCCAGCTCGGCGATCACGTGGCGATAGATCGCGGGCTCGGGCTTGAGCAGGCCGAGCTCTGCGCTCACGAACACCTTCTCGAACACGGTCGCGATCGGCGAGTTGCGGAACGGGTCGCCGAAGTCGAAGCCCGCATTCGACAGCAGTGCGGTGCGGGTGCCGCCGGCGTGCAGTTCGGCGATGAGCTCGACCGTGCCGGGCTCGACGCTGATCCAGCTGCGGAAGTCGATCGCCCACAGGCGCTGGATGGTGGGCAGATCCCAGCTGGCGCCGAGGTCGGCGGCGACCGCGTTCCAGTACGCGACGACCCGGAGCTCGCCCCGGTCGAGAGCGTCGCGATGCCGCCAGTACACCGGCCAGAAGTCGGCCGCCTCCTGGGATGCCGTGCCGAGCAGGGCGAGGCGGTCGTGCTCGCTCTGCGACATCGAGATCACCTCGCCGTAGTCGAAGACGACGACACGGCCGGGGATGCTGATGCTCACGTCGCCAAACTATCGTGGCGGCATGGACGCTCTGTTCGGCCCGGAGGACGCGGCGGCGTGGATCGCGGTACCGGGTCCCGACGACGACAAGTACTCGCGCGGCGTGCTCGGCTTCGTGACCGGCTCGGCGCGGTATCCGGGTGCTGCGGTGCTCGGCGTCGAGGCCGCGCTGCGCACCGGTGTCGGGATGGTGCGCTACCTCGGGGCGGGTCGTCCGACGCGGCTCGTGCTGCAGCGTCGCCCCGAAGCCGTGACCGCCCCGGGGCGCGTGCAGGCCTGGGTGGTCGGCTCCGGACACGACGGCGGCTCGCTCGACCAGTTGACGGCCGCGGCGCTCGACGCCGCACTGGCCGACCCGGTCCCCACGGTGCTCGACGCGGGGGCGCTCGAACGGGTCACCCGGTCGACGGGTCTCCGGGTGCTCACGCCGCACGCGGGCGAGCTCGGCCGGCTGCTCGACCGCGAACGCGAGGAGGTGCTCGCGGATCCGGCGGGTGCCGCGCGCGAGGCGGCCGAGCGTTTCTCGGCGGTCGTGCTGCTCAAGGGGCACACGAGCCATGTCGCCGACCCGTCGGGCGGGGTGCTGCGCGTGCAGTCCGCGCCGAGCTGGACGGCGACGGCGGGCGCGGGGGATGCGCTCGCCGGCGTGCTGGGGGCGCTGCTCGCGACCCACGCACACGGATTGGCTGCGAATCCCGGGGCGGTCGCGCCGATCGCCGCCGCCGCGGCCGTCGTCCACGGGCTCGCCGCGCGGCGCGCGAGCAGGGGCGGACCCTTCACGGTGCTCGACCTCTGCGCCGAGCTGCCGGCCGTGATCCGCGAGCTGCTGGGCGGTTAGCGCGGCATCCGGGCGAGGAACTCCCGGGTCCGCGGTTCCCGTGGCGCGCCGAAGAGCTCCGCGGGCGGGCCCTCCTCGACGACGACCCCGCCGTCGAGGAACAGCACCCGGTGGGCGACGTCTCGCGCGAACGCCATCTCGTGGGTCGCCATGAGGATGGTCGCGCCGTCGGCCGCGAGCTCGCGCACGAGATCCAGCACCTCGCCGACGAGCTCCGGATCGAGGGCGCTCGTGATCTCGTCGAACAGCAGCACCTCAGGGTCGGTCGCGATCGCCCGCACGATGGCGGCGCGCTGCTGCTGCCCGCCCGAGAGGCGATCCGGGTGCTCCTTCGCCTTGTCGGCGAGCCCGATGCGTTCGAGCAGCGCCATCCCGCGCTCCTCCGCCACGCGCCGCGACGTGCCGTGCACGAGCCGTGCCGCGAGGGTCACGTTGTCGAGCACCGACAGATGGGGGAAGAGGTTGTAGTGCTGGAAGACGATCCCGAACCGCGCACGGACGCGGTCGGCCTTGACCCGCGGGTCGGAGATGTCGTCGTCGCCCAGCAGGATCCGGCCGTCGTCGATCGGCTCCAGCAGGTTGAGGCAGCGCAGCAAGGTCGACTTGCCGGAACCGCTCGGCCCGATGAGGGCCACCACCTCGTGCGCCGCGAGCTCGAGCGAGATCCCGCGCAGCACCTCGCGCTCTCCGAAGGACTTCCAGACCTCGGTGGCGGCCAGCAGCGCGCTCATACGATCGACCCCATCTGCTCGCGGTCGCGCAGGCGCGCGGTGTACCAGTCGGTGAGGCGGATGGTGGGGATCGCGAGCAGGATGAACAGCACCCCCGCGACGATGTAGGGCGTGAAGTTGTAGCTCTGCGAGGCCGCGTTCTGGGCCGCGCGCACGGCGTCGACGGCACCCAGGATCGACACGAGGCCGACATCCTTCTGCATCGAGAGGAAGTCGTTCATGAGCGGCGGTGCGATCTTGCGCACCGCCTGCGGCAGCACGATGCGTCCCAGGGTCTGCACGTAGCCGAGCCCGAGGGCGCGCGCGGCGAGCCGCTGCGAGGGGTGCACGGCCTCGATCCCGGCCCGGATCACCTCGGCGACGTAGGCCGAATAGGTGAGGGTGATGGCGAGCACGCCCAGCACGATCGGGGGGAAGCGCGTGTTCGTGATGGTCGGGATGCCGTAGCCGACGATGTACAGCACGATCACGAACGGCAGCCCGCGGAACAGGTCGGTGTATGCCGCAGCCGCGATGCGCACCGGGAAGAACACGGGGCCGCGCAGGGTGCGCAAGGTGGCGATGACGAGTGCGACCGCGCCCACCGTGACGACCGAGATGGCGAGCACCTGCAGGTTGAAGAGGAAGCCGTCCCAGATCTTCGACAGGTACTCGAGCGCGATGGCCGGGTCGAGGAAGAACCGCTGGACGGCGGCCCAGCCTTCGGTGTTGACGACCGTCGCCCAGACGACGACCGCCAGCACGATCGTCGAAGCCGCGGCGATCAGCACCGAACGGGTCTGCTGCCGACGCCGGTAGGCGCGACGTTCGACCTCGAGCCGGCTCACCCCACGGGGGGCGGGCCGGCTCGAGGTCGGAGGCGGGGAACTCACGTGGCGACGCTAGCGCGTTGTCACTTCAGCAGGGCGACACCCTGCCCCGAGCCGAGCCACTTGTCGGTGATCTCGGCGAGCTTGCCGCTGTCGCGGAGCGCGTCGAGGGCCGCCGTCACCTTCGCGGTCAGCGGCGAGTCCTTCGCGAGCAGCAGGCCCCACTCGTCGGGCACGCCGGCGCCGGGCAGCTCGCCCACGATGAACGAGTTCTCGATGTAGACGCCCGTCGCGTAATAGGCGGTGGGCAGGTCGAGCACGAGCGCGTCGATCTGGTTCGCCTGGAGGGCCGCCACGGCGTCCTCGTTGGAGTTGTAGAGCAGCGGCTCGACGTTCGGCTTCACGGCCTCCTCGATCGTGGTCGCGCTCGTGGAGCCGGCCATCGCGCCCAGCACGAGGTCCTGCAGGCCCGCGATCGAGTCCACGCCGTCGGCCTTGCCGCCCGAGATGGCGACGACCGCCTGGCTGGCCGAGTAGTACGGCGAGGAGAAGTCGACGGCCTGCTTGCGCTCGTCGGTGATCGTGTACTGCTGGATGTTGAAGTCGAAGCTCTTCGGGCCGGGCGCGATCGCCGACTCGAAGCTCGTGCGCACCCACACGACATCCTCGGGCGCGAAGCCGAGCTCCTCCGCGACGGCGTAGGCGACGGCGGCCTCGAAGCCCTCGCCCGACTCCGGCTTGTCGTCGATCACGTACGGGAAGTAGGCGGTCTCGCCGGTCGCGACCGTGAGCTTGCCGGGGGTGACGTAGCCCTCGTCCACGGCGGGGCCGGCGGACGGGGCGTCGGGGGTGCTCGCGCAGGCCGCGAGGCTCAGGGCGATCGCGGTCGCCGAGGCCACGGCGGCCAGGCGGACAGTGATTCGGGACATGCTGCCTCCAGAACAAACAGGTGTTGGGATCCTTCGATCTTCTCCTGTCCCGGCCCCAGGCGCCGGGCCGCGCGTCATCCGGTGTCATCGGCCCCGGTACGCTGGAATCCATGACGGATGCGGCGGTCGGCACCCGCGTCCGCGCCCGGATCGCCTCGGTGCTGACGCATCCCGCGGTGCTGTGGGGCGCCTTCGTGGTCGTGCATCTCGTGCTCGGACTGATCTGCCTCGTGTCGCCGAGCCTCCCGATGGGCGACGTCACGCTCGTCTACGCGTTCTGGATGCATCAGGGCATCGACGCGGGCGTCTGGGTCGGGATCGACACGGCGTGGGTGTATCCGCTGCTCGCGATCCTGCCGATGGCCGCCTCGGCCGTGTTCGGGTGGACCTTCTACGCGAGCACCTGGCTGACCTTGGCGATGGCGATCGACGCGGTGGCGTTCGCCGTGCTGCTGCATCGGGGGCGCCCGGGCCGTGCGACGGCTCCTGCGGCCTGGTGGTGGCTGCTGTTCCTGCTCGCCCTCGGGCCCGTCGCCCTCGGACGCATCGACACCTTCGCGACCGCGGTGTCGATCGTCGGGGTGCTCGTGATCGTCGCGCGCCCGGCACTCGGCGGTGTGCTGCTCGCGGTGGCGGCGTGGGTCAAGGTGTGGCCGGCGGCGCTGGTGGCCGCGGCGGTCCTGGCGTTGCGCAGTCGCCTCACGGTGCTCACCGCCGCGTTCGCGACGAGCGCCGTCGTGCTGCTCGTCGGCCTCATCCTCGGGGGCGGCGCGAGCCTGTTCAGCTTCGTGACCCAGCAGAGCGGACGCGGCCTGCAGGTCGAGTCGCCGCTCGCGACGGTCGCCATGTGGACCGCGTGGGCCGGCGGCGGCACCTCGATCTACTACGACCACGAGATCCTCACCTACCAGCTGCGCGGCCCGGGTACCGAGCTCGCGGCGGCGCTGTCCACCCCCCTGCTCGTGCTCGCGGTGCTCGGGGTCGGGGTGCTGGGGTTCGTCGCCGTGCGACGCGGCCGCCCCACGGCCGAGCTGCTGCCGGCGCTGTTCCTCGCCCTCACGGTCGCGCTCATGCTGTTCAACAAGGTCGGTTCGCCCCAGTTCGCCGGGTGGCTCGCCGCGCCGATCCTCTTCGGGCTCGTCGCCGCACGGCTCGAGGGCGGTCGCGGCTTCCGCACTCCCGCCGTGCTCGCGGTGCTCATCGGCGCGTTCACCCAGCTCGTCTACCCGTACCTGTACGGGAAGCTTCTCGGCCTCGACACGGTTCTCCTCATCGCGCTCAGCGCACGCAACGTGCTCTACCTCGTGCTGTTCGTCTGGGCGATCGCCGCGCTCATCGACACCATCCGAACGGAACCCGCCCTCTCGTGACCGACCTCGCCCCGCCCCTCTCCCCGGCACGCACCCGTCTCGCCCTCCTGGCGCTCGCCCTGGGCGGCTTCGGCATCGGCTCGACCGAGTTCGTCGCGATGGGGCTGCTGCCGCAGATCGCCCAGGACCTGCTGCCGGACGCCTGGGCGCACGCGCAGGACGACGCGATCGCGCAGGGCGGCGTGATGATCGCCGCGTACGCGCTCGGCGTGGTCGTGGGCGCTCCCACGATCGCGGTGTTCGCGGCCCGCCTGCCGCGCCGCACCATCCTGCTGGGTCTGACGGTCGCGTTCACCATCGGGACGATCGCCTCGGCGCTCGCCCCGACCTTCGCCCTCGTGGTGATGTTCCGGTTCATCGCGGCGCTCCCGCACGGCGCGTACTTCGGCATCGCCGCACTCGTGGCCGCCCGGCTGATGGGACCCGGCAAGCGCGGTCAGGGCGTGGCGCTCGTGCTCTCGGGTCTCACGATCGCGAACGTCGTCGGCGTGCCGCTCATCACCGCGCTGGGGCAGAACGCCGGATGGCGGGCCGCCTATCTCGTCGTCGCGGCGATCTTCGCCGCCGCGGTCGTCGCCATCCGCCTCACGGTTCCGATCCAGCCCGGCGACCCCGAGGCCACCCCGCGCCGCGAACTCGGGGCCTTCCGGCGCCCCGCCGTGTGGCTCGCGCTGCTCACCGGCTCGATCGGATTCGCCGGGTTCTTCGCCGTCTACAGCTATGTCGCCCCGCTCACGACGGAGGTGACCGGACTGCCCGCCGCCATCGTGCCGTGGGCGCTCGTGACGCTCGGAGTCGGCATGACGGTCGGCAACATCATCGGCGGCTGGGCGGCCGACCGCGGCGTGCTCCGGGCGCTGTTCCTCAGCTTCGGGGTGTTCGCGCTCATGCTCGTCGGACTGGCGCTCACCGCGCAGCATCCGGCGGGTCTGTTCGGCTTCCTGTTCGGAGTGGGGGTCGCGGCCTCGGCCCTCTCGCCGACCATCCAGACCCGTCTCATGGATGTCGCGGGCGACAGCCAGACGCTCGCCGCCGCGGTCAACCACTCCGCGCTCAACATCGGGAACGCCCTCGGGGCGTTCCTCGGCGGCGCGGTCATCGCGGCGGGCTGGGGCTACCTCGCGCCCACCTGGCTGGGCCTCGTGCTGTGCGCCCCCGGCATCCTCATCGCCGCGACCGGCGCCTGGATCACGAGCCGTCCGGTTCGTGGCGCAGCGGGAGCCGTGACCGCGTAGCGGGGGGCGTTTCTCCCGCCGCAGGGTCGCGGCTCCAGCCGCGCCATGGGCCCGGGGTCAGAAGGAGCCGGTGGGGGTGTCCTGGATGAGGATGCCGTCCTGGATGGCGCGGCGTCGCAGCGCGACCTTGGTGCCCACGTCGATGCCGGCCACCCGGTACTTCTCCCGGATGCGCTTGAGGTAGCTCTTGGCCGTCTCCTCGGAGATGCCCAGCTGGTAGGCGACCGCCTTGACCGGCTCGCCGCCGCCGTAGAGCGCCATCACCCGGCGCTCCTGAGCGGAGAGCTTCGGCGCCCCGCCGATGTCGGCCGCGTTGATCGCGAGGTCGAGCTCTGCGGAGACGAAGCTCTCGCCCTGCGACGCGGCGCGGATCGCCTCGACGATCATCTCGGCATCCTCCGTCTTCACGAGGTAGCCGAGCGCGCCGGCGGCGAGCGCCTCGCGCACGACGTTGGGCTCCGAGTACGTGCTCATGAGCACGACGCGCACCGAACTCGCCTTGAGGGCCGAGATCTTCACGGCGACGGGGATGTTGTCCTTGAGGTCGAGGTCGAGCAGCACCACGTCGACGGGGAAGCTCGGGTGCGTGAGCAGCTCGGGCCAGCTGGAGAGCTCGGCGACCACGTCGATCTCGTCCGTCGCGCTGCGGATCCAGTTGGCGAGTCCGCTCAGGATCATGCGGTGGTCATCGACGACGGCGAGTCGGATGGGGGCTGCCATGGGCGCCTCTCCTTCGGTGGCTGGGGGGTCAGACGTCGGCGGGGTTGTCGACGAGCGCCTCGATGTCGACACGCAGACTTCCACCCTCGGTGGAGTCAGAGTAGCGCCCGACCCGACCGAGTGCGGCCCAGATCGACGGATCGACACGATTGCGGCGGATACCGGTGCTCGTGATCGCGATCGGCACGAGGATCTTGCGGTCGGTGCGCGGGGTCGTCGCGGGCGCGACGGGACCGATCTGCACCGTGACGGCGCGGTTCGGGTTGGTCTTCTTGCGGGTGTCGCTCACGAGCAGCCAGGCCGTCGAGAGCAGGCCGTCGCGCTGGGCGGGGTCGAGGAGGCCGGCGAGTGCCGACTTGTCGACGAGCGTGACCGACTTGCCGAGCATCTCGGATTCGCTGATCGCGTGGTACAGCCAGGTCTCACGGCGGCCCTCGATGAGGTGCAGCCGCAACTCGGTCGCGAGCGATGCGGCGATCGAGGCCGTCTTCGGCGTGAGAGGCAGCGCGGTCTTCTTGGTGGCGATCGAGTCGAGGAGGCGCTCCGCCGCGAGGTCGAGGCGTGCGAGCTCCTCGGAGGCGAGCATGCCGACGGCGAAGCGGGGGGCCGACACGTTGCTCTGCACGAGCACCCGGTCGAGCTCGAGCTGCACCATCCGCCGGTACCCGCTCACGACGACGACGCCGATGACGGCGGGCAGCACGGCGAAGGCGACGACCGACAGCAGCGGTGCGAGATGGTCCGCGTCGAAGGGGGTTCCCGGCGGGGTGTCGAGGAACATCGCGACCGCGAGGGCGACGCCGAGCACGCCGGCCGCGGTCAGCACCTCCGCCGCGCCGCGCTGGGTCACCACGAGCAGCAGCGCCATGCCCGCCGCGGTCGCCGCGGTGAGGGTGCGTCCGGGGTCGCCGAGATCCCAGACGGCGACGAAGTCGAGGGCGACCGTCGTCGCGAGTCCGCCGAGCACGAGGATGAAGGCCCAGGTCGGCATCCGGTCCCCGCCGAGGCGGGTGCCGATGATGGTGCCGACGATCACCACGATCAGCACCCCCCAGGCGCTCGCGGCGGCTCCGGGGAGCGGGTAGCGATCCCACAGCAGAATGAACCAGCTGAGCCCGTAGACCGCGCGCAGCACGACGAGGATGTCGGCGCCGAGCGCCAGGAAGGAGCCGCCGAGGCTGGGGCGCGCGCCCGCGTGACCCAGTTTGCGCGCCGTCTTGGACACGGCACGCGCGGCGTTGCCGACGATGATGCCGAGGGTGTTCTCCTCGGGGAGCCCTGCCGTCATCGGGGCACCTCCAGCACGACCGTGGTGCCCGCGCCGGGGGACGAGAACAGCCGCGCGTTGCCTCCCACATCCCGCAGCCGCGCCACGACCGACTCCGCGAAGCCGAGCTTCGCCTCGTCGATGTCGGCGATGTCGAAACCGACGCCCGCGTCGGTCACCATCGCGCGGACCGTGGTGTCGTCGTCGGTGATGGTGACGTGGGCCTGGGTCACCCCCGAGTGGCGGCGCACGTTCTCGAGGCATTCGGCGAGGGCGAGGAGGAAGGCGTCGAGCACTTCGCTCGGCAGCAGCACCTGCCCGGTGCCGTGCCAGCTCACCTCGAGCCCCATCCGCCCGAAGCGCTGTTTCACGGATTCGAGGGTGCGTCCGAGCACCGGCTCCGACTCGCCGCCGGAGCCGAGCTGGTAGCTGCCCGACGACTGCGGGTTGGGGGTCGAGCCGAGCCGCAACTGGCGGAGCAGGCGCGCATCGTCGGCGGCCTGCTGGCGCAGCGCCTCGGGGGTGACCCCGACGCCGGAGTGGGCGAGCAGGGTGAGGGTGGCGAGCACGGTGTCGTGCAGCAGCCGCGCGGACTGCCGACGTTGCGCCTCGAGCTCGCTCGCCTGGCGCTCGGCGCGGTGGGCGCGGCCGATGCTCGCGATGCGCTTGCTCACCTGCGGTACCCCGCCCGACACCCACATGCCGATCGCCGCGGTGAGGATCCAGCCGAGCAGCAGCAGCGCGCCGGTGCGCAGCGGCTCCTGCGAGGCGGAGGTGAGCCAGAGGGAGACGGCGGTGACGCCGACGAAGGCGAGCCCGAGGCTCAGCACGCGACCGACCGTCCCGGTGAGGACGATCGCGACCGAGGCGAGCGCTCCCGACAGCAGCAGCTGCAGCGCCGTCATCCCGCCCTCGCCGACCGCCGCGGAGCCGCCCGCGGTCGCGAGGGCCACGACGCCGAGTCCTGCGGCGAGCGGGACGATGATCCAGACCGGGTTCCGGGAGACCCCGAGGGCGAATTGGCTTCCCGCGAGCACGAGGAGCAGGCCGATCCCGCCCCACAGGGCGAGCGGGCCGTCGACGGCGCCGGGGAGCACGTAGCAGGCGGCGGCGACGGCGGTGAAGCTCAGGCCGTAGATGCGCGCAGCGCGTTGCAGCACGCGGTCGCGTTCCTTGGCGATCAGATCCATCGCGCACTCCACCCCGCGGGTGACCGGGGCCTCCTCGGACCCATCGTGGCATGCCCGATCCCCCGAACGGGGGTGCCACGCCCGAGCCGTGCCGCGATCAGGCCTCGAGCAGCCGTTCGAGCTCCGCGCTCACGAGCGCATTCTCGATGAGGAAGGCGTCATGGCCGAACGGGGAGGAGATCACGACGGGCTCGGGACCGCTCAGGCTGTTCGGGATGCCGCGCGCGATGATCTGCTGACCGGGCACCGGGAACAGCCGATCGGAGTCGACGCCGAGCACGAGCCCGAGCCCCGTCGCACGGGCGAGGGCGGCGCTCACCCCGTCGCGATCGCGCCCGACGTCGTGCGAGTTCATGGCGTCCACGAGCACGAGGTAGCTGTTGGCGTCGAAGCGTCGGGTGAATTTGTTGCCGTGGAAGTCGAGGTAGCTCTCGACCGCGAAGCGGCCGCCGCCCCCCATGGGATTGATCCCGCTCTGCCAGCTGCGGGCGAAGCGGTCGTCGAGCTCGGTGGGGGAGCGGTAGTTGAGCAGCGCCATCCGCCGCGCGAGCGCGAGGCCCGCATGCGGACCCTCGCCGTCCTCCGCGTTGTAGTAGTCGCCGCCGGCGAAGGCGGGATCCATGCGGATGGCCTCCGACTGCACGGAGTTGAGCGCGATCTGGTCGGCGGAGGAGAACGGGGGAGCCGCGAGCACGGCGAACCGCTCCACCCGCTCCGGATGGGTGATCGCCCACTCGAGGCTCTGCATGCCGCCCATCGACCCGCCGATGACGGCCGCCCAGCGCCGGATGCCGAGCGCATCGCTCAGCCGCCGCTGCGCCTCGACCTGGTCGCGGATGGTGAGGTAGGGGAAGCGCGAACCCCACTCGACGCCGTCGGGCGCGACCGATGCCGGTCCGGTCGAGCCCTGGCAGCCGCCGAGCATGTTGGGCGCGACGACGAACCAGCGCTCGGGATCGAGCACCTTGCCCGCGCCGACGAGCCCCGACCACCAGCCGGCGGTGGGATGGCCGTTGCCGGGCGGGCCGACGAGGTGGCTGTCGCCGGTGAGGGCGTGCAGGACGAGCACGGCGTTGTCGCCCGCCGCGTTGAGGGTGCCCCAGGTCTCGTAGGCGATCGTGACGGCCGGGAGCGTTCCCCCGCGCTCGAACTCGAGGGGGCCGAGCTGCTCGAACAGGCGGTCACCGGGGTCGTCGCCGATCCGCCAGGCGCCGGAGGCGGGCGGCTTCGCCGAGATGGCGCGCCGGTTGGACTCGGTGACGAACGCGGAGGGCACCGCGTCTTCGAGTGTCTGCCAGTCCATCCCGCCCATTCTTCCGCGCCGATCGACTGTGTTACACGCGCGCGCCGGAGCGTGGAGCGCAGAGCGTTACCGTGGCCGCGGCGCCGGCGGCCTTTCCGGCCGGCGGAACGACAGCGCCCCGCCGGGTACCCGGCGGGGCGCTGTCGTGCTGTGCGGCCTTATGCGTTGGCGTTGGCGGCGACGACGCGGCGTGCCGCGTCGAAGCCGGACTGCAGGTCGGCCTTGAGGTCGTCGATGTTCTCGAGCCCGACCGAGAGGCGCACGAGGCCGGGGGTGACGCCGGCGGTGAGCTGCTGCTCGGGCGTGAGCTGCGAGTGCGTGGTCGACGCGGGGTGGATGATGAGGCTGCGCACGTCGCCGATGTTGGCGAGGTGGCTGAACAGGCTCACGTTGTCGACGAGGGTGCGGCCCGCGTCGACGCCCCCCTTGAGCTCGAAGGAGAGCACCGCACCGACGCCCTTCGGGGCGTACTTGTTGGCTGCGGCGTACCAGGGGCTCGAGGGGAGGCCCGAGTAGTTGACCGAGGCGACATCCGGGTGGTTCTCGAGCCACTCCGCGATCTCCTGGGCGTTCTGCACGTGGCGCTCCACCCGGATCGACAGGGTCTCGATGCCCTGGATGAGCGAGAAGGCGCTGTCGGGCGAGATCGCGGCACCGAGGTCGCGCAGCAGCTGCACGCGCGCCTTGATGATGTAGGCGATCCCGTCGCCGAGCACGGTCGTGTAGCTGGCGCCGTGGTACGAGGGGTCGGGCTCGGTGAGGCCGGGGAACTTGTCGACGTTCTTCGACCACTCGAAGGTTCCGCCGTCGACGATCACGCCGCCGATGACCGTGCCGTGGCCGCCGAGGAACTTGGTGGCCGAGTGCACGACGATGTCGGCGCCGTGCTCGAAGGGCCGGATGAGGTACGGGGTCGCGATCGTGTTGTCCACGATGAGCGGCACGCGGTTCTCGTGGGCGACCTCGGCGACGAGCTCGATGTCGAGCACGTTGATCTTGGGGTTGCCGACCGTCTCCGCGAAGAAGAGCTTCGTGTTGGGGCGGACCGCCGCGCGCCACTCCTCGGCGTCGTCCTGGTTCTCGACGAAGGTCGTCTCGATGCCGAGCTTGGCGAGCGTGTACTTGAAGAGGTTGTAGGTGCCGCCGTAGATCGAGCTCGACGAGACGATGTGGTCGCCGGCCTGCGCGATGTTGAGCACCGCGAAGGTCTCGGCCGCCTGGCCGGAGGCGACCAGCAGGGCGGCGGTGCCGCCTTCGAGCGCCGCGACGCGCTCCTCGACGACCGCCTGGGTCGGGTTCTGGATGCGGGTGTAGATGTTGCCGAACTCGGCGAGCGCGAAGAGGTTCTTCGCGTGGTCCGCGTTGTTGAACACGTACGAGGTGGTCTTGTAGATCGGGGTGGCCCGCGCATTGGTGACCGGGTCGGGGGCGGCGCCCGAGTGGATCTGCTTGGTCTCGAACTTCCAGTCCGACATGGATGCTCCTCGCTCGGCGATTCGGGTGTGGGCCGGGCGTGCGCCCGCTCCCTGCGGAACGATACGTCGGGCCTCGAAGGGCGGCAATCCGTCTCGACATGGGGCGTCACATCGTCGGCGGCGGCAAGCTTGCTCTTGATTGACTACTCGTGCGAGAGTAGTGCCATGTCGTCCATCCGCCTCTACATCCTCGGCGCGCTCGTCGACGAGGGTGAGATGCACGGTCACCAGCTGCGGCGCCTCGCCGAGCAGGAGCACGTGCAGCTGTGGACCGACATCTCGGTCGGCGCGCTCTACGGCGCGCTCAAACGCCTCGCGGCCGACGGCCTCATCGAGGAGGCGCGCACGGAACGCGACGGCGCGTACCCGGAGCGCCAGGTCTGGCGGGCGACCCCCGCCGGCCGTGCCGAACTCGCGCGGCTGCGGGTCGAGACCCTCCATGAGGTCGTCCTGCGGCCCGACCCCGTCGATCTCGCGCTCTCGCGCCTCGACCGCGACCGCCTCGACGAGCTGCCCGAGCACATCAAGGCCCGCCTCGTCGAGCTGCGCGGTCGCATCGCCGAGCGCGAGGCCACCATCGAGCGCATCCGCATCTACCTGACCCCCATGGAGCTGTTCGTGCTCCAGCACACGATCCACCGGCTGCGCGCCGAGGTCGACTGGCACGAGCAGCTCACCCGCCGACTCCCCGAGCTCATCGCCGACGAGCTCACGAGAAAGGACCCCTCATGACCGACACCCCCGTCGCCCCCGCCACGGTCCCCGCCGTGCCGCGGAAGGCCTGGCTCGCCTTCGCCGTGCTCATCCTCGGCGTCGCGATGGGCATGCTCGACACGACGATCGTCAACGTCGCACTCCCCACCATCCGCACGAGCCTCAGCGCCGACGAGGCCACCCTCTCCTGGATCATCGCCGGCTACGCCCTCGCCTACGGACTCGTGCTCATCCCCGCGGGCCGCATCGGCGACCGCTTCGGGCACAAATGGGTGTTCATCGTGGGCCTCACGGGCTTCACGGTCGCGAGCCTGTTCTGCGGCATCGCGGCGGACGGCGGCCACCTGGTGATCGCGCGCGTCGCCCAGGGGCTGTTCGGCGGCATGTTCTTCCCGCCCGTCACCGCGCTCATCCAGCTCATGTTCCCGGGGCGCGTGCGCGGCACGGCGTTCGCCATCATGGGGGCCGCGATCGGCGTCTCGACCGCACTCGGCCCGATCGTCGGCGGCCTGCTCATCGAGGCGCTCGGCGACGCGGAGGGATGGCGTTCGATCTTCTTCGTCAACCTGCCGTTCGGCGTGCTCGCGGTGATCGCCGCGATCCTCATCCTCCCCTCGGGCGCCGAGGGCGCGGATGCCAAGGGCGCCGACTGGTTCGGATTCCTGCTGCTGGGCGGCGGTCTCGTGGCGATCCTCGTGCCGCTCATCGAAGGCCAGGACCAGGACTGGCCGCTGTGGACCTGGCTGTCGCTCGCCGGCGGTGTCGTGCTCATCGTGCTGTTCGCGCTGTGGGAGGTGCTCCTCACCCGCCGCGGCCGCACCACGCCGCTCGTGCCCCCGCACCTGTTCAGCCACCCGGCCTTCACGGGCGGCGTCGTGCTCGCGCTCGTCTACTTCGCGGCGTTCACGAGCATCTTCTTCACGATCTCGATCCTCTGGCAGGCGGGCCTCGGCCACACCGCGCTCGAGTCCGGGCTCGTGTCGATCCCGTTCGCCCTCGGTTCGATCGTCGGCGCCTCGCAGAGCGACCGGATCGCGCACCGCTTCGGTCGCACCGCGCTCGTGATCGGCACCGGGCTCGTGTCGCTCGGGCTCATCGCGGTGTGGCTCGTGCTGCTGCTGGTTCCGGCCGCCGACCTCACGAACTGGGAGCTGCTCGCGCCGCTCGCCGTCGCGGGCATCGGATCGGGCCTGTTCATCGCGCCCAACGCGCAGTTCATCGTCGCGACGGTGGACCGCGCGGAGGCGGGTGCGGCATCCGGGGTCATCGGCACGATGCAGCGCATCGGCTCGGCGATCGGCATCGCGGTGATCGGCTCGGTGTTCTTCGGCACCCTCGACATCTCGGGGCCGACGGATGTCGCCTCGTCGTTCGCCGAGAGCGCCGCGCACGCGATGCTCGTCTCGGCGATCTTCGCGGTCGCCGCCTTCGCCCTGGTCTTCGTGCTCCCGAAGCGCGTCGACCGCGGTTACGAGATCCCCTCCGCCGAGTAGCCGTCTGCACAACGCTGCAGCGTTATGCACTTCTCCCATCGCATAACGTGGGGGCATGGCGTATCGCGTGGTCGTGACAGGGGCGAGTTCCGGGATCGGGGAGGCGACGGCCCGCTTGTTCGCCGCCCACGGCTGGGAGGTGATCGGCGTCGCACGCCGCGCCGACCGGCTCGCGGCGCTCGAGGCCGAGGGCGTGCTCACCCCGATCGTCGCCGACGTGACGGATGCCGCCGACGTGGCGCGGCTGCGCGCCGAGGTCGGCGACACCCTGCACGCCCTCGTCAACAACGCGGGCGGCGCGGTCGGCGCGGAGTCGATCGAGGACGGCGACCCCGAGGACTGGCGCGTCATGTTCGAGACCAACGTGCTCGGCACGCAGCGTGTCATCGCGGCCCTGCTGCCGGCGCTGCGCACCGGCTCTCGGGACCGCGGCGTCGCCGACATCCTCGCCGTCACCTCGATCGCCGGCCACGTCGTGTATCCGGGCGGGGGCGGCTACAACGCCGCCAAGCACGCCGAGCACGCGCTCATGGCGGTGCTGCGGCTCGAACTCGGCGGCGAGCCGCTGCGGGTGATCGAGATCGCGCCCGGCATGGTGAAGACCGACTTCTCGCTCGTGCGCTACCGCGGGGATGCGGCGGCCGCGGACGCCGTGTACGCGGACGTCGTGAACCCGCTCGTCGCCGAGGACATCGCCGAGGCGATCGTGCACGCCGCCGAGCTGCCCGCGCACGTGAACCTCGACCTGGTGACCATCAAGCCGGTCGCGCAGTCGGCGGTGCGCACGATCCACCGCGGCCCGCTCACGCCGCGGAGCTGAGCTCCGCGGCGGTCCCCGGTTCGGCGGGCGTCTCGGGCTCGACGTCGGCGAAGGCGAGCTTGGGCACGAAGAACAGCAGCACCATCGCCACGAGTGCGCCGCCGCCGCAGATCGCCCACACCGTCAGGTAGCCGGCGAGCGGTGCGACCGTGCCGGCCACCTCGGAGGCGCCCGTCACGAGCACGACGCCGAAGATCGCGGAGGCGAAGGCGCCGCCGATCGTCTTGGTGGTGTTGGTCATGCCCGACGCCACGCCGGTCTGCCCGCGCGGAGCCGCCGCCGCGGCCGCCGCCGGGAGGGCTGCGACGAGCGCACCGGATCCGATGCCGGCGATCGCCATGTTGGCGACCACCTGCCAGGTCTCGAGGTGGAACGGCAGGAACAGCAGGTAACCGAGCGCCACGAATGCGGTCGCGAGGATGAGCGAGAACCGCGGGGCGAGACGTCGCGACACGGCCGCGAAGGCGAGCGCGCCGACGATCATCGACACGAGATACACCCCGATGAGGTTCGAGCGGGCGTCGGTGTCGAGCCCGAGACCGTAGCCCACCGAGGGGTCGGTGCCCGCGTAGGTCGCGAGCGGCGCCTGCGCGCCGAGCACGCTGATGCCGAACAGTCCCGCCGTGACGAGCACGGGCCACATCGTCGGCTGCCTCATGACGCGCAGATCGATCGCGGGATCGGGATGCCGCAGCTCCCAGACGCCGAAGCCGACGAGCACCCCGAGTCCGATCACGATGAGGCCCACGGTCGCGAGCACGCCCGCGGCCGAGCTGTCGAGCCGGATCCAGCCGAGCCCGACCATGATGACGACGAGCCCCACCGACAGCAGGAGGAAGCCGATGCCGTCGAGACGCCGCCCCGGAAGCGGCTCCGACTCCGGCACCCCGAAGAGGATCGCGAAGAACACGAGCGACACGACGACCGCGGGCACGAAGAGCGTGAGCATGATGTCCCCGCCGAAGGCCGCCAGCACCCGGCTCGCCCCGAGCGCACCGACGATGGCGCCCACCTCGAGCGCCACCACGAGGAAGCCCGCCGAGCGACGGGTCTGGGAGGCTCCGCGACCGGTGCGTCGCCCGCGGTCGAAGATGAGCGCCACCTCGAGGGGCAGCCACACCACGTAGAACGCCTGCAGCGCCCAGGCCAGCAGGAAGGTCGTGAAGGTCGTCGTCGTCGCGAGCCACCAGGTGGCGCCCGCGGTGAGCGCGGTCGTGATGAGCAGCATCCGCTTGTGGCCGAACATGTCGCCGAGCTTCGCGAAGATCGGCACCACGATCGCCGACAGCAGCAGCTGCGCCGCCTCGAACCAGTTGAAGTCGCCGTCCTTGATGCCGAGGTGGTCGACGAGATCCGGGATGAGGGGCACGTAGAAGCCCTGCAGGATGCCGCTCGTGAGCTCGACGAGGAACAGGAAGCCGACGAGGGAGAAGGTGATCGCGCCGACGCTGGCGCCACGGGTAGGCATTCTCGGATGCTAGTGCTGCGCGGGCTCGCTACCGTGGTGCCATGACGGACGACGAGCGCGAGATTCTGGACTGGGGGCTGTTCGGGCGGGCATCGCGGGAGCTCGCCGAGGCGATCGCGGGCGACGGCTTCCGTCCCGACGCGATCGTCGGCATCGCCCGAGGCGGGCTTCCGCTCGCGGGCGCCCTCGGCTATGCGCTCGACGTGAAGATGATCGGCACCCTCAACGTCGAGTTCTACACGGGCGTCGAGTCGCGCCTCGATGAGCCGGTCGTGCTGCCCCCGACCCTCGACCGCGAGTCGCTCGCCGGCAAGCGCATCCTGCTCGCCGACGACGTCGCCGACTCCGGCCGCACGCTCGACCTCGTGCTGCAACTGCTGCAGGCGGGCGGCGGCGAGGTGCGCACCGTGTGCCTCTACTCCAAGCCGGGGACCGTGCACGAGCCGTACTACACCTGGCGGCGCACCGACCGGTGGATCATGTTCCCGTGGAGCTCGGCCGGCCCGGTCGCCTACCCCGCCGAGGCGGTCTCGTGAGCGTGCATCTGGTGGGCGGCGGATGGTCCCCGGAGGGCGATCCCGAGGTCACCTCCGCGTTTCTCGCCGAGGCTGCCGCACGCGCCGCGGGAAGCGGGCGCATGGTGCCGCGCATCGCGGTGCTCATCGTGGTGGACGACGGTTCGCCGTCGGCCGAGTACCGCAGCGGGTACCCGGAGTCGTTCCGGCAGGTCGCGGCATGCGAGCCGGTCGTCTCGATCATCCCGAGCGGGGAGGAGTTCCCGGCCTCCGTGCTCACCGCCATCGACGGGCTCGTCATCGGCGGCGGGCTCACCCCCGCCTACCTCGCCGCGGTCGACCCGCTCGTGGAGGAGATCCGGCTGCTCGTCGCCGACGGCCTCCCGTACCTCGGCTTCTCGGCGGGCGCCATGATCGCCGCGGATCGCGCGCTCCTGGGCGGGTGGCGCATCAACGGTGTCGCGGTGTGCCCCGAGGAGGCGGCCGAGGACCTCGACGAGGTGACCGTCGCCGAGGGGCTCGGGCTCATCGATCTGGCGGTCGACGTGCACGCCGTCCAGTGGGGCACCCTGTCGCGGCTCATCGCGGCGACCGAGGCGGGGCTCGTCGACGGCGGCGTCGGCATCGACGAGCGCACGGTGCTCGTCGTCGCCGACGAAGGCTTCGCGGTGTTCGGCGAGGGCAGCGTCTGGCAGGTGCTCGACGAGCCGGCCGGCGTCATCGTCGGGACACTCGGCGCATGAGCGGCCCCCGGCCGCTCGCCGAACTCGTCGACCACGGCTGGGCGCAGGCGCTCGAACCCGTCGCGCCGCAGATCGCGCGGATGGGGGAGCTGCTTCGCGCGGAGGTCGCTGCCGGCCGCCCCTACCTGCCCGCGGGCGCGAACGTGCTGCGCGCCTTCGCGGCTCCGCTCTCCGAGGTGCGGGTGCTCATCGTCGGCCAGGACCCCTACCCGACCCCGGGGCACGCGATCGGGCTCTCCTTCGCGGTCGACCGGCACGTGCGCCCCATCCCGCGGAGCCTGCAGAACATCTACCGGGAGCTCCGCGACGACCTGGGCATCGCCCCGCCCGAGCACGGCGACCTGTCCGGCTGGTCGGAGCAGGGCGTCATGCTGCTCAACCGCGTGCTCACGGTGCGTGCCGGTTCGCCCGGATCGCACCGCGGGATGGGCTGGGAGGCGGTCACCGAGCACGCCATCCGGGCCCTTGTCGCACGCGACGCGCCGCTCGTGGCGATCCTCTGGGGGCGGGACGCCGGCACGCTGCGCCCCCTGCTCGGCGCGACCCCCGTGATCTCCTCCGCCC